>JBIKRJ010000078.1:0-10118 GCA_044349205.1 Cytophagales bacterium | reverse complement strand
CGCTCTTGGTCAAAAATATTGCACTCGTTTCACCAACTGGGCTATCAAAAGTACCAATGGTGACCTGAATACAGTAGGAGCTAAATATGACCTAAATGGCAATAAGTTGAATCCATACAAAAACAACACTTTCGTGGGTTGTTTTGCTATGGCAGCCATGGCCGCTAGCCCTACCGAAGCCACAGCCAATTTACCCGCTATTTCCACTTATCCATTAAAAACAGAAGCCCAATACCAAGCCTTTGTGGACAATGGCTACACAGTAAATAAAAATACCAATCCAGGCTTCGGCGAATATTTCAATGCTTCGTTCAAAGTGATTAGCCAGTTTGTAATGACGGGCAACTTCTACCTTCCTCCCCCCGACCAATGTACACCTCCAGATTTGGGTAGCACAGTTTCTCTTTGCAAGGGCTCTCCACAACAATTGGACTCAAAAATCACCACTGCTGCCAATGTAACCTATTCATGGAAATTGAATGGCAATGTAATATCGGGAGCAAGCGGAAAAACCTATTCTGCCACTACCCCTGGTATTTATGAAGTAGTGGTAAAACAAGGTACTTGTACTCGCCGTAGCAGCGTGGAAGTATTGCCAGCAGCCGTTACAGCCGATTTCTCTTTCAACACGGTGGCAGCTGCAGTAAACTTTACCAATACTTCTACAGGCGCTACTGGATATAAATGGGAGTATCGTAAAAGTGTAAATCCTCCCGCTGGAGCATTTACGGCCTTCACTACCTCGACGGTTGCCAATCCTACCCAAACTTTTGCGACAGGTTCTTGGGAGGTGCGTTTAACTGCCGATAACGTTTCTTTAGGTTGTGCTGGAACCAACTCCAAGTCTAGGGTAGTAACCGTAGGTGGTGGAAAAGGTTGGGTTGCAGACGATTTCAACGATTATTCTATTGCTGAAATATGGAAGGCCGAAGGTGGAGGTTATCAAAACTATCCTGTTACATGGTGTTCTGCTTCCGATAAAATAGCGGGTAACCCACCTGTGTGTAGCAACATGCCCTGCGGTTTGTATCAAGTGGTACTTACTGGCGGTACAGGTGTTCAATACAATCCTTTTGGTATCAATTTGAGAGACCCCGCTGGTGTAGGTGGTTTTGCTTATCCCTTGGATATAAAAGCAGTTCCGTTTGTGAGTATCAGACTTAGGGCTACCAAAACCATGAAAATTGGAGTTGGATTCAACGACAAAGTATTGACAACCAATCGTATCATGGTTGATTTGGTTGCCAATACCTATACCACTGTCAATTTGGATTTTACCAACAATATGGTGGGTTATAAAGATGCATTAAACCCAAGTTTCCCAGTTGATTTTACTAAAATCAATGCCATTCAGTTTTTCCCTTACGAAAACAACGCTACTATTGCGACAGCAGCATCTCCTGTGACCGTCGATATCGATTGGATTGTAATTGGTGGCAAAAGCTTGCCTGGTCCTCAGTTCAACAGAAAAGTGGACAAAGACGGACTATTGGTATATGAAAACCCAAGCGGAGATGGCGTAACCTATGTGCCTGTTTCTTCATGGAACAAAAAAGTGACGGCTTGTAGCACTACTACCACCATCACTGCTCTTGCTTGTACGGCCGAACAAGTACGCTGGTATGGCAGTAATGGAAGCACCATTTTGGGTACGGGTTTCACCTCACCAGCTTTGGGTGCGGGCCGTTACATCGTAGAACTTATCAACCAAGGTGGTACATTGCGCGATACAGTCGATGTAAGTACAAGCAACACCACGGCAAGTTTCACGGTTGATCAAAACAACTACGAGGCAAGGTTCATCAACACCTCAACTAGTTTCAACAAGTTTACTTGGAATTACGGCGACCCTGCCAACGACCTACCAGGTTCTACCAAATGGGAATTGGGTTACCACAACTACAAAACAGCGGCTACCACTATACCCAAGCAATTCACTGCTTCACTTACAGTAGAAGATACCGTTTGTGGTACTTCTAAAACGGCTACACAAACCGTTACAATCAACTGTAACCGTTTGTTAGGCAAAGTAAAAGTGGCAACTGGTGCGGCTACAGGATGTGAAGGCGCTACACAAAAATTTGTTATCGAGCCTGTATTGAATGCGTATGAGAAAAGTGGTTACGGATGGTTCCCACCTACCGGTGCTTTAGTAAGCAAAGCTGGAATACTTCCTGCCGATACTGCTACTACTCGTAACATTACGTTTAGCACTACTGGGCCATTCAAAATAGAGGCTTACAACGATTGTGGAAAAGTAGATACAACCATCAACCTGGTCATTACGCCCAAGCCTACATCCAACTTCACTTTTGTTTTGAGCCCGAGCTTTAAAGCTGATTTTACGGCCACATTCAATTTGACACCTGCAGCTACCACTACCTATGCTTGGACGTTCGGTGATGTTTCCAACAACACGGCATCTGGCATTACGGCTAGCCATACCTATCCTTCGGCTGGTTCGTACAATGCTTGTTTGACTGTGACCAATACTTGCGGTACGTCAACCCAAACTTGTAAAACCGTTGCACCAACTGTGACAAGTTTGCGCGACCAAGATTATGTAGGGGTATTGCGTGTGTACCCAACCCTTACATCTACCACACTGAATGTAGAAGTAAAAGGTACAGCCAACTTGCAAATCAAAAATCTATCGGGAATTACCCTTTTAGAGAAAACAGTGCAAGATGCAGGTTCTGTCGATGTATCGTCACTATCTGCCGGTATGTACCTAATCGCCATTTCACAAAATGGTGAAGTGATGGTGAAACAGTTTGTGAAACAATAGAGTAACATCATAAGCCTTTTGAAAAGGGGAGAACCAATTGGTTCTCCCCTTTTCTTTTTACAATGTTTTCAAAATCTTAACTTACATTCCAAAACACCTTCAAATGGACTTTAAACAGCTAAAAACCCAAATACAAGATTCAATTTTGATTTTGACGGTTTCTCGACCCGAGAAGCTAAATGCATTGAACCAAGCCACGATGGACGAAATATCGGTTTGTTTCAAATGGGTTGAAGAAAATGAAAAAATAAGAGCCGTGATAGTAACAGGCGATGGCGATAGGTCTTTTGTGGCAGGTGCCGATATTGGTGAATTTTTGGAAATAGACGGGCCTGTCGGAAAAATGCTCTCCAAGAAAGGGCAAGACATTTTTTTTCAGATTGAAAATTGTACCAAGCCCGTGCTTGCCGCAGTAAACGGGTTTGCATTTGGGGGTGGTTGTGAACTGGCATTGGCGTGTCATATGAGAATTGCCTCCGAAAATGCCTTTTTTGCTCAACCCGAAATCAATTTGGGCATTATTCCTGGATATGGCGGCACACAACGCTTGACAAAATTGGTAGGCAAAGGCATTGCCTTGGAAATGATGCTCACCGCCGACAAAATAGATGCCCAAAAAGCCTTAGAGATTGGTTTGGTCAACTATGTGGTATCACAAGCAGAATTACTTCCTTTTGCCCAAAAGCTATTGGCTAAGATAGTGGCAAAGCCGCCCATTGCGGTGGCGCAAACTATTGCGGCAGCCAACAAAGCGATGCATCCCGATGGCTACGAAACAGAAGCCCAAAATTTTTCAAATTGCACCGCCTCCAACGATTTCAAAGAAGGAACAATAGCTTTTTTGGAAAAGCGGCAAGCCCAATTTACTGGCCGTTGACAACAATTGTTTCCCATGCTTTTTTTCCTTATTTTTACCTGATTAAAAAACATTTTAATGAGCGAAAGCAAAGAAGAAATCAAAGGATATTCGGCAGATAGTATTCAAGTTCTAGAAGGATTAGAGGCAGTAAGAAAAAGACCTGCCATGTACATAGGAGACATAGGCGTGAAAGGTCTCCACCATTTGGTTTGGGAGGTTGTAGACAACTCCATCGACGAAGCGCTTGCAGGGCATTGCGACACCATCAAAGTCACCATCAACGAAAATAATTCTGTCACGGTCGAAGATAACGGTCGTGGTATTCCTACTGACATGCACGCCAAAGAAGGCCGATCGGCTTTGGAGGTGGTGCTCACCGTACTACACGCAGGTGGTAAATTTGACAAAGACTCTTACAAAGTGTCGGGTGGTTTGCACGGTGTCGGTGTTTCCTGTGTAAATGCCCTTTCCACCCATTTGAAAGTAAATGTGTACCGCGAGGGTAAAATCTGGGAACAAGAATACTCCAAGGGGGCTCCCCTATATTCTGTAAAAGTTGTAGGGACTACTGAAAAAAGGGGTACGACTGTTACTTTTCAGCCCGACGATTCCATTTTTACTACCACCGAATATAAATACGAAACAGTGGCTACGCGCTTACGCGAACTTTCGTATCTAAACAAGGGAATATCTATTCATTTAACCGACTTACGCGAATTGGATGAAAAAGGCCAACCTCGTAATGAGTTGTTTTTCTCAGAGGGCGGACTCAAGGAGTTTGTTGGGTATTTGGACGATACCAAAGAAATACTCATTCCCGAGCCACTGTATGTCGAAAACGACAAACCACCGGTACCTGTCGAAGTAGCCATTAGCTACAATACATCGTATCAAGAAAATGTGGTGTCGTATGTAAACAACATCAACACGCACGAGGGAGGAACCCATGTAGCTGGTTTTCGCAGGGCTTTGACCCGTACCTTGAAGGCGTATGCCGACAAATCGGGCTTACTCGAAAAAGCCAAAGTAGAAATAACAGGCGACGATTTTCGCGAAGGGCTTACCGCGGTTATTTCGGTAAAAGTGCAAGAGCCACAGTTTGAAGGGCAGACCAAGACCAAGTTGGGTAACAACGAAGTAATGGGTGCTGTGGACGTGGTCGTGGGCGAAATGCTTGCCTTATACTTGGAAGAAAACCCAAGAGAAGCAAAACTTATTGTCGGCAAAGTGATTTTGGCAGCACAAGCCCGTCAGGCGGCGCGCAAAGCCAGGGAAATGGTGCAACGCAAAAGTGTTCTTTCGGGAACTGGTTTGCCAGGAAAACTTGCTGATTGCTCGGAAAGCGACCCTGCCATTTGCGAATTGTACCTTGTGGAGGGTGATTCTGCTGGAGGTTCTGCCAAACAAGGGCGCAGCCGTGCTTTTCAAGCCATTTTGCCATTGCGCGGAAAAATATTGAACGTAGAAAAAGCACAAGAACATAGGATTTACGAAAACGAAGAGATCCGCAACATGATTACAGCTTTGGGTGTGCGTTTCGGTCGCGACGACGACAATCGCGCCTTGAACATTGAAAAGCTTCGTTACCACAAAATCATTATCATGACCGATGCCGATGTGGACGGTAGCCACATCCGTACGCTTATCCTAACCTTCTTTTATCGCTACATGAAGGATTTGATAGACAAAGGCTATATCTACATTGCACAGCCGCCTTTGTACCAAGTAAAGAAAGGCAAGGAAATGCGCTATTGTTGGACCGAACAACAACGCGAACAAGCTGTACGCGAATTGGCCAAAGATGGTAAAGAAGAAAATGTAGGCATTCAGCGCTATAAAGGTTTGGGCGAAATGAACCCAGAACAACTTTGGGAAACCACCATGAATCCCGAAACACGAACGCTTAAAGTGGTAACTGTCGATTCAGCTGCCGAGGCCGACCATTTGTTTTCGATGCTTATGGGCGATGAAGTTCCACCACGCAGAGAGTTTATCGAGAAGAATGCCAAATATGCAAGAGTGGATGTGTAACCACTTTTAAAAGTGCTAATACATGTTTTTTTGTTTTAGCTTTTTGTTCTGGCTGTCGTGTAAAACTCTTTCAAGTACTCGGGTTCGAAATATGCCAAATCGGCAAACTGATTTGCCTTGTAGGAATGGAAAGCCAATTGCCCCATGTTTTTGGCAAGAGGGTGACAATCTGATGCAAACAGGGCATTTTTACTAGAAAATATGGGTTTACATTTTTCAGCCCCGTTTCCACCAAATAGGATTTTGTTTTGGGATAATAAAGCTAAAAAACTGTTTTCATCCACAATCATGGCTTGTTCGGGCAGTATAGTATTTCCTTTGGCATCGTACACAGCGGTGTACACTTCCATACGCCTTGCATCTATCATGGGGCAAACCAAAGTGTCATCATCTACCATCTGAAATATTCCTTCGGCCATAATGCGCAAGGTGCTGAGCGTTATCAAGGGCTTGTCCAAAGCGAAACAAAGTCCTTTCAGCGAAGATGAGCCAATGCGCAAGCCAGTGTAAGAGCCTGGCCCTTTGGCCAATGCAAAAGCATCTAATTGCTCGAGTTTCAATTTGGCAATATTGCAGGCCTCTTTAATAAGCAAAGCCAATCGTTCGGCGTGAGAGTTTTCTTCGAATCTTTCAGCATTCGCCAACAACAATCCGTTTTCATGTATTGCCACCGAGCAGACTTTGGTAGAGGTATCGACCGACAGTATTAGGTTGTTGGTTGCGTTTTGTGGATTGTGGGTGTTTTCCATACAGATTGCTGCTAAATTCTACTCACAACTCAAAGCCCGCAACTCGTAACAATTATTTTGTCCCCTTCAATATTTTGTGGTAATCGTCCATATTGGAAAAAAGCCGAAGGGCCTCTTTGACGTCTGAGTCCACATTGAAAGAATATTCAACGGCACCTTTTTGCAAATAGTAGCGTGTTACAATTTCACTTTCGAGCACTTGTTTTATCTCGTCCTTGAACTTCACTATATCGTGTTCTTTGTTGTGTTTGATCTCATTTTTAAGGGCTTCTATTTTCTCTTTCACGCCATCGAAATACTTTTCTTTTTTTGCGTTTTTGGTCAGTTCGTCGATGCTGGTTTCCACTTTGGTGGTGTAGTCATACTCTTTGTCTTTTAACCATGAAACAAACTTGTTGTATTCTTCGTCCGACAGTTTGAATTCTCGAGCGGAAGCTATGCTTTTGTGTTCGGTCGAATACAATGTGGCATAGTCAAAAATGAGTGACTTTTCGGCGAGGCTTTGGGTAATTGGAGCAAAAACAGGTCTTTCTATTTCAATGTCGGGGGTTATGCCAGCACCATCGTATACCTTGCGGCCATGCACCAATGTTTTAAATTCTTTTCTGAGCGAATCGGCAAATTTAGTAACAGAACCATCTTCTTTTCTGTGGGAATAGTCGATGGCTTGTATGCAACGACCACTTGGTGTGTAATATTTGGCCGTAGTAATTTTCAGTTCTGAATTGAAAGACAAAGGTCTTGTGGCCTGCACCAATCCTTTTCCAAATGTTTTTTGTCCGATGAGCACACCACGATCGTAGTCTTGCAACACTCCCGACACAATTTCGGAAGCCGAGGCACTACGGCCGCTTGTCAGGACAATTACGGGCATTTCAGTATCAAAAGGCGCATCGAGCGACATGTAGGTTTTGTTCCATTCCGATACTTTTCCTTTTGTACTTACAATTTCTTTGTCTTTCGGAATGAAGATATTGGCAATGGCGATGGCTTCGTTTAGCAGCCCGCCAGGATTGTCGCGCAAGTCGAAGACAAGTTTTTTAGCGCCTTGTTCTTTCATTTTTTGCAGCGCATTTTTTATGTCTTTCGATGCCGAGGAAGTAAAATCGGTGAGGTGCAAATAGCCTACGTCATTGTTTAGCATGCCGTAGTAGGGAATGTTTTCCACCTTAATTTTTTCGCGGGTAAGCACTACTTGTGTGTTTTCTTTTTGACCGTAGCGGCGATAGGTTACTTTTACTTCGGTACCTGCGGCTCCCTTCAGCAGTTTACTTACTTCGCTTGTGCCTTTGCTTTTAACAGAAATTCCATCCACTTCTATTAGTTCGTCGCCTATTTTTAGGCCTGACTTGTGTGCTGGAAAATTCTCATATGGCATCAGAATGATGGTTTTTTCTCCTCTTTTGCCTATAACAGCGCCCACACCCGCATATTGTCCTGTGGTAATGGTGCGGTAGTCTTCAATCTCGTCTTCGGGTATGTAGTTGGTATAGGGATCGAGCGATTCGAGCATGGCATCGATACCCGTTTTCATGAATTTGGTGGGATTTACCTCGTCGACATAGTACGAATTTACCTCTTTATACATCGTAGTGAAGATGTCGATGCTTTTGGCTATTTCAAAAAACTTGTTGTCGCCGTTGGTAAATGAAAAAAGAGAAATGAGCGAAATGGAGGCAATTCCTATCGATAGCCATTTCATTTTTTTGCGAATCATCATGATACAGAGGGAGTAGAAAGCTTTTCCGATAAACGTTTCAAACCTAAAATTAGTTTTTCTTCTATAAAACGAAAATCTAGGGCTTCTTTGGCTGAATAAATCATCGCCAAATGCAGTTTTTCATTTGTAACAAGGAATGTTTGATTTAGGCGGTAGGCTTCGCGCATTCGCCTTTTAATTAGGTTCCGTGTGGTGGCTTTTTTGAAGTTGCGCTTACTTACCGAAAACAGGACAAGTTTTTCAGGTGTTGAAGTTTCTTTTGTGGATAGAAACTTGAAACGGAAGGGGTATATAAAAAAATGTGAGCCTTTCAAGAAAACCGAATCAATCCGACTTTTTCCTGAAAGGCTATTTTTACGGATTAGTTTTTTTTTTCGCCAGCCATTAATTAGGCCTTATGGCGTTTTTCACTAGAAACCGACAATTTTTTTCTTCCTCTGGCACGTCTTGCCCTAATGACATTGCGACCACCTACGGTCGACATGCGCTCACGGAAACCGTGTTTGTTTCTTCTTTTACGGTTCGAGGGTTGATATGTCCTTTTCATGCCTTGCTTTTTTAAAGGGCTGCAAATATAGGATTTGGGTACGAATACTCCAAACAGCTAGGCGAAATATTTAAACTGTTGGGCATTGCTGCTAAATCCCGATTAGGCAAAACCTATTGGGATTGTAGGAAATACTGCAAGGCCATTTCATAGCCATATAACCCAAAACCAGTTAAGCAGGCTTTTGCTTTGGCAGCCGTAAAACTTTTATGCCGGAATTCTTCCCTAGCATGGATGTTGGAAATGTGTACTTCTACAACAGGTGTTTTGATGGCCGCTATGGCATCGCTCAAGGCAATGGAAGTATGGGTATAGGCACCCATATTCACTATGATGCCATCATAGCTGAAACCAACTTCATGCAATTTGTCTATCAATTCCCCTTCTACGTTCGATTGAAAATAGGAAAGTTCCAACTGAGGAAATTTGTTTTTCAGCTCGGGGAAAAACTCGTCGAAACTTTTTTTGCCATAAATATCGGTTTCTCTTTTCCCAAGCAGGTTCAAATTGGGGCCATTGATGATGATGACTTTCATGATGCTGAATTTTGCGCAAGATACAGCGTTTTAAAATGCTGTATTCTTAATCGTAAATTTATCGGATAAAGCCATGCGAAGAAATTATATTTGTCCTCAGTTTTAATCCGAACGCTTATGAACGACGCTAGCCTAAAATTTCTAGAAACATACCTAAACAACGCCTCGCCCACAGGTTTTGAAACCAGTGGCCAGCGACTTTGGCTCGACTACATAAAGCCCTATATCGACGAACAAATAACCGATGCTTACGGCACTGCCGTTGGGGTTGTAAATCCTGGGCAAGACTACAAGGTAGTGATTGAAGCCCATGCCGACGAAATTTCTTGGTTTGTAAACTACATAACAGAGGACGGCTACTTATACGTAAGGCGAAATGGAGGCTCTGACCATCAAATAGCCCCTTCTATGCGTGTAAACATCCACACCAAAAATAGCATTGTGAAAGGGGTTTTTGGTTGGCCGGCTATACACGTGCGGGAAAGTGAAAAAGAACCCATTCCTACCATCAAAAATATCTGCATCGATTGTGGTTGCGCCAAAAAAGAGGAAGTATTGGCCAAAGGTATCAATGTGGGCACTGTCGTTACCTTCGATGCCGATTTTTTTGTGATGAATGAAAAATATTATGTAGGTCGTGCTCTCGACAATCGCATAGGAGGCTTTATGATTGCTGAAGTAGTCCGACAGCTAAAGGAAAACAAGGTAAGGCTTCCCTACACGCTTTACGTGGTGAATGCTGTTCAAGAAGAAATAGGTTTGCGTGGTGCCGAAATGATTGCTCAACGATTGAAACCCGATGTAGCCATCTGTACCGATGTAATTCACGATACCCAGTCGCCATTTTACGACAAAAAAACAAGTGGCGACATAGCCTGTGGCAAAGGA
>JBIKRJ010000077.1:0-10119 GCA_044349205.1 Cytophagales bacterium | reverse complement strand
ATTTAGGTTTGCCACCCATTGCTTTTTTATTGAAACAACTTGCTTTGCAAAAGCGTTGCAAAAGCGTTGCAAAAAAAAAAAAAATAAACCAGATAAGTGCTTGATTTTATATATTTTACAGATATATTTTCTAATTTTTTAAAAAAACTCTTCAAGAAAAACAGAAAGTTATTTCTGTCGTAAAAAGCAACATTTGCCCTTTCAGTATCGCTAAGCTTTGGCGAAATACTCGTTCAACAAGGCATATTTTTCGCTTGTAGTAATTTTGTCGGCTGGCAATGCTTCTATTTTTACATGGTCGAAATGCGAGTCTTGCTTTATCATGTTCATCAACTCGAGCTTGGCATCGGTAGGGCCAAAAAGTACCACTTGGTCGTAATCCTTTATTACCTCGCCTATTTTTTCATAAAAAGAACCTTGCTCGCCTTGTTCTTTGTGGTGCATGATAAACTCACTGCGATGCAACACTTCGCTTTTCCTTTTGGGTGTAAAAGAAGAATATACTATCTCTTTTTCTTCAGGATGACCGTTGTATTCAATAATGTGGGCACGAGAATGATCCATCCAAATCCCCAATCTCTTTTTTGCTTCCATCTGTAGTTTATTTTTCCCCAAAAATGCAGAATATGGCAAGCTGTTCTTTACATTCCGTTTTCTATAAATTGCATCTTTTACATTTGCCTGCTGTACCGTTCAAAAATCCGTTTATACATAAAATTATATTCACCTATTATGAAAATGATTTTCACTTCTCTCCTCCTTTCCATTTCATTCTTTTCGGCTATGGGGCAGTCGGCACCCTACTCGGGTAGTATTTCGGGTTTGTGGTCCGACAGCAATTCGACGAGTTTTCAAAACTGCTTCCTAATTGTTTCCGAAAAAGAAGGAGAAGTGCACACCTGCCATTACCTGGAATTCAAAGGAAAACCTATGGTGGAACATGGCATTGGAAAGCGCAACGGCAACCAAATAAAGATAGACGTCACTGTGACTTTGCCCATACCTGGATGGGCCACTACGGGGACTCATTTGCTGCACATTTCGGACGATGGCCAAACACTGCGTGGCGAATACCAAGACAGCATAGGCAACCGCGGACCGCTGGTGTTCAAAAGAAAATAACCCTATGGATTTGGTGCTTACAAAATAAAAATGCGCTGGGTGGAATTTGCCGTTGAACGAATGACGACCGAAAGAAATTCTTTTATTACCTCTATTTCCTCTTTCAAACCATAAGAGGCATAGCACAATATCAATCCCCAAAGAATAGAGCTGATAAACATGTAGAGGAATATTTTTTTCTTTTCCTCGCCAAAACCACTAGCCACAAGCGTACCCACAGGCGGTGTGAGCAGGGGCGGTGTGAGCAAAGCCACCCCAAAAAGACCATATTTTTGCCAAATAGAGACTATTCGTCTGTTGGTAGGAGTAAATATCTTACGGTTTTTTGAATAAAACTTTTTGATAATAAAGCCTTTGATGCTGTCGCCAAAAAAAGAGAACACAAACACACTCAAGTTCATGCCTACTACACAAGCCCAAAAGGTGCTGAAAAAATGCAAGCCTTCTTCTGCACCCAAAAATGGCGCCAAGAAAAACTTGAACATGCTCAGGGCAGTAACTGAAAACAAATCTGCGAGCGTCTCAATCATTTTTTTACTTTACAAAATCGAGCAGATTTTAAATCTACCCAATAAATACAAAATCAAGAAACAATTGGTGCCAAAAATTCGCGGAGCTTTTTAAATGCAAGACTGCGATGGCTGATTTTGTTCTTTTCTTCCATCGTCATTTCGGCTAAAGTTTGGGTAAAACCCTTGGGCATAAATATAGGATCGTAGCCAAATCCGTGGGTGCCTATTGGTTTTTGCAAGATTTCCCCTTCCAATATTCCTTCAAATATTTCTTTTCGACCATTTAGTACCAAGGTAATGACCGTACGAAACCTTGCTTTTCGATTGTTTTGATTGCGTAAGTTTTCCAATACCAACTTCATATTGGCCTCCGCATTCTTTTCCTTGCAGGCATACATGGCTGAAAATACTCCAGGAGCCCCGTTCAAGGCTTCTATTTCCAATCCGGTATCGTCGGCAAAACAATCTACTTGGTAGTTTTCAAAAAGATAATCCGCTTTTTGCGCCGAATTTCCCTCCAAGGTGAGCTGCGTTTCGGGCAATTCCTCCATACAACCCAATTCGGCAGGCGTCATCAACGTAATACCTGCGGGAAGCATCGCCTGAATCTCCTGCAACTTGTGTCGATTTTGAGTAGCAAAACAAAGCACCATAATAAAGGAACAAAAAACTCTAAACTCTAAACTCTGAACTCTAAACTCTGAACTCTAAACTCCGAACCCTAAACTCCGAACTCTGAACTGCGAACTCCGAATCTCACTCCCAAATAGGGTAATACTCCAATTGCACCTTCTGACGAAAAAAAATATTGGTCGATTCGACAAAAGAGCGCGTGAAATCGGACACAAAAAACTTGTCGACCGGCTTAGGTTCGGTATTCAACCAGCCTTTTTCGGTCAATAACTGTTTCAAAGCCAGTGCCACAATCTCGCTCGAGTCTATTACCTGCACTTTACCTTCATAAAAAGCATCAATCTCTTTTTTGATGAGAGGGTAATGCGTACAGCCCAAAATTAAGGATTGGATTCCTTTCAGTTTTTCCGACGAAAGATATTCGTTGACCAAAACCGTTTTGATGGTGTTGTTGAAAAATCCTTCCTCTATCATGGGTGCCAACAAAGGAGTGGCCATAGACTGAAGGTCGATGTGCAAATTGAGTTCATCGACACGCTTTTTGTAAATATTTGAGCTAATAGTGCGACGAGTGCCTATGAGCCCTACCCTAGTACCGTTGTGGTGTGCTGCCAAATACTGAATGACAGGGTCTATCACATTCATAACGGTAGCCTTAGTACCCACATAAGCTTTTACAAGTTCGTAAGCCGCTGCCGAGGCCGAATTGCAGGCAATCAGTATCACTTTGCAGTTTTGCTTCAAAAGCACATCACAAATTTTAACCGAGTACGCCTGAATAGCCGCCGTCGATTTGTCGCCATAGGGCAAATGGGCAGTATCGCCAAAATATATGATTTGCTCGTTGGGCAAAGCTTGACGCACCGCATAGGCCACCGTAAGGCCTCCTATGCCACTGTCAAAAATTCCGATGGGTTGGTTTGCTTCAATCATTTGATTCGTAAACAATACCAAGTATAGCATATAAAGGCGGAATTAACAACGATATAGGCAAGGCTTTGGGTATGCAATCAATATTTTGGAATGTAAAAAGGATGCCCCAACACATTTTGATTTTTTTCTTCCTCTTTTAAATCCAAAACATGTTTTAATTTGTTTAATGAACAATGTCGAAACATATTTCCATGCCCAACAGCCGATATAGCCACTTTTCATTAAAAGAATTGATCGCCAAAGGCGAGGGCGAACGATTGGATTTTAAACAAACCATTACAAGTGCACAAAAGATTGCCAAAACACTGAGTGCCTTTGCCAATACCAAAGGGGGTGTGCTGCTGGTGGGCATTAAAGACAACGGTTCGCCTGCCAAAATACAGCCAGAAGAAGAAAAATATGTGTTGGAGATGTCGGCCGCCTTGCATTGTAAGCCTGAAATCCAAATCCGTTTTGAAATACAAGAATATTTGGGGCGAAACATTTTGATTGCCGAAATACCCCAAAGTGAGCAAAAACCACATTGCGCCAAAGACGAACAAGGCAAATGGTGGGCTTACCTGCGCGTGCACGACCAATGTTTGTTGGCCAGTAAAGTGATGCTGGACGTCATGCGCCGTGATGCCACAGGCGAAGCCAGTAAACTTACCTATGGCACTGCCGAAAAGATATTGCTTTCGCATCTGGAAAAAACAGCACGTGTAACACTGAAAGAATTTTGCCGTTTGGCCAATATTGGGCGGTGGCGAGCACAAAAAATATTAGTTGATCTGGTACGAATGGGCGTAGTAAAAGTAGTAAGTACCGAAAAAACCGATTTTTATACTTTATAGCGGTTCTATTTTTTGCGTGGAATAGCGAAATAAGTATCTTTGCAACCCGTTAAAAGCTGAGGGCCTATAGCTCAGCTGGTTAGAGCACCTGACTCATAATCAGGTGGTCCCTGGTTCGAGCCCAGGTGGGCCCACCCTCAATATCAAGCAGTTACATTAAATTGTAACTGCTTTTTTGTTTGGTTTAAACATGGTTTAAACATTTTAAACAAACTAAAAGGGTTTAAACAGGCATTAAATCTGTAAACTTTTGTAAATTCTTCAACAAATCCATGTCCGAAAACATGACCACAGAAACCCATAATCCAACCACTATTTTTAACTTAGCAAGCTAACCTTTTGGTCTTAATTTTGGGGAGTATTGTACCAGACGATAACAAAAACATAGCAAAGGCTTTTTGCACGATAAAGTAGTTGACATTTTGTACTTAATGATGGCTTTTATAAACCAAGAATTTCATATCCTTGTTTTGTATTAATTAGATTTAGATTTAAGAAAAATTTGTATTAAATGTAATAAATTATGAAAAGCAAGCTTGCTTTATATATTTTACTTAGTAGTAGTTCAAAGTTTTAAAGTTGGGGGCAGCCGCACACCAAAAACGATCTATGAACTTCGAACTATACTGTAAATGATTAAAAACAAAAGTCACGAAGATAAATTGACGATTTTATCTATATTGACAATATGCTTCCCGACTGTAAATATCTCTTCTTGCTGTTGGCTGCCCTATATTTGCTTCCCTCGTGCAATACCTTAGAAAAAGTATCGAGCCATGGTTTGCAGAATGGCTATTACCAAATAAAATCGAAAAAAGGGGAAAGCCAAAAAGTGTATCTGGAAGTAACAGATGAAAAAATAGTGGCCTATGCACCCAAAAACCTCAAAGAAATTTGGAGCGCAGGGCTTCCACAACCCGACAGTATGCCTCGCCAGCAAATTGTGCTGAAGAAACAAAGTTTGGATGTGGACATCACGTCTGTGGTCATGAAATACCGCCCTTCTGTACACGGACTTCCTGGCCAATTGACAACCGATTTTAATATTGCCTTGTATGCAGGTTGGAGGCACGACTCGTATCGTGTGCGCGGCAGAAAAGACCCTCTAGGCAAAATACAAACCAAAATAAATGCCTTTGGCTATGATTTTGGAGTTTTTGCAGGCCCGGGTACCACGCTCATTAGCCCATTTACTACCCTACAGAATCGAACCGACGAATACAGCGCCATGATTTTGCAAGCAGGTTTTGCCGGCTTTATCGAATCCAAATTGGCGAGTTTTGGCCTTGCAGTGGGCTACGACTACCTAATGAACCCCGACAGAGAGGTGTGGATATACCAAAACAAACCGTGGCTGGGCTTTGTGGTGGGAATTGCCCTCAATTAATCCTATACCTCTGCTACAGTTACTACTATAACAACTAGCGCATAAGTTTCTTCCGCACCTTCATATATTTCTCAAAAACTTGGTTCCGCGCTAATAAAGGATTTTACCAATCATCCCTTGTTTGATTTGTAAGATATTCTTTGAAATCCTTTTCTGTAGCTTTGGCATCATCTATTAACTTATTAAACCCTTTATTATACATACTTCTTGGCTCGCCTTGTTTGTTATAGAACATATTCACAGGATTGTTATCTACAAGCCAAATTCTTAATCGTACCTTATTTTCTTTGATATCAACTTCAATGGAGTGGTTCCAATCTATATTCACATTTCCAGTAAAAATAAATCCATTAATATATCTGCCTACAATAGCAGATTGTGTTTCACTTGTTATCACGCTTTTGGCACTTTTGAATGCCTTTCCGAACCAATTTTTGATTCTTTCATTCAATTCCTGCTGGGTTCCCTTTATATCAATTACAGACTCGACTAATTTGATTGTTGAGCCCTCAATTGTTTGGGCGTTCATTTCAAGACCATAAACCATAATTGTTAATAACAAGGCTATGCGGATTTTTGATTTCATTGTCTTTGTGAGATTAGGTTACTGAGTAAAAATACCTATTTAATTTATTAAACCAGTCTCTGTCAAGAAAATATCTTCTATGTATCCCTATTTTCTCAATATCTTAGCTCTGAAAGTGACCGCTCAGTAACCTTTTAAACGGACGCTGAGTGTATCGAAGCGTCATGGAACTTTAGTTGTCGAGACCGCACTTCGACAAGCTCAGTAACCGCACTTCGACAGGCTCAGTAACCGCACTTCGACAAGCTCAGTAACCGCACTTCGACAAGCTCATTGACCATACTTCGACAAGCTCAGTAACCCTGCGTAAAAAAGTGGGCAACCTTATTTCAACACCAAACACAAGGCCTTGAACAACTTGTCGTCGGAAATGAGGCAGCCATTTTGCAGCATTTGGAAAAGCTCCTGCTCGCGATTGGGCTGATAAGGCTTGGTGGTGGTGTAGAGCTTGATGCCGGCAGGAGGCGTAAGCATGGCACTTGCCAAAAAATCGGGATTGGTAAAATCGATGTCTTCGCTGGCGGGGGCTTCCATGGCCACAAGCACAAGCTGGTCTGACAAACACTGAAAAATATGCAATTGATGCGTGTCTCGCTTTTCAAGAAAGCGTATTTTCTTCAGAATAGTATCGAAAACCACGTCGCTGAAAACTTCGATGGTGTGCTGAGCAGTCTTTGGCTCTTCTTTTTTAATGCGCTCCCAGTCTTCGGCCGGAATCCCGTTTATAACCAAAAATTCAACAAACTCTTTTTCCAATTCTTGCAGCTCGGAAAGGGTAAGGATTCGGTATTTAGTCATCGGCGTTTAGTTATCAATGGTCAGTGGTCAGACGACAGGCAAAGATAGAGGAGAAATGCAATGCAAGTGTTTGGAAGCCATTCTGTTTAGTTCATACATTAATAATAGTGAAGTAATGTTGAGGTAAAAGATGGGTTTTAGCTTTGTTTAAAACCAAAAAAATGTCTATTACCCATTACAAAACGATAGTTGTTTCAGATGTACATTTGGGATCTTCGGGAAGCAAGGCGAAAGAACTTTGTCGATTTTTGAAACAAAATTCATGCGATCTTCTAATTTTGAATGGCGACATCATAGACGCATGGCAGCTTAAACGCAGCGGAAGTTGGAAACGGAAACACACCCGTTTTTTTCAACGGGTTTTAAAAATGATGGACGAATTCAAAACTGAAGTAATTTACACCAGAGGCAATCACGACGACTTTTTAGACCAAGTGTTGCCCATGAAAATTGGCAACCTGAGCATAGTGCGCGACTATGTGTACGAGAGTTTTGACAAAAAATACTACATAGTACATGGCGATATTTTTGATTCGATTACCACGCAACTTAAATGGATTGCCAAATTGGGTGATATTGGCTACACATTCTTGCTTTGGCTGAACAAATTGTACAACCAATACCGCGTAGCAAGAGGTTTGCCTTATTATTCGCTTTCTCAGGTGATAAAAATGAAGGTAAAAACGGCCGTAAAATATATATCGGATTATGAAGAAAAGCTTGCCGAACTTGCCCGCTCAAAGGGCTGTCAAGGTGTGATTTGCGGGCATATTCACCAACCCGAAATGCGAACCATAGATGGAATCAGTTATCTAAACTCGGGCGACTGGGTGGAATCCTCAAGCGCTTTGGTAGAGGAAACGGATGGCACTTGGTCGATAGTGTATTACCACGAGGCAAAAGACCAAATACATCAAAGAAGCGAGGTGGAAAAAGTATTGGTGGCGTAATTTTCAGATTCTAGTGTCTAGTTCTTAGTTTTAACTTTGAGCTGGAAGTACGAACTAGTATTACAGAATCGTTCTAATTTCTTCTTTTAAGTACTTCAAGGCTACTTCGCAGGGGTTGCTTTGCCTTTCAAGCATTTCCTCAAAAATTTTCTTTGCCAGGTCTATGCCGCGACCATTACGGTCCACTTGCTCGGCTGCTTTGTTTACAATCGAAATGATTTCGTCTTGTGCGGTTCTAACCAAATCCCAAGCCTCGTCGCTCATGTATATTTGCTGCGACAAGTTGTGATTGAATTCTTCGCGCACTTCCATATTGAGCCTTTGCTGCAACTGGCCAGCCGTGTAGGCAGGATCGTTTATCCTCACAATCAAGTTGTTTAGCGAAATACGCTCCAAAAAAAGGCAAATGCGTTCATAGGCTTGAATTTTTAAAGGCAAGGAGGTTTTGGAAGTTTCGGTTTTGTAATCGATTATCTTTTTCTCGAATTCTTTTTGGGCAAGCTCAAAATCTTTGTTTACAAACGCCTTGACCGTAAGATACATTGCCAAAAGCACTATGGCTGCGGGCAACACCAGTTTCATAAATTCCAAAAGCAATTCCATATTATTTATCGAGTTTTAACAAATCAAATTTACCAGTTGTTTTGAATGATTTCCATAATGGGTCTATGGGCAAGTCCTGCACATAGCACTTCACTGCCGTTCATGCAGCCATCGCCACCTTGAAAATCGGTAGTTTTACCACCTGCCTCCTGCACTAGCACAATACCTGCCGCAATATCCCAAAGGTTTAAGTTGTATTCAAAAAAAGCTTCCGCTCTTCCGCTGGCCACATAGGCCATGTCGAGCGCCGCCGAACCCAACCTGCGCACACCATGGCATCGATTGCTAAATTCCTGAATGATCGCGTAATATTTTGGGGTATGCCCTTTCAAATCGTATGGAAAACCGGTAATGACGAGTGCGTCTTCTATGCTAGTGATGTTGGAAACTTTGATGGGTTTGTCGTTTAGCCAAGCACCTCCCCCCTGCCATGCCGCATAAATCTCGTTGCGCATTGGGTCGATGGTAACTCCTGCCAATACGGTGTTTTGGTGCACTAGGGCAGCAGTAGTAGTAAACAAGGGCAATCCGTGAATAAAATTTGTAGTGCCGTCGAGCGGGTCTATCACCCAATTGTATTCTTTCTTTCCTGTAGATGTGGTGTTTTCTTCTGTCAAAAACCCAGCCTCGGGCAATAAATGTGAAAGGTTTTTCACTAACATTTGCTCGGCTTGCTTGTCAACGTATGAAACAAGGTTGTTGTATCTTCCTTTCTTTTCTATTTTATCGGATGAAAAAACCTCGTATTCTTCGCGAATGAAATTGGCCGACAGTTTCAAGCTGGCAATAAGTTCGCGGGTAATTTTCTCTAAATCCAAATTCATGCAGCAGGTGTTTTGGTATTTTGCAAACGGTAATACACCCTTAATTGCAATGCCATTATAAAGGGGAACAAGACCAAAAGTGGCTTTTCGGGCAACAGGTAGGCTACTGTAAAGTAAGCAAAAGAAAGCAGCAGCGTGGCATAACTCGAGATGCGCAACACTGTATTGTTTTTCAAAGCAGTGTACAAACCTATATACGACAGCACAAGCGGATTGGCCCAAAGCAAATCGGTATTCCAAGCACATACCCAATGATTGGTCGCAAACCAAAGCAAGGCAAGTACGATGCCTAGCAAAAAGACCAATAACATCAAGAATAGGTCGAAAATGTTTTGCATAATAGCGAAACGGCCTTTTGAAAAACAAAACACAATGGCCAATACAAACACCAAGCACACAAAAACCCACACTGAGTGGCTTTCCATGTCACTTTCCAAAACAGATGGCAATATTTCCGTTTCGCCTTTTGTCAAAACATGCCCCGAGAGCGAGGCCGTAGAAATACCCAATTTCAAATTGATTGGCAAGTACATTTGGGTCAAATAATTAGTCTGCCTGTCGGAAGGTGCTCCCAACCCAATGTTCATGCCCAAGGCAGACCAAGGATGCGGCACCAAAAACAAATTCATCCATTCGCGAAAGGAATAGGGCGTGGCTATTTTAGAATCGTACACCAAGGCCTTGCCACAGGCATTTTGTAGCACATCGCGCAATCGAGAAGAGCAATTGTCGAGATAGAAATCGTAGAGATAGCGATTGTTTTCAGGCAACGCATTCCATTCTAAAAAATCGTATATTCTTTGTTTCTGCACCGAATCGAGCTCGAGCACCTGCTGTGTAATGCCCCTACCCTCGTACATGGCCGAAGCATATTGGTCTTCAAAAGGATACACACTAAGGCTGTAGTCCAAATGGCCTCGCACAAAATTCAAATAGAA
>JBIKRJ010000265.1:0-2697 GCA_044349205.1 Cytophagales bacterium | reverse complement strand
TCTGCCAAAAAGTGCAGGCCGTTTTTGTCTTGTACCTTGTCAAAGAGTTGGTTGCGCAGGTTGTTGAGGTTTTCGGTTTGGTATTCTTCCAGTTTTTTGCTGAGGCTATTACGTTCTTCCAGCAATTCTTGCAACGATTTTAAAATGTCTTTTGGGCTTTTCAGCAATTCGCTTGCCTTGTCAAGCGCATCGGCTTTTTGGTTCAGATAATCCAATGCTCGGCTTGAAGTGACGGCTTCAATGCGTCGCACACCTGCCGCCACCGAGCTTTCGGAGATAATTTTGAATAAACCAATTTCTGAAGTATTGTTCACGTGTGTACCTCCACACAATTCAATCGAAAAGACCGAGTCGAAGGAAATGACCCGAACATTGTCGCCGTATTTTTCACCGAAAAGAGCCGTTGCTCCTTTTTTTAGGGCTTGGTCTATGGGAACATTTCGTTCTTCTTCTTTGGATATATGAGCTTGTATTTTTTGGTTGACGATGTTTTCTACTTTGGCCATTTCCTCTTCGGTCATTTTGGCAAAATGCGCAAAGTCGAAACGAAGAAGTTCGGCGTTTACCAAAGAACCTTTTTGTTGTACATGGTCGCCCAACACTTGCCGAAGTGCAGCTTGCAACAGGTGGGTGGCCGAATGGTTATTGGCCGTAAGCTGGCGCGTTTTTTTGTTTACCGAACAGTTGAATATAAGTTCAGGTTGGGTTGGTAGTTTATCGGTTAAGATATATAAAAGGTCGTTTTCTTTTTTTGAATCCAGCACGGCTATTTTGTTGCCGCTGGCTTCTATATAGCCTTTGTCGCCCACCTGTCCGCCACTTTCGGCATAAAAGGGGGTGTTGTCTAGCACAATTTGGTAAAACTCTCTGTTCTTGTCTTTTACTTTTCGGTATTTGATGATTTGAGCTGTCGTTTCGAGTGTGTCATAGCCGTAGAAAGTGGTTTCGTCGTCGTTGAGGATGGTCCAATCGCCTGTTTCGCTGCTGGCTGCCTTGCGAGAGCGTTCCTTTTGGATGTTCATTTCTTGCTCAAAACCTTTCTCGTCTATTTCAAAGCCGTTTTCGCGCGCAATAAGAGCGGTCAGGTCTACGGGAAAGCCAAAAGTGTCGTATAGTTCAAATACAATTTTTCCGTCGATGGTTTTGGACTGTTGTCCTTCGATGATTTGGTCGAGGCGTTTTAGACCGTTTTCTAAAGTGCGCAGAAAAGAAATTTCCTCTTCTTGTATGACACGCGACACAAAGTCTCTTTGCAGGTAAAGTTCATGGAAAACTCCTTGGAATTGTTCGGCCAAAAGAGGAACCAGTTTGTGAAAAAAAGGTTCTTTGATACCCAAGAAGGTGTACGCATAGCGAACGGCACGGCGCAATATGCGGCGAATGACATAACCGGCCTTGTTGTTGGACGGCAATTGACCGTCGCCAATGGCAAAAGCCACAGCACGCACGTGGTCGGCCAATACACGCATGGCCACATCGGTTTTGTCGTCTATCCCGTATTTTTTGTTTGAGTGGTCTTCAATAAAATGGATTAGCGGGGTAAAAACATCGGTGTCGTAGTTGGAGGTTTTACCTTGAATGGCACGCACCAGTCGTTCAAAACCCATACCAGTATCCACATGTTTGGCAGGCAGCGATTCTAACGAACCGTCTGTTTTGCGGTTGAATTGGATGAATACATTGTTCCAAATTTCGATGACTTGCGGGTGGTCTTTGTTTACCAGTTCGCTTCCAATTTTGGCTTTCACTTCAGCTTCGGGGCGCATGTCGTAGTGCACTTCCGAACAAGGGCCACAAGGGCCTGTATCGCCCATTTCCCAAAAATTATCTTTTTTATTTCCCTTTAGTATTTGGCTTTCGGGCAGGTATTTTTTCCAAATATCCCAAGCTTCTTGGTCGAAGGCCAGGTTTTCTTTGGCATCGCCTTCAAAAACAGTAGCATAAAGGCGGTCAACGGGGAGTTTGTATTCTTTGGTTAGCAATTCGAAAGCCCATTCAATGGCTTCCTCTTTGAAATAATCCCCAAAAGACCAGTTGCCCAACATTTCAAACATGGTATGATGGTAGGTGTCGTGCCCTACATCTTCCAAGTCGTTGTGTTTTCCAGAGACACGAAGGCATTTTTGCGTATCGGCGATGCGCGTGGCCATTGGTTCCTTGTTGCCCAAAAAATAATCTTTGAATTGGTTCATTCCTGCGTTGGTAAACATCAGGGTGGGATCGTTTTTTACCACGATGGGTGCCGAATCGACAATGAGGTGTTTTTTGGAACGGAAAAAGTCAAGAAATTTTTGGCGTATCTCGCTGGAAGTCATCATTTGCAAATGAAAATAAAAAGGTATTGGGTGGTTTTAAGCCTAAATAGCCTACAAAGGTAAGACTTGAGGGCCTTATTTTCAACTCATGCTATTGGCAGGGATTCTTCAAAAAAGCTTGGTTGTTTAAGCTTACGATTTAGAATTTAGTTTCTTTAAAAACAAAAATTACAGTATAATATTCTTTTATTTAGTATAAAAACAAAAAATTCAGAATTTTATTTTAAAAATGTGTTGCAAACAAAATATTCATTTGCTAAGTTTGCATCGTCATTCAACAAGTATGGGTGACAGAATCAATACCACCGTTGATTTATAAAGATGTGAGGGAGAGAACAGGCTCTTAGAACTCAAGGCAACCGATTTGCTACCCAAAGCAAAC
>JBIKRJ010000076.1:0-10179 GCA_044349205.1 Cytophagales bacterium | reverse complement strand
TGTGATAGGCCGCGACGAAGAAATAAGGCGTGTATTGCAAATATTGACACGCAGAACCAAGAACAATCCCATGTTGATTGGGGAGCCAGGTGTGGGCAAAACAGCCATTGTGGAAGGCCTTGCCCAAAGGATTGTGAGCGGCGACGTTCCCGAAAATTTGAAAACAAAAATCCTTATTTCGCTCGATATGGGCTTGCTCGTAGCCGGAGCAAAATACAAAGGCGAATTTGAGGAAAGGCTAAAATCGGTTATCAAAGAAGTCACAGATTCCGAAGGCGAAATCATTTTATTCATTGACGAGATTCATACGCTGATAGGCGCAGGTGCAGGAGGAGATTCGGCTATGGATGCAGCCAATTTGCTGAAACCCGCATTAGCTCGTGGCGAATTGCATGCCATAGGTGCCACCACATTGAAAGAATATCAGAAGTACATAGAAAAAGACAAAGCGCTGGAACGTCGTTTTCAGGCGGTAATGGTCGACGAGCCTGACATGCAAGATGCTATTTCCATATTGCGAGGTATTAAAGAAAAGTACGAGTTGCACCACGGTGTACGCATCAAAGACGAGGCCATTATCTCGGCAGTGGAACTTTCCAGCCGTTACATAAGCGACCGTTTTTTACCCGACAAAGCCATTGACTTGATGGACGAGGCAGCTTCTAAACTGCGCATTGAAATCGATTCCTTGCCAGAGGAATTGGATGAGGTGCAACGAAAAATAATGCAATTGGAAATAGAGCGAGAAGCCATAAAACGCGAGCAAGACCAAGAAAAAGAACAGTCTCTCTCGAAAGAAATATCGGAATTGACAGAAAAGCGAAATTCATTGAAAGCCAAATGGCAGAGCGAAAAAACCATCATTCATGCCATTCAGGATGAAAAAGAAAGTATAGAAAGGTATAAGTTGGAAGCAGACCAAGCGGAGCGTCAAGGGGACTATGGAAAAGTGGCCGAGCTACGTTATGGAAAAATAAAAGAAAGCGAGGCTAAACTGTTGGAATTACAGTCGCAAATAAATGACATGCGCGAAAATGGGAGTCCGCTATTGAAAGAAGAAGTGACTTCAGAGGACATAGCCGAAGTGGTAGCCAAATGGACAGGTGTGCCCGTGAGCAAAATGTTGCAAAGCGACAGGGAAAAATTGCTCAATCTGGAGGCAGAATTAGGGAAAAGAGTAGCAGGTCAGGAAGAAGCCATACAGGCCATATCGGATGCTGTGCGCAGAAGTCGAGCTGGATTGCATGACCCCAAACGACCTATTGGCTCTTTCATATTTTTGGGGACTACGGGTGTAGGGAAAACCGAGCTTGCCAAAGCCCTTGCCGATTATCTCTTCAACGACGAACACGCCATGGTGCGTATCGACATGAGCGAGTATCAGGAAAAACATGCAGTAAGCCGCCTTATTGGAGCGCCTCCTGGATATGTGGGCTATGACGAAGGTGGTCAATTGACTGAAGCTGTACGTAGAAAACCATATTCGGTGGTACTGCTCGACGAAATTGAAAAAGCACACCCCGACACATTCAATATCTTATTGCAGGTATTGGACGATGGGCGTTTGACTGACAACAAAGGCCGTATTGCCAATTTCAAAAACACCATCATCATTATGACCAGCAATGCTGGGGCGATGATTATACAAGATAATTTTGATGGGTTTGAGAAGAAAGATGTGTTCGAACAGCTCGAGATTATAGACCGCACTAAAGAAGAGGTTTTTGCCTTATTGAGAAAGACGATCAGACCAGAGTTTTTGAATAGGATTGATGATATCGTGATGTTCAAACCTTTGCTGCCAAATGTAATACGACAAATAGTGGACATTCAGTGGAAACAAATACAACATCGCTTGTTGGAAGGTGGGGTAGTGGTCGAAGCCGATGACATTGTCATAGAGTACTTGGCCAAAGAAGGGTACGACCCTCAGTATGGTGCAAGACCATTGAAAAGGCTTATTCAGAATAAGATTTTAAATGCCCTTTCTAAAGAAATTTTGGCAGGAAAAGTGAAGAAAGACAGTCACATTTTGGTTACACTCGATGCCGAGCATAACATTCAGTTCGAGAATTTGGATAAATTAGAAGTGGCCAAAATCTAGAATCAAGTAAACACGGGGCTGTAATATCCCCGTGTTTACCAACTATAAGAAAGTGAAACGTCGCCGTAACTGTGGCTATAGCCTGCATCAAATTCACGACTCGTGAAAAATTGAATAAGTTCTAATTTAATTCTTCCTACTATCACCCCCAATCCGTAGTTTCCTTGCACCACAAAACGGGATATCTCGTTTTCGGAGAGCCTGTGTTCTTTTGTACCTACGATATTGTTGTAAAGGCCACCTTGAAGCAGTGCATTGTACAGCACCATCTTAGTTACAGGGTTGAAAAACAAGAACAACTGTGAAGTTTTGTTCAGGTATTTTTTCATAGGCATCTCTTTTTCTTGACGGGTGTTGAAGCCCAAGTTGGGATCAAAGAAATTTTTGAAGAGTCCCATTCTCATTCGGCCTCCAATCCCAAAGTCGTCGGCCATAGTGCCTAAGTTGAATTCATAAATACTGTTGGCTTCTAAGAACTGCGAACTAAAAATTGCATTTTCCAGATGCAGGAAGTAATTAAGGTAGATGTCGTTGTGCAACTGAAAATCCCAACCTTTTATGGCATTTTTTGGGTCGGTACCATACAAAAGCGAATGCACTCCATTTTGCATTTCTTTTCCTGCCGCCATTGGTCCCAAAATCCCAATTGAAAGCTGGCTTATGACAGTTAAACGCTTCGCCGCACTAACGGAATAGTTACGAAAAGCCACATAAAGCGTGCCAGCAAATGGTCTGTCGTTGGGAATAATCGTATCAGCCAGTGTATTGGCGGGCGTGTAAAATGACTGGTTAAAGGAAAGCGAATAATGGTCTTTGTGGCTTGAATCGTCTTGTATTTTTACCAAAAAAGGCCTAAGCCCAACTTTTCTAAATAGACTTTTGAAACCCGTTGCCATCATTTCCAATTTTAACCCTTGCGTGAAATAGCGGTCGCCATTATCGGGAGCAATCAGATCGTTCGATTCCTGCAAGCGCACAAAATTTACCCCTTGTGCTTTTAAAATGGTGCTTTCGAACACCACCCATAGACACAAGCTAACATTAGCCAAGCAGATTTTGTAGGCAAACGAGATGGGCATACCTTTTCGAATAGAAATTGGGAAGGATTTAACTACCTGTATAATTTAGGCAATTTTTCCCAGAAAATTCGATGGAGGATGTTAGTTTTGGCGAGCTTGTTTGCGCAACAACGCCTTGTTGATGTTTCGAACCAAACCAGGCCCTTCGTACACCAAACCCGTATATAGCTGGACTAAATCGGCACCTGCTTCTAGTTTTTCCAGTGCGTCTTCGGCCGAATGTATTCCACCTACGCCCATGATGGCAAATGATTTTCCAGATTTTTGAGCCAAATAGCGTATCACCTCGGTGCTTCGCTTTTTGATGGGTTGCCCACTAAGGCCGCCTGCGCCTATTTGTTTTATGAGTTTGGGGTCGGTTTTTAGTCCTTCGCGACTTATGGTCGTGTTGGTAGCTATAACACCCGCAATTTTGGTTTCTTGCACTATTTCAACAATGTCATCCAACTGAGAATCAGCCAAGTCGGGAGCTATTTTCAAAAAAATGGGTTTCTCTTTTGGTTTCGTATGGTTGGCTTTTTGAAGCGCCCAAAGTAATTCTTTTAGTGGTTCTTTTTCTTGTAGTTCTCTAAGGTTTGGAGTGTTTGGAGAACTGACGTTTACAACAAAATAATGGACATAATTGTACAAACAGTTGAAGCAAGACAGATAATCGTTGATAGCGTCTTCGTTTGGGGTAATTTTATTTTTGCCAATATTTCCACCTACAATAATGTGGCTACGCCTTTTTGCGAGTCTTTTTGCAACCGCAATTTGTCCATCATTGTTGAATCCCATCCTGTTTATCAATGCGTTATCTTTTGGCAATCGGAATAGGCGAGGTGTTTCATTGCCGGCTTGTGCCAATGGGGTTACGGTGCCAATTTCTACAAAGCCAAAACCCATAGTCGACCATTGATTTATCAAAAGGCCATTTTTGTCCATTCCTGCGGCCAAACCCACAGGATTGGGGAAATTGAGCCCGGCTACTGTTTTTGCCAGTTTTTTGTCGGTTATGCGGTAGAATTTCGAGAATAGGTATTTGAAAAATGACAATTTGAAAATAAGACGAATCATGCCAAAGGTTAGATGATGCGCTTTTTCAGGATTGAATAGAAAAAGAATAGGCTTAACGAAAAATTTATACATCGACCCACGTTGTTTTAGCTCGTAAAATTCAAGATTTTTGACAAATTTACATCAAGTGGCCTACTCTTCTCCAAATAAAATGGTACATTTTCTAGATATGGGACTAGTTCCATACAAGAAGGCATGGGATATACAGGAAGAATATTTGATGAAATTGGTGCAGGCAAAAGTGGCTGCGCGCGAGGTTGGTCTAGCACCGAATAATCTAAATTATCTACTTTTTTGCGAACATTCCCATGTATATACTTTGGGTAAAAGCGGGAAAGACAACCACTTGCTTATCGATTCGCAATATTTAAAAAACATTGGTGCTGAGTATTTTACAAGCAATCGAGGTGGCGATATCACCTATCACGGGCCTGGCCAGTTGGTAGCGTATCCCATTTTCGACCTTGAAAATTTTTTTACCGACATTCACCTGTATATGCGCTCGCTCGAAGAGGTAGTCATACAAACTTGTGCAGCTTTTGGCATAATTGCCGACCGTGTAAAAGGTTTGACTGGAGTATGGGTGCATAGCGATAGCGACCAGCCTGTAAAGATATGTGCCATGGGTGTAAAAACTAGCCGTTGGGTAACCATGCACGGCCTAGCTTTGAATGTAAATACAGACCTGCGTTATTTTAACCACATAGTGCCTTGCGGTATTCAAGACAAATCGGTGACTTCTATACAAAAAGAATTGGGAAGGGAAATAGACATGCAAGAAGTGAAGTCTAAAATGCAAACAGCCTTTGCGAATGTATTTGGATTGGACTATTCCTAAAAAATAAACCCAGCTTTTTGGCTGGGTTTTGTGCGGATGGAGGGACTCGAACCCCCATGCCTCGCGGCGCTAGATCCTAAGTCTAGTACGTCTACCAATTTCGTCACATCCGCAAATGGGCTGCAAATCTAAGAATATTTTTGAAACGGAAATAGCTTTTAGATTTGTTGTTTATTTAAAGAAAAATAAACTTTTAAGTCTGTATCTTATTTTAGTATTTTGGTAAGCTGTAATCTTTGAAATGGCAAAAGGAGTAGGTCTATGATACAAGTAGATGAAATAGACACCTTAGAAGAAAACAAAAACATAGTGGTGCAGTACCGAAAATTACTGCGCCATGCCAAGCCTATCTTGAAAGAAGGAGACAGTGCTTTGATACGTAAAGCATTCAACTTGGCGATGGATGCCCACAAGGGCATGAGACGCAAATCGGGCGAGCCTTACATATTACATCCAATAGCGGTAGCCCAAATAGCGGTAGAGGAAATAGGCCTAGGCACTACTTCAATCATTGCTTCGCTTTTGCACGATGTAGTGGAAGACACCGAAATAGAGATAGAAGATATTCGTAGAGAATTTGGTCCCAAAGTGGCCAAAATTATCGATGGGCTTACCAAGATTTCGGGTGTTTTCGACAAGACCATGTCGCAACAAGCCGAGAATTTTCGCAAAATGTTGCTTACCCTTTCGGACGATTTGCGAGTCATTCTCATTAAGTTGGCCGACCGCTTGCACAACATGCGTACTCTCGATAGCATGGCGCGCGACAAGCAGTTGAAAATTGCTTCAGAAACCATTTACCTATACTCGCCACTTGCCCACCGACTGGGTTTGTATGCCATCAAAACAGAACTGGAAGATTTGTATCTGAAATATTCAGAACCTGTTACCTATCGTGAAATTGCCAACAAATTGGCGCAGAACAAGGCGGCCCGCAACAAGTTTATACGAGAATTTATTGCGCCTTTGGAACAAGAACTAAACAAACACAAAATCAACTATGTCATAAAAGGCAGACCAAAATCTATCTTTTCCATATGGAACAAGATGAGACAAAACAATGTCGATTTTGAACAAATCTACGACCTTTTTGCCATTCGAATCATCGTCGATACGGAATTGGAAAATGAAAAAGCGGTGTGTTGGCAGGTATATTCTATTGTCACCGATCATTACAGGCCCAATCCCGATCGTTTGCGCGATTGGATTAGCACTCCTCGTTCCAACGGCTACGAGTCGCTGCATTCTACTGTGATGAGCAAAACCGGCCAGTGGGTAGAAGTACAAATTCGTACGTTGCGTATGGACGAGATAGCTGAAAAAGGCTATGCCGCCCACTGGAAATACAAAGAAAACACCGACAAAGATTCAAAGGGCGAAAGGGGGCTGGAGCTATGGATAAATAAGGTGCGTGACCTGTTGCAGCGCAACGACCTTTCAGCTGTCGATTTTGTAGATGAATTCAAATCCAATCTTTTTACTGATGAAGTCTTTGCTTTTTCTCCCAAAGGAGACTTGAAAGTATTGCCTGCCGGCAGTACGGCTTTGGATTTTGCTTTCGAAATACACACCCACATAGGGGCGCATTGCTTGGGTGCAAAAGTGAACCAAAAGCTGGTGCCACTTAGCTATGTATTGAACAATGGCGACCAGATAGAGATTATCACTTCTTCGAAGCAAAAGCCTACCGAAGACTGGCTAAAGTTTGTCGTAACCACAAAGGCCAAAAGCAAGATAAAAGACTGGTTGAAAGACGACAAAAAACGTATTGCCGACGATGGAAAAGAAATTGTGCACCGCAAGTTGAAGCATCTGAAGGTGACCATGACGCAAGAATTGCTTGGCAAATTGTTGTCCTACTTCAAGCTGAAAAATTCTTTGGATTTTTATTACAAGGTGGCCAAAGAAATCATTGACCCGAAGGATTTGAAGGCAGCCATCGAGGCCGACAACAATACAAATAGCGAACAAAAGAAAGACCCCTTATTAGAACTCAAAAACAAAGAAATTAAAATTGCCACCGACCGCAACAAACAGGAAATGTTGCTCATAGGCGAGGGCATGGACAAAATAGATTATACCCTTGCCAAATGTTGCAACCCCATTCCCGGCGACCAAGTTTTTGGTTTTGTGACAGTAAGCGAGGGCATTAAAATACATCAGACTACCTGTCCCAATGCAGCCGAACTTATGTCGAACTATGGCTATAGGATTGTAAAAGCCAAGTGGACCGAAAGTCATGAGCTGGCCTTTTTAGCAGGTTTGAAGGTGAAAGGCTCGGACAGGGTGGGTATATTGAACAATATTACAAGGGTAATTTCCAACGAACTAAAAGTAAACATCCGTTCGCTGACTATAGACACCGAAGACGGGATTTTTGAAGGTACCGTTATGCTGTTTGTACACGATACCAAGCAGCTCGACAAGCTTATTCGCAAACTGCAAATGGTGCCTGGGGTGGTTAGCGTAAATCGCTTTTATACGTAGCCGCTAAAGCACTGCTCTAAGGAAAACAAACAACAGCGCCGACATGCAGATACATACTGGCAGCGTAAGAGCCCAAGCCAGAAAAATGTTTCTTACAGTACCGCCCTGCAAGTTCTTGAGTCCTTTGCTGGCCACCATGCTACCCGCTATGGCCGAAGAAAGAACTTGTGTGGTACTAACGGGCAATCCCAAATAAGTAGAAACCCCAATCGTGCTTGCAGCCACCATTTCGGCACTAGCGCCTTGTGCATAGGTAAGGTGTTGTTTGCCTATTTTCTCGCCCAATGTTACCACAATACGTTTCCAACCTATCATAGTACCTATGCCCAAAGAAAGCGAAATCATGACGATGACCCACAGCGGCGCATATTCAATGTGGCTTTTCATTTTTGAAGTTTGGCTTTTTAACTCTTTCAAGTTACTGAGCGAGATATTTACATTGCCCGAATTTTCCAGTTTGCTCACTTGTTTGTTTAGCAACATGATGTTTTTCCTGATTTTCAATTGTTCTTTGGCAGTAAGCGAATCTGTTTTCTGAGCCAAAGCGGAAGAAAGTGTTGAAGCACTTGTTTTCAATGTGGCTACAATTTCCTTCTCTTTTTCAGTGAGCAGAGAATCATCAATCTCTTTCAATATGTTTGTGCATATTTCAGTTGAGGGTTTCAATTCGGCCAAATTAAGCTCGTTGTTAAGCGCAAAATGAGATGGAATTATGGCAATAAGAATGAGCATCACAAGCCCTACACCTTTCTGACCATCATTTGAACCGTGCGAAAAACTTACTCCTGTACAAGTCAGAATGAGGACTGCACGAATCCAAGTCGGTGGATGTTTTGTTTTGTATGGTTCTTTGAATAGATCTTCATGTTTTTTGAATAAAGACCTGAGCGTAAACATTAGAATTATAGCCAAGCCAAAACCAAAAACTGGAGAAATGAGCAATGAAAGTCCAACATCGGCTGCTTTTGACCAATTGACGGTAGAACCGCTAATGTTTTCGGGCATAAACGAATAGGCCAAACCTACTCCCAAAATAGCCCCTACAAGGGTGTGCGAGCTAGAACAAGGTATTCCGTAATACCAAGTGCCCAAATTCCAAATGATAGCCGTAAGCAACAAAGCAAAAATCATGGCCATACTTTGTGCCAGACTTTGGTCTATGAGCGCTTCAAATGGGAGTAAATTGACAATCCCAGAGGCTACAGAAAGTCCAAAAAGTACACCCGACATTACGCCTAAAAAATTGACAATCCCCGACCACACTACTGCTACCTGCGGTTTAAGTGAATTGGTATAAATCACAGTCGCTACCGCATTGGCAGTGTCGTGAAATCCGTTTACAAATTCAAAAACACACGCACAACCTATGCACAATATTAGTAATAGACTAAGTCCAATATCCAAACCAAACATATCTATCCTTTTTAGAAATCTATTTCGAAAGTTAAACTTAAATTCTGCAAGCCACCACCAAACATATCAAAACTTAACTTTTTGATAATACAATTGTTACCTGTTATTTACGATTGAAAAGTTTGCCAAAAGGGGCGTACATTTTTTTCTGAAATTCCCAAAAAAACCGAAATTGACCCAAAGAGCTACCAATACATATTTGCAAAAACTGGTAAACAGGAAAAATAACTAATATTCTGAGTGGCCAAAACAGCCAAGGCGACATACTTTCTTTGTGTATGCCACACCACTCAAGTACAGGCTTAGCCAGTTTTACCGAAAGAGACCCAGTAAGGCTGAATACCAAAATAATGATGATTGCATCCAAATCGGTGCCTATGCCATATTTGATTTTAAATCGTGTATAATACTCTTTCATTTTTTTTATTGTCTTTTTTCAAAGGCCATCCAAATGCCTGTTTTGGGAACCTGAGCCTTTATTTCTATTCTTTCCCCTTTGGTTGGGTGTGCAAAACTAAGGGAACGTGCGTGCAAATGTATACTTCGGTCTTCATTTGCTTGCTGAAAACCATATTTCACATCGCCCATGATAGGGCATTGTATGGCCGATAATTGGGAACGAATTTGGTGAGTGCGCCCTGTGATGGGTTTTATTTCCAAAAGATGATAGCCTTGGTGGCTGTCGAGTGTGGAATATTCCAGTTCGGCTTTTTGGGTATCCTTGCGTTCATTGTCGAAAGCACGCGTTACATTTTTTTTGGTGTTGCGCCACAGCCAGTGTTCCAATTTGCCAGCAGAAGGTTGTGGAAGGTTTTGAACCACAGCCCAATAGGTTTTTTGCACATCGCGCGCTTTAAACGCTTCGTTCATTCGGGCTAGTGCTTTCGATGTTTTGGCCAGCACCACTATGCCACTCACTGGCCTATCGATACGGTGAATTAGGCCACAAAATACTTCTCCCGGTTTCTGATATTGTTTTTTGATGTATTCTTTTGCCACATCCAGCAAATGCAAGTCGCCGGTGTTGTCGCCCTGCGAGGGTAAACCCGAAGGCTTGTTGACCACTAATAGATGATTATCTTCGAAAAGAATGAGGGAAGGAAAGTCGTACTGCAAGTGATTGTTAATGAATTGCAAATTTAAAAATATACAAAGCTAATGTTGGGTATAGAGTTACAAATTTATCCCAAACCAATTTCGGA
>JBIKRJ010000075.1:0-10245 GCA_044349205.1 Cytophagales bacterium | reverse complement strand
AGTAAAACGACAGAGTGCCGCCCTCGCTTCCGGGGTTAGGGTGTACATATTCTTCGGTTTGAAATGCTGTCTCTTCGACAATTGATGTAATGGTGACGTTAGACTTCAGCCTTACGAATCGATTAGGCGATTCGGTAAGGGCATATACTTTACCATCGGGTGCTTGTCTAATGTCTCTAAACCTGGCATATCCTTGCAAACTTCTGGTCGCCCACTGTTTTTTGTTGTCTTTCAGCCTTAACCAGTGCACGTGGGTACCGGCAAGGGCACCAATCAACACTTCAGCCTCGTTTGAAGGCAATCCTTTGTCGATAAAAGCTAGACCGCTAGGTGCGATAGAGGGCACCCAATAAGTAAGGGGCTGTTCCATACCCGCTTTGGCGGTATCGGGTGTAATGGTGCTACCATCGTAGTTAATGCCAAAAGTAATAGTTGGCCAACCGTAATTAGCACCCTTTTTAATTAGATTAAGTTCGTCGCCACCGCGAGGCCCGTGTTCGTGGGCATAAATTTCGCCGGTGGCAGGGTTCATGGCCATGCCTTGTATGTTGCGATGACCATAGGAAAATATCTCGGGACGGTGGTTTTGCCTTCCCACAAAAGGATTGTCGGTAGGAACTGTACCATCGTCGTTCAGCCTCATGATTTTACCTGCGTGGTTGTTCAGGTTTTGAGCATTATCGGGCGTACCTCTGTCGCCAACCGACATGTACAATCGGTTATTGCGGTCGAATGCTATTCTGCTACCAAAATGCTGTCCAGAATTGACTATGGGCATTGCCCTAAAAATTTCGGTAAAATTTTGTAGTTGGTTGTTTACCAATTTTCCTCTGCCCAAGGCAGTAGTTTGCCCATTATTGGCCGAGACGGCATAGGTCAAGTACACAAAACTATTTTGACTGAAATTTGGATGAATGGCCACATCCAACAAACCACCCTGCCCGTTTTGGTTAATGCTGGGCAATCCTGTGATTTCGGTTCTTGTGTTGGTCGAAATGTTGTACCGAAAAAGTTTGCCACCTTTTTCTGTAAAAATGACTTCGTTGCTACTGAGGAAAGTGAACCCCCAAGGAGTGCCAATGTTTTGAAGAAGAATTTGGTCTTGGGTCAATTCGGCATTTTGCGAATACCCAATGGTGGCGTAAGCTAAACATGCCACAGAAATTTGGGTTATGATTTTAGTTAGATTCATGATTTTAAGTTTTTACTATATACCGATAGTAATACTATCGTAACCAAATAGTATTACTTCAACCAAAAAAAACAGGTTAAAAGTTGACTAAGCGCGTTCTTTTTCAGACTGCTTTTCGGTTAGCTCACGAAATTTTCCTTGGGGCAATTTTAGCAAGGTCTCATAAGTACCCGATTCTACTATTCTGCCATCTTCCAACACCACTATTTTATCGGCTAGCTTAAGGGAGGATACCCTATGGGAAATGATGATACTAGTACAGCCTTGCATCACTTCTTTCAAATTGTTTAAAATTGTGTGCTCGGTTTTGGTATCTACTGCCGAAAGGCTGTCGTCGAGTATGAGCAATTTGGGTTTTTTAATGAGTGCCCTTGCAATAGAGGTCCTTTGTTTTTGCCCTCCCGAAAGTGTAATGCCCCTTTCGCCCAGTACGGTATCGAATTGGTCTTTGAAAGCCATGATGTTGTCGTACAAGTCGGCCTGACGAGATGCTTGTTCTACCGCTTTTTCGTCGAAATGGTCGGCTCCAAAAGCGATGTTATTTCGAATGGTATCGGAAAAAAGAAACACATCTTGTGGCACATACCCTAAATATTGGCGTAGGTGCTGCGGATTCAGGTCACGCAAGTCATGTCCGTCCATAAAAATATTTCCATGTGTGGGGTCGTACAGGCGACATATCAAATTGGCAATGGTGCTTTTGCCCGAACCCGTGGCACCCAAAATACCCAATGATTGCCCTTTTTCTACCTTAAAACTGATTCCTCTCAAAGCCTCTATTCCCGAATCGGGGTAAGTAAGCGATACATTCTTAAATTCCAAAGTGCCTTCAATCACAAGGCTCAAATTGCGTTCCGACACCAAGGTGGTTTTGGTTTTCAAAAATTCATTAATACGCTTTTGCGAAGCCTCTGCCGACTGTATTAAACTGATTGTCCAACCAAGAGAGGTGACGGGCCAGGTAAGCATGTTGACATAAATCACAAATTCGGCGATGTTGCCTGTTGTAAGGTGGCCTTTTGTGACCTCTATACCACCCAAATAGATAGTAAGAATGGTGCTGAGCCCTATCAAACCAATGATGAGCGGCTGAAAAAACGCATTGACTTTGGCAAGCGAAAGCGAGGCGTCTTTGTAGCGATTGCTGGCGTCTTGAAATTGCCTGATAGAATCTGCTTCGCGTACAAAGGCTTTTAGTACCCGTATGCCCGAAAAAGATTCCTGCACAAAAGTAGAGAGATTGGATAGGTTGCCTTGTATTTGTTCCGACTTGCTTTCCACCACATAGTTTATTTTGTAAATGAGAAAAGAAAGCAAGGGCAAAGGCATGAGCACGTACAAGGTAAGGCGCGGATTTACGGCCACCATTTGGGCGATGGTAAGGCTAAAAAGCACTACCATATTGATGCCATACATAATGGCGGGGCCCAAGTACATGCGCACCTTGCTCACATCTTCGGAAATGCGCGCCATAAGGTCGCCCGTGTTGTTTTGGCGGTAAAAAGCCACTGGCAGTGTTTGGTAGTGGGCAAAAATCTCGTTCTTCAAGTCATATTCGATAAGGCGCGACATGACAATGATGCTTTGCCGCATGAAAAACAAAAAAAGCCCTCGCAACAAGGCCATGAGCACAATCAGAAGGCCGTAGTACAGCACTTCTTGGCCAAAATGCTCGCCAAGCTGATTTATGATTTGGGTATTGTGTTCGCTCTTCAGGCGTAGCACCGTTTCCCGCACCATGTCGAAAGACTCGCGTACATACTGGGCTGGCTTGATGGCAAAAAAATTGGACACCACCACAAAACTGACGCCAAGCAAAAAGCGCCATTTGTACTTCCAAAAGTATTTGTTGAGGTAGCTAAGTTCTTTCAAGGGGCGTGGTATTGCGCAAGGCGCAAACAGTTTTGAACGAGTAAAGTTCCATTATTTGGGCAAAGGGAACAAGTGGCTTGTAAAAAAGCACATTACGTGAAAATAAATTAACGTGTTTTGGTTTAAGTACAGCTATCCTTTTCTCAGTGCTACTTCAACCTCACTATCGTTACCCCGTCGCCGCCGCGGTCGGCGTGCTCGTCTTCCATGCTTTGCACTTCGCCATATTTGCGCAAGTGCTCGCGCACTACCTTGCGTAGCACACCATTGCCTTTTCCGTGCACAATGCGCAGCTCGTTTTGTCCTACCAGCAGGGCTTGGTCCATCACATTGTCCATTTTGGCCATTACTTCTTCGGCTCGCATGCCGCGTACGTCTATTTGGTAGCCCATGTGCATACGCTTTTCTACCAAATCCAGGTTTTGGGGCTGGTAAGCGCTGCTTCGGTTGCTGGCAGGTTTTTTGTTCGACTTTTGCAGGCGGTCGGTTTTTACATACGATTTTATGTGGCCTATGAGCACTTCGGCCTCCTTGCCTTTCAGTGCTAGCACCTCGGCGGTGTTTTCGCTCCCGTCTATGTGTACAAAATCGCCCACCTTCAGCGGTTCGTCGGGTTTGGCTTGTTTAGGGGCGGGCTTTGCGGCTTCGGGTTTCAGTTGTTGTTTGAAATGTTCAAGCTCGCCGCGCACCTGTTTGGTGGTTTCCTTTTCGGCGGCGCTCTCTTTTATTTGGCGTATGGTTTGCTCTATTTTTTTGTTGCTTTCTTCCAACAAGCGGCTGGCTTCGGTTTTGGCCTGGTTCAAAATGGCTTTTCGGCCTTTGTCCAATTCGGCTTTCAGTTCGTTGTACTGCTTGGTAAGTTGCCGCAATCGGATGTTTTTTTCTTCCAGCTCGCTGTTCTTTTTGCGGTAAATGTCGAGCTCTGTTTTCAGGTTTTTGCTAATGCTTTCGAACTGCACAAAATCGCTTCCCAGCAGTTCTTTGGTTTTTTGGATAATGTGGGCAGGCAAACCTATTTTTTGAGCTACCTCCAGCGCATACGAATTGCCCGGAACTCCCAACTGTAGCAGGTAGGTAGGGCTCAGGGTTTTTTCGTCGAATAGCATGCAGGCATTGAGCATACCCTGAGTCTCGTCGGCCATTTTCTTCAGGTTGGAAAAATGGGTGTTCACCATGCCAAATACTTTCTTTTGATTCAGCTGTTCCAACACCGCCTGGGCTATGGCACCACCGTATTTGGGGTCGGTACCTGTGCCAAACTCGTCGAGTAGCACTAGGGTTTGGCCGTTGGCATGTTCCAACATAAAACGCATGGCACTAAGGTGCGAACTGTAGGTGCTCAGTTCGTTTTCGATTGACTGTTCGTCGCCTATATCGGCAAAAAGATGTTGAAAAACAGGCAGGCTGCTACCATCACCTACGGGCAAGGGCAAGCCACACTGAAACATGTATTGCAACAAGCCCAGGGCTTTTAACGCCACCGATTTACCACCCGCGTTGGGCCCCGATACCAGCAAAATGCGCTTTTGCTCGTCTAGTTCCATGCTAAAAGGAACGGTGGCTTTGTGGTTTTGCTCGTGGTTCAGGAATAGCAAAGGGTGCAAGGAATTGCGCAGCACAAGGCGCGGTTCCTGGCTGATGGCGGGGAAAGAACCGCCAAACAATTGGGCAAACCGTAGCTTGGCTTGCAACAGATCAAATTCTCCCAGCACTTCCACGTTGCGCAGCACCGCATCTAAGTTGTAGCGCAGCAACTGGGCCAGGTGCATAAGCAAGCGCATCATTTCACGCTTTTCGTCAAGTTCCAGCTCGCGAATGCGGTTGTTACTTTCAAACACTTCCACAGGTTCTACAAATGCCGTTTGCCCGCTGGCCGACTCGTCGTGTATAATACTTTTGACTTGGCGCTTGTATTCTGCCCTAACGGGAATCACCAAACGGCCGTCGCGCACGGTAATGTGGTGCTGATCGTCGGTTATGCCTTCTTGCTGATTTTGGCGCAAGATTTCTTCCAATCGTTTGCGCACCTTGTTTTTGAAATTGCCCAGGCTACGGCGTATGTCGCGCAGTTCGGGCGAAGCAAAATCGGACACCTTGCCGTTTTCGTCAATTATATGTACCAGTTCCTTGACAAAATATTCATCTATAATGAGCTCGTTGGCCAAAAGAAAAGTTTCGGCATAGTTTTCGGCACCATACTTTTTGAAAAAGGAAAGAATTTCCCTGGCTGTGAGCATGATTTTGCGCACCTCGAAAAACTCTGTCTCGGAAATGAGCACCCCTTCTACCTTGGCTTGCTGCAATAGCTTAGACACGTCTTCGAATGAAATAGAGGGGAAGGACAAACCCTCGACGCCCAGTTCCGACATTTCGAAGAACTTTTTTCGCTCGCTATGCAGAAAATTTTCGTCGGTAGAAAAATGCAATTGTTCGGCCGCTTTTTGTCCGGCCTTGGAGTGGCAATGGCGGGCTAAGAGCTGTCTTATTTTGTCGAAGCCAAGTTTTTCTTCAATGTTTTGTGGGAAAAGCATGTTGGATTGTAGGAAGAGTATTGAATTGTACTTTTGCTAATGTAGTTTTGCAGTGAATATGCTTTGCAAATATCATAACAATCACACCAAAACAGAATAACCATGAGCCTAGTTGGAAAAAAAGCCCCTTCATTTGTTGCCCCCGCCGTAATAAACGGCACCGAGATAGTGGAAGACTTCTCTTTAGACCAATACATTGGCAAGAATTATGTCGTTTTCTTCTTCTATCCCCTGGACTTTACTTTCGTGTGTCCTACCGAACTTCTTGCCTTTCAACAATTGCTTCCCGAATTCCAAAAACGTGGCTGCCAAGTGGTAGGTTGTTCGGTCGATAGTAAATATTCACACTTTGCTTGGTTGACCACTCCCAAAAATAAGGGCGGTATCGAAGGCGTGAAATATCCCGTCGTGTCCGATTTGACCAAATCAATCTCCTCCAATTTCGGTGTGTTGGCAGGCGACTACACGTATACCGATGAAGGACTTTTGGATTTTCAAGGCAAAGCCCAAGCCTACCGTGGCACCTTCCTTATAGACAAAGAAGGCGTAGTACGCCACTGTGTTATAAACGATTTTCCACTTGGAAGAAACGTACACGAAACATTGCGCATGGTAGATGCCCTTATTCACAACGAAAAGTTTGGCGAGGTATGCCCTGCCAACTGGAACGAAGGCCAAGATGCCATGAAAGAAACTGCCGAAGGGGTTGCCAATTATTTGACAAACCACTAAAAGCACACTATTCCTCATTATTCAAAAAGGCAGCTACAAGCTGCCTTTTTGTTTTATCCCCAAATTGTAAGTGCCAAAATAATTGGCAATTTTTGTAAAACCTGATTTTAAATAAAGTACGAAATGCCCGAATCTATTAAAGTTTATGCGCCCGCCACTGTTGCCAATGTAACGTGTGGCTTCGATGTGCTGGGATTTGCTGTAAACAATCCGGGCGACGAAGTAGAACTGAAACTAACCGAAAAACCTGGAGTAGTTATCAAAAAAATTACAGGCGACAATGGAAGGCTTTCGCTCGATCCACAAAAAAATACAGCCGGCATTTCGATATACCGATACCTGAAACACTATGGTATAGAAAAAGGAGTAGAAATAACCCTGCACAAAAAGATGCCCCTTGGCAGCGGTTTGGGTTCAAGCGCCGCCAGCACCGTAGCGGGTGTTTTTGCCATTAGCAAATTGTTGGGTAGAAACGAATCGGCTTTAGACTTATTGCCTTTTGCGATGGAAGGCGAGCTCATAGCTTGTGGCAGTGCCCATGCCGACAATGTGGCTCCTGCACTTTTTGGCGGTTTTGTGCTGGTGCGCAGCTACGACCCTTTGGACGTGGTCAAAATACCGACTCCGGAAAGTTTATATGCCACCATTATTCACCCCCAAATAGAGGTAGAAACCAAAGATGCAAGAAATATTCTTCCTAGAATGATTCCGCTTAAAGATGCCATTGTGCAATGGGGAAATGTAGGGGGGCTCATTGCCGGTTTGATGCTAAAAGACTATGGCCTGATAGGGCGTTCGTTGCAAGATGTAATAGTAGAACCCAAACGAGCTATTTTATTGCCCGGTTTTTACGAAGCCAAACACGAAGCTTTGGAAACAGGCGCCCTTGGTGGCGGCATATCGGGTTCGGGTCCATCTATCTTTCAGCTTAGTACCAATGAGGCCACCGCACACAAAGTAGGCCATGCCATGCAATCAGTATATAAAGAGCTTGGCATAGGTAGTGAGGTGTACGTTTCCCAAGTAAACACCGCAGGTCCGCAGGTGCTGGAATAATTTTTTTGTTTCGAAAAAACAATTTATATTGCATCCTGTTTTCTTAGAAACATGCAATAAAAAATATTTTTTTTGCAATTTGAGGTTACCTAATGGTTCTTTTGGTTATAAAAAGCGTGTAAATTGATTAAAATGTTACATCAAAAATCTAACTGAAAACATTCACTTATGATGAAATGTACTCGCCTAATAACCGCTATTTTGATTGTGTTTGGAGCATCGGCTTTTGTTTTAGGACAAACTCCTGTTAGCATGAATGGTAAACTGAAATTGGTAGGAAACCAACTTAGTTCAGAGTGTGGCAACCCCGTACAACTACGAGGCTTGAGCTCACATGGCTTGCAATGGTATGGCGATTGCTTAAACGGTTCTTTCAGCACCATGCAAAGCGATTGGAAGGCAGACATCGTTCGTCTTGTCATGTATGTAAACGAAGGTGGCTATTTGAGCGACACTGCGTATTGGAAAACTCGTATCGACAGATTGGTAGACCAAGTAGGTGCTTTGGGTATGTATTGCATCATCGATTGGCACATCCTTACGCCAGGTGACCCAAATCTTAACCTGGACAATGCTCGCTACTTTTGGAAGTATATGTCTAAAAAACACGCAGGTAAAAAGCATGTGATTTATGAAATATGCAACGAGCCCAATGGCGTAAATTGGGCGTCGGTAAAATCCTATGCACAAACTATCATACCCATAATACGTGCCAACGATCCTGAAACCATTATTGTGGTAGGCACCCCACAATGGAGTGGTAAACCAGGCGACGTAATAAGCGGTGGACCATTAACAGGCGCCAATGCCTACAATGTTATGTATGCTTTTCATTTTTACGCTGCCTCACATAGTAGCTATAAAAGCGAAGTACAAGCGGCTGCGAAATCTATCCCAATTTTTGCAACCGAATGGGGCTTGAGCGAGGCTTCAGGCACCGGCAATATCAGTTTGAGTGAAGGGCAGCTTTGGATGGATATTTTCAATGGCAACAACCAAGGTAACCAAAAAATAAGCTGGTGTTATTGGAGCTTTTCCGACAAAAACGAAACTTCGGCAGCCCTGACACCCAATGCTTGTACTACAAGCTTATGGAACAGTACCACCACAGCAGGTACGCAAGTAAAAACTTGGCTTACCACCTATCCAAAAAACTTCATTTCTTGCGGACCTACATGCAAAAGCCCTAACCTAGGCAATGATGTAACGCTATGCGGCGCTACTGGTGGTGCTATCACGCTCAACTCGGGTTTGACTGCCACAAACAGAACTTTTTCTTGGAAAAGAAATAATGTTGCGGTCACAGGCAGCGCTACTACACTCAGCGTAAATACTGCAGGCACTTATAGCGTTACTGTAGATTCGGCTGGATGCCAAAAAACAGACGAAATTGTGGTTTCTGCTACACTGCCTACTCCAAGCCTTGGCTCGGGTAGCGACTTGTGTAACCCCAGCACCGCCACATTAGACGCTGGAGTAAGTGGTACAGGCTTTTCGTATTCTTGGAAAAGAAACAACACCACTCTAGCTGCTACCACCAAAACCTTGACCGTAAGCGAAGCCGGTACTTATTCGGTTACGGTTAGTGCAAGCGGCTGCCCAAGCACTAGCAATTCCGTTGTTATTACCTCTTCACTTCCTACTGTAAAAGGCGATACAATTTGTAGCCCAGGTGGTATAGCCACACTTACTGCCTCGGGCACAGGGCCTTTCGATTGGTACGATGTGGTAACTGGCGGTACCAAGCTATTTACAAGTAGCTCCTATAATCCCAATGTATCTTCTACCAAAACTTTCTATGTCCAAGCCACACCAGGCCAAGATTACAAATTTGGACCTGCCGTTAGGGGTACAGCCGCATGGGATATAACCGATTTCAATACTGGCGACAAACAACTTATTATCAACGCATTGGGCAATGTGACGCTAAAATCGGTCGATGTTGACCCACAAAGTGGCGCCCAAAATGTGACCATCAACGTGACCGATGTTACAGCCAACACTATCGTAAAAACGGTAACTCAAGCTATTCCTGCCTCTCTCAGTACTATCAATGTGGGAGCCAACTTGGTGTCTGGCAAAAAATATAGAATTGATGCTATAGGCACTTCGGGCAGATTGTATTTCAGAAACCAAGGCAATACCCTTTGGCCACAAACTACTGCCAACATTGCCACCGTTCAGGCCAACGACGGTGTAAGCTGGGCCAATTCTTGGAGCTTGTTTTTCAACATTATATTTTCTACTGGTAAGGCCTGTAATCGTGTGCCAGTGGAAGCTAAAGTCGACATTTGCAACACAGTAGAAGAAGCTGGCATCTCGTCCCAAAACGTACAAGTATTTCCCAATCCATTCGAAGACAATTTCCACCTGCACCTGGGAAATACTTTCAACCAGGTGGAAAGAATAGACCTATTCAATTTAGAAGGCAAAATTCTGGATAGCCGCCAAGGCACGGCTATATCGTCAGAAATGACGATGGGTGAATTTCTATCCCCCGGTCACTATCTAATCCGCCTTGTATCCCGCAACAACGTGATAGCGAAATCCGTTTTCAAAACGAAGTAAGACCAAACAGCCTATCCGTTCACCTGAAAGCCCCCGAATACCCGTCTCGGGGGCTTTTCATTTCTAAAATGCCTTCCTTCATTCCAAACTCAAAACGATTTGAGTAGATTTGCCGAATTGTTTACGGTCAAACACCGTCCAAAATCTTATTATTGCCTGCATAATGAAATTGTATAGTACCAAACATCAGTCGCCCGATGTAGATTTGAAAGAAGCTGTATTTAGGGGCTTACCTCAAGACAATGGCCTTTACATGCCCTACGACATTCCACGATTTCCCGATTCATTCTTCCA
>JBIKRJ010000264.1:0-2720 GCA_044349205.1 Cytophagales bacterium | reverse complement strand
AACCGATTGAATGTGGCAGTAAGCCGTGCAAGGGAGCGCGTCGTGGTGGTGTCTAGCATTTACCCTGCACAGTTGGCAGTGGAAAACACCCTGCACCCTGGCCCCAAACTACTGAAAGCCTATTTGGCTTATGCCTTGGATGTTTCCAAAGGCCAATTTGTTCCTTCGCTAAGCCATGAAAATTCTTTCAGTCCTGCGTGGTACCTGAAACGAAAAATAATGAATTCGAATCCCCTTGTTTCAGAAGAACTTCCTTTCGCCGATTTGACAGTGAAAGACGAGCAGGGCAAAGTGACAGGCTTGGTCTTGACCGACGACGATATTTTTTTTCATGGATTGTCAGTCAAAGAAACCTTCCATTATTTGCCCCAAAGTCTGGAAGCTAAAAAATGGAAGTTCGAAAGGTATTGGAGCCGCAATCACTCTTTAGGCCTATAATACTGCCAAGTTGCGGTTGCTGAGCTTGTCGAAGTAGCGGTCACTGAGTTCATCGAAGTGACCCCGTCAAAATATGACCACTGAGCTTGTCGTAGTGTGGTCAGTTCCACGACGCTTCGATGCACTCAGCGTCTGGTACCGAAGGGTCACTGAGCCTGTCGAAGTAGCGGTCACTGAGCCTGTCGAAGTAGCGGTCACTGAGCCTGTCGAAGTGCCCCTTACGGAAGGGTCACTGGGTTGGTCAAGCGAATATGCTTTTCATGGAGCCTTTTACCAAGGTTTCATTTCGGTTTGGCCCTATAGACACAATGCTGATGGGCACATTCAGTTTACTCTCTAAAAAATGCAAATAGTCAGCCAGTTCTTTCGGAATTTGGTCGAAATCTTTCAAGTCGCTGGTGTCTTGGTTCCAGCCTTTAATGCTTTCCCACACAGGAATAACAGGGGTAGAGCATAAGTCATAAGGCAATTGGTCGGAAACGCCATCCGATGTTTTGTATTCGGTACAGGCTTTGATGTATTCAAAACTGTTCAGCACGTCTGCCTTCATCATGAACAGTTGGGTAACGCCGTTTATCATAATGGCATATTTCAATGCGGGCAAATCAATCCACCCACAGCGCCGAGGGCGGCCCGTGGTAGAACCGTATTCGCGTCCTATATTGCGTATTTTTTGTCCTTCTTCGTTTTCCAGTTCGGTGGGGAAAGGGCCACTTCCCACGCGTGTGCAGTAGGCTTTGAAAATGCCAAAGACTTCGCGAATGTGGGTAGGGGCAATGCCCAAACCCGAACAAACGCCGGCAGTGGTGGTATTGGAAGAAGTTACAAAAGGGTAGGAGCCAAAATCTACATCGAGCATAGAGCCTTGCGCCCCTTCAGCCATAATCGATTTTTTTTCGCCAATGGCTTGATTTATGAAATATTCGCTGTCTATCAGGTTGAAGTTTTTCAATGCCTCAATAGAAGTGAAAAAATCTTCTTCCAAGGCCGAAAGATTGTCTTCAGTACCTTCGTAGTCTAGTTTATAATAGTCCAATATCGATTTATGTTCGGCCACCAAGGCGTCGTATTTCTTTTTGAAATCGGGCGAAAGGATGTCGCCTACGCGCAGCACCCTACGCGCTACCTTGTCCTGATAGGTGGGGCCAATGCCTTTCAGCGTAGAACCTATTTTGTTTTCACCTTTTGCCAGTTCCGAGGCTTTGTCGAGCAAGCGGTGAGAAGGAATAATGAGGGATGCTTTTTTCGAAATGAATAGGTTTTTGCGAAAGTTGATGTTGTACTTTTTCAGTCCTTCGATTTCTTTTTTGATAAAAACTACAGGGTCTAGCACCACGCCGTTTCCTATCACATTTTGGATGCTTTCGTGGAAAATGCCCGAGGGTACTTGGTGCAACACATGCTTGTTGCCATCAAATTCCAAGGTGTGGCCTGCGTTGGGGCCTCCTTGAAAACGGGCTACCACATTGTACTTGGGCGCCAGGAAATCTACAACTTTTCCTTTTCCTTCATCGCCCCATTGTAGTCCTAAAAGTACGTCGACAGCCATTATATGATAATTTTTCTTAATTGGTTGATTGCTTCTTCTTTAGAATCTACAATGCTGAATACAGTGTGTAACTTCATCATTTCCAAAGTCTTTTTTACGGCAGGTGGCGGATTCAGCAACATGGCTTCTCCTTCGCTTTGTTTGAAAATGTTCAAAATGTTGATGAGTGTGCCTATGCCCGAGCTGTTCATGTAGCGAATGCCCGAGAGGTCGATGCCACAAAGTTGCAGGTTTTCGGCTACCATTTTTTCTTTCACGGTATTTACAAGCTGGTCGGTGTTTTCGCCCAACAAGTCGCCTGATATGTCGACAAACAATATCATGTCTAGTATTTCGAGAGTATATTCCATAAACTAATGAAGGCTATATCGGCCTTGGTTTTTTGGGGAGAATTGTTTTTTTTAAAGATCGGTTTTCGCAATTTGGTTTTGTACAGGCACCATAAAGTATAAGGGAGTGGTGCATGACATTGAAATGCAGCAGTTCTCCCACTTTGGTTTGAATGTTGTGAATGCGAGGATCGCAAAATTCGGTTACCACGTGGCAGTCGGTACAAATAAGGTGGTCGTGTTGCCTAAAGCCATAACTTTTTTCAAACTGAGCCATGTTTTTTCCAAACTGGTGTTTGGTTACCAAGTCGCAGTCTACCAAAATATCCAAAGTATTGTACACTGTGGCGCGGCTTACGCGGTAATTTTTGTTTTTCATGCTGATGTAAAGTTGCTCTACATCA
>JBIKRJ010000003.1:0-36729 GCA_044349205.1 Cytophagales bacterium | reverse complement strand
GCAAAGTGGCTTATTGGGTAAGTTGTTTTCGGCAGGAAAACGATTGCTTACGGGTGAAAATCTATTCATGACTGGATTCACTAATGCCGGGCATGGTAAGAAAAAAGTGACGTTTGCCGCACCCTATCCAGGCCGTATTATTCCAATGGATTTGTTGCAACTGGGTGGAAAACTCATTTGTCAGAAAGATGCCTTCTTGTGTGCCGCCAAGGGCGTGAGCATTGGCATCGAGTTTCAGAAGAAATTGACCACGGGGCTTTTTGGTGGCGAAGGGTTCATTATGGAAAAACTGGAGGGCGACGGACTTGCCTTTGTACACGCCGGAGGAATGGTGGTAGAAAAGGAGTTGCAGGCGGGCGAGGTGCTAAAAATAGATACTGGCTGTATTGTGGCTTTTACCCAGCATGTACATTACGATGTGCAGTTTGTAGGAGGAATAAAAAATACCCTATTTGGTGGCGAAGGCGTGTTTTTTGCTTTGCTTCAAGGGCCTGGAAAAGTGTGGATACAATCGTTGCCCATCAGCCGTTTGGCAGGCCGAATGGTACAATACGGCGTTGGTTCGCGTAGGGAAGAAGGCAGTTTGCTAGGAGGATTGGGTAATTTATTGGACGGAGATTAACGTTTAAATCGCATGAAAAAAATATATTTAATTTTAGTTTTGGGTACGGCCTTTGCCGCCAAAGCACAAGTCAAAACCGGCTATGCACTTGGTATAAAAGGGGAAGCTATTTTGACTACTATCCAAACCGATGTGGACAAAAGGTCATACAGCATGGGCTTTGGAAACGGATTCGGGGTGTTTGCCCGATTGAAAACGGGCAGACTTTATTTTCAACCCGAATTCAAATATGCCGACCAAACTACATACCAAAAAGATACCGACAAAATAAAGGTCAACTTTACTTCATTCGACATTCCCATTTTGTTGGGTGGCTATGTGTTCAAGTCAAAAAATACGCTTGTTAGACTCTTTGTAGGGCCTGAAATGACTTTGTTCAAAAGTTTCAAATACGACGGCAAAGATATTTTCAATCCGCGCAGCAGTTCATCTATTCGGTCTGGAACGGGAGCTTTTGTGCTTGGGGCAGGGGTCGATTATAAAGGCATTACTGTCGATTTGCGTTACAAAATGGGTGTGAATAGTGTGATAAGAAAAACCACTAATAATAGCCCAAATGAAACTATTCAGCAAATAGTACTTAGTGTGGGGTACAAGTTTTTGTACAAAGAAGACTAGGTTTTCTTTTCAATCTGCTTGAAGAAGGTTTGGGTGGTTTTTCAAGAATCCATTCCAACTTCTTTTTTATTTTCTTAACGTGTTGTATTCATGAATTATCTATCGGCCGAAAACATTTCAAAAAGCTACGATGAAAAGTGGCTCTTTCGCAACCTTTCTTTTGGCATTGGCGAAGGGGAAAGAGTCGCATTGGTAGGTAAAAACGGTTGTGGTAAAACTACCCTCATGGGTATTCTTTCGGGTTTGGTTCCCCCCGACGGTGGTTCGGTAAGTGTAAACAAGGGTGTAAAAGTGGGTTTTTTGGGACAAAATCCTGTATTTGAAGAAGATAAAAACGTGTACGACAATATTTTTTCGGTCGATAATCCTTTGATGTCCACGGTCAAGGAATATGAAAAATGTTTGGAACATCCGGAAGACCACGACGCTTACCACGAACGCCTTCAAGGCCTCATGCAAAAGATGGAAGACCTAAAAGCATGGGATTATGAAGTCAAGATAAAACAGATTATTGGCAAGTTGGGCATAGGCCCCATGCAAGACCGACTGGTTAGCCAACTTTCGGGCGGGCAACGCAAGCGCGTAGCCATGGCGCGGGTGCTCATTGCCGAACCAGACCTCCTCATTTTGGACGAGCCTACCAACCACTTGGATTTGGAAACTATTGAATGGCTCGAAAATATCATCCACGAGCGCTTTCACACAGTACTCATAGTGACCCACGACCGTTATTTTTTGGACAACGTAGCCAACGAAGTGGTGGAATTGGACAACGGGCAGCTGTATCGATACAAAGGCAATTACGCCTATTTTTTAGAGAAAAAAGCCGAGCGCGAATATGTGAAAGACATGGAAGTGGAGAAGGCAAGAAATTTGATGCGAAAGGAGTTGGAGTGGATGCGCCGACAACCCAAAGCACGCGGCACCAAAGCCAAATACCGTGTCGACGCCTTCTATGAAATACAGGAAAAAGCCAGCCAAAAACGCAATACCGATAAGCTTGAACTGAACCTGGGTACCTCTCGACAAGGAGGCAAGGTGTTGGAAGTACACCACATTAGCAAAAGCTATCAAGGTCAAAAAATCATCGATAATTTTGAATATGTTTTCAGAAAAGGCGACCGTATTGGAATTGTAGGAAAAAACGGAATTGGAAAAACAACTTTTCTTCAACTATTGCTTGGCAAACAAAAGCCCGACATGGGGCATGTGCAACCCGGACAAACCACCATTTTTGGTCATTATTCGCAAGAAGAAGCGCCGCTTGCCGAAGACAAACGCGTGATAGAAGTGGTAAGGGAAATAGCCGAACATATTGTAACCAGTAGCGGAGAAACGATTTCGGCATCCAAATTGCTGGAACATTTTTTGTTTAGTCCTGCCATGCAGTACAACTTCGTTAGCAAGCTAAGTGGTGGCGAAAAACGAAGGCTGCAATTGCTAAAAGTGCTGATTCGAAACCCGAATTTTTTGGTGCTCGATGAGCCCACCAACGATTTTGACATTGAATCGTTGAACATATTGGAAGAATTCCTGATGCAGTTCAATGGTTGTCTGTTGCTGGTTTCGCACGACCGCTATTTTATGGATAGGTTGGTAGAACACATTTTTGTTTTTGAGGGAGAAGGCAAAATCAAAGATTTCCCTGGCAACTACACCGAATACAGGGAACAATTGGCTGCGAACTGCAATCAGTTGTCGGTTAAAAACGTGGAAAAGCTGGAACCTAGCCCCAAAAAACAACCCAGCACTCAAAACGTGCAAAGCACGACTTCTCAAAAGAAACTTTCTTTTAAAGAAAAACAGGAGTTTGAAAACATCGAAAAGGAACTGCCACTGTTGGAAACGCGCAAAGCGCAACTGACCAACCAGCTCAGCGCCGGTGGTTCGCATCAAGACCTGAGTTCTTGGGCAATGGAAATTGAAAAATTGTGCCACGAGATAGACGAAAAAACCCTTCGTTGGTTGGAGTTAAGCGAATCGGATTAGGTACCTAATACATAGTCGGACAAATAAGCGTATTTGATGGTCAGTTTGCCCTCCTTCACAATCGTAGCTTGATTCAGAATCAAGTCTTTGTCTTCTACAATCAGATTATAAAAAACGTGCTGGCTAAGTTGGCGTGCGAAAGACTCAGAAGCATCGCGTGGCAGTTCGCAAGGCAAATTATCGACTGCCATAACCGTAATATTTCCCGATTTGGAATAAGGTGGTTCAACTTCATCGGTTTGCGGATTGTAATCGTACACTGGGTCGGGAATACTGGAGGTTTTGACAGTACACGGGATGGAGCCATGTATGTCGCAAGTGATGTCGGCCACCAACCCTATATTGAAATCGGGCGAGAGCATGTCTTTTTTCGAAAAAAGAGCTGGAGCGGCCGGGTTCCAAAAAGCACCCGCAACGAGCAGGTCGGCTACTTTGGCATAAGACAGGAAAAAAGACTCGTATTGTGCGGGAAACTGGTGAAAGTGGGCTGAATTCCATTGGGCGCCATCTTTTCTACGCATAAAATCCTCTGATTTTAGTTGGCAGAAAACCGGCTTATCAAATTTTTTTGAGATAAAATCGGTGGTATTCACTTCTTCTATTTCGGCATGCTGCAATATTTCGCGGGCACTGCTTCCTACTCGGCCAGTGCCTGTAAGCACAATTTTGATAGGGGGCAATTGCAATCTCTGCAGCTCCTTTACCATTTCTTTCAAATCATAGCACTGGTGTGCTGGTTTCAAAGCATATAGACCGTGTTTTTTCCCGTAATGCAACAGGGCATTGTAGGCGCCTACCAAACCGGCAAAATGACCAAATGCGACCAATCTTTTTTGGTGTATGTCTCTTATTTCTTCGTAATCTATCAGCGTGATTTTCTTTTCGATGATGGCTTGTAGCAGCTTACGATTGTGGGGTTGTTTTTTGGTAGTATGCGAAAAGAAAAAATACTTTTTGTGGGCGATGAGGGTTTCGGGGCTTGCTTCTTTTACCCCAAAAAGTACGTCACAGCTGTTCAAGTCATCGCTTATTTCTATTCCCAAACTGCGGTATTCTTCGTCTTTGAAAATTCTAAAGGGCGAGGGCTGAACCAAAAATCTGATGTGGTAGGTTCGGGAAAGCTCCAGACAAAGCATGGGCGTGATGGCTACTCGGCTGTCGGCTGGTATGCGGGTTTCTCGGAGTATGCCAATGGTAAACATGTGTAGCTGTACGAAGTAAGCGCTTCAGAAGGTAGAAAACGCGTGGTTTTTATCTGATGTTGAGTAAGCCTTTTTCAAGCTGCTCTTTTTCAGACAATTTGAATTGTTTTTCGAACAAGTAAATAACCAATAAGGTAATACAAACCGAAATCAGCGACCCGCCATAGACATCGGCAAAAAAGTGGGCTGCCAAGTACATGCGCGAATAGGCCACTAATACCGCCATCACAAAAAACAATAGCGACATCATTTTGTCTTTTAGGAAGAAAGAAAATAACAAGAACATAGAAAAGGCAGTGGCAGAATGCCCGCTTGGAAAGCTATGCGAAACCAACTCTTCGGCGCCTTCGGGAAAATGCAACTTGTGCGAATCGAACCAAAAATGGGCTCTTGGGCGATAATTTTCTTCAAAAGCAAAGCGTTTGATAAGTTGTACAGGAATGGAGGTAAGGGCGTAACAAGCAATCATGAGCAAGCCTTTGTACTTGGAAACAAAAACCAACATCAAAATACCTAATATAAGATACGTAACGCCATCGCCCAGGTGGGTGTAGTAACGGAAGAAAACATCGCCAAAAGCCGAGAAACGCGAGTTTACGGCCAATAGCAATACTTCTTTGCTATGCACGTTAAGCAACACACCTCCCACTACTACAAATGCAAAAAAAGGAAGCAGGAAGAAAAGGTTCGATTTAAGGAAATCCTTGAGCCACATCTTTTGGCAGCGTATTGTTTTAGATGATGTAGTTGAAAAGTGTGGGGTCTTCGTTGATGTGGATGTTGCGGAAGCCTTTTTTGTTCATGCGATCTACCAAGGGTTCATAGTCATTTTGGTCTTTGAGCTCGATACCCACTATGGCAGGCCCTTCCTCTCGATTGGTTTTTTTCACGTATTCAAAACGCGTAATATCGTCGTTAGGGCCTAGAACTTCGTTTACAAACTCTTTCAAAGCGCCAGCCCGCTGCGGAAAATCTACAATAAAGTAATGCTTCAGCCCCTCGTATATAAGCGACCTTTCTATTATTTCTTGGGTTCGTGCTATGTCATTGTTGCTACCGCTAACCACACACACTACGTTTTTGCCTTTTATTTTGTCTTGGTAAAAGTCCAAAGCCGCGATAGCCAAAGAGCCTGCCGGTTCTACCACGATGGCTTCTTCGTTGTAAAGTTTCAAAATGGTGGAACAAACTTTTCCTTCGGGCACCAAGACCACGTCTTCCAGCAATTCTTTGCAAATGGCAAAAGTCTTTTCGCCAACACTTTTTACGGCTGCACCGTCCACAAACTTGTCTATTTTGTCAAGCACGACCAATTTCCCCGCCTTGATAGACTGTTCCATACTGGGTGCGCCGGCGGGTTCTACCCCAATCAGTTTGGTGGCAGGACTTTTGGCATGAAAATAGGTACTAACGCCAGCAGCCAACCCACCGCCCCCCACAGGCAAAAACAAATAGTCGATGGGCACGTCCATGTCGTTCAGTATCTCCAAACCCACAGTGCCTTGTCCTGCCATCACTTTGTAGTCGTTGAAAGGATGAATGAAAAGCATCTCATTTTTTTGGCAATACTGAAGGGCTTCGTTGTACGAATCGTCGAAAGTGTCGCCCGTCAGGATAACTTCTACCCATTCTTTCCCAAACATGCGCACTTGTTTCACTTTTTGTTTGGGTGTGGTATTGGGCATAAATATTTTGCCCACTATGTTTAGTTTTTGGCAAGAAAGCGCTACACCTTGCGCATGATTGCCTGCACTGGCACACACGATTCCTTTGGCAAGGGCTTCGGGTGTTTGGCTACTGATGAAGTTGAATGCACCCCGAATTTTGTACGAACGCACATTTTGCAAGTCTTCCCTTTTCAGGTACACATTGCATCCATACCTTTCCGAGAGGTTTAGGTTTAGTTGGATGGGAGTATGAAAAATAGCCCCGTGCAAGCGAGCACTTGCCTTTACTATTTCTTCAACTGATAGGGTTGCATTCATCCTGCAAAAATAAACCCAAACTTACGAGGAATAATGCCATTTTCCCGATGCTTGTTTAGAATAAAGGAAAAACAGTCATTGTCCTGTGCTTACGTTATTTCGTTTTTGTCAATTTGCCCACAACACAAATTCCAATCAAATTGTGCTGCTGTGCTTTTATCGGCAATAATTTAAGTGCATTTTTGCCTGTATAATACCCAAACACTATGCGCTACCTATTCATTTTGCTTCATTATTTCTTACTGTTTGCTTGCACCAATGGCGAGGGCCAAGGACTTCTACCGCCAAGTGAGTTTGAAAAGAAAATGCAGACCGAAAAAGGGGTTTTGCTCGATGTGCGCACAGGCGAAGAGTTTTCGGCGGCGCATCTTCATTCGGCAAGCAATATCGATTTTTATTCCCCACAATTTGAAACCGAAATACAAAAACTTGACAAGTCGAAAACATATTATTTGTACTGCCAACGAGGCAAAAGAAGCAGCGAAGCCTTGGCATTATTCAAGAAAAACGGATTCATAAATGTGTATTCGCTAGACGGTGGCATGCTGAACTGGGAAAAGGAAGGCAAAGCAGTTGAAAAAGTGAAGACAGAAGGAGCCAAGGGAATAAGCGTGTCAAAATATCAGGAACTAATTCGCTCCCAACCCATTGTTTTGGTCGATTTTTCGGCCAGGTGGTGTGGTCCTTGTCGCAAACTTTCGCCCGAACTGGAAAGTTTTGGCAAAAAAAGAAGCCAAGATGTGAAGGTGGTGATGATAGACGTGGACGAGAACCCCATTATTGCACAGCAATACAAAATAGACGAAGTACCCACTTTGATTTGGTACAAAAATGGTACGCAAGCTCTGCGTATGATAGGCTATTACGACCCTAAATACATAGAAGACACTTTGAATGGATTGATAAAAAAATAACAATTCGCTGTTTTAGTTAGTTTTCACAATATGCAGTTTACCTACCTCATTCTCAATTTATTCACCATTGTCCCCATTATTGCCCTTTCTTACAATAAAAGGTATTCGTACAGCCAATATTGGAAACATACTATTCCCGGATTGTTGGCAGTAGGTACTTTCTTCGTTATATGGGACATTTTATTCACTCGTTGGGGTGTTTGGCAGTTCAACCCCTTGTATGTGATGCCATTTCGCTTTTGGGGGCTTCCTTTAGAAGAATATTTATTTTTTCTTGTCACCCCTTTTGCCTGCATTTTCATTTACGAATGTGTGGGAGTTTTTGGACAGCCCAATTGGTTTTATCGCTTGGCTAGGCCCATTGCGTTGTTTTTTGCGATAGTCTTGGGAGTATTGGCAGTTTCGTTTTTCGACAAATTGTACACTTCTGTCAATTTTGGTTTGGGTGCGTTATTGTTGCTTGTGGCAGCTTTGAGTTTAAACAATCACACACTGGGGCAGTTTTGGTTGGCTTTTTTGTTACATTTGATACCATTCTACATTGTGAACGGTGTATTGACATCTTGGCCTGTGGTCATTTATAACAATGCCGAAAACCTTGGTATAAGGGTGGGCACCATTCCGGTAGAAGACCATGTATATTCGTTCTTGCTGTTTTTGCCAAACCTTTGGTCTTTTTTGTGGTTAAAGAATAAAGCAAACAACCATGTCGCTAAACCTACACATCACGATTGACCCCAACTCGGGTTTTTGTTTTGGAGTAGTGTATGCCATTGAAATGGCCGAAGAGATTTTGGAAGAGGAAGGTCAGTTGTATTGTTTGGGAGACATTGTGCACAACGACGAAGAGGTAAAAAGGCTGCAAGCCAAAGGCCTGAAGATAATTGACCTAGATCGTTTTTCGCAGCTATCCAATTGCAAGGTTTTGATACGAGCCCACGGCGAACCCGCCTCTACCTACAAAACGGCCTTGGAAAACAACATAGAATTGATAGACGCCTCGTGTCCTGTAGTACTTAAGCTTCAAAACAGGATAAAAAACTCATACGATAAGAAAGAACCATTGTACATTTATGGCAAAAGGGGGCATGCCGAAGTCATAGGTCTTTCGGCGCAAGCCAACGACGAGGCGGTGGTTTTTGAAAGTTGGGAGGAATTGGATGTAACAACCCTGCCAAAGAAAATTTCTCTTTTCAGCCAAACAACTAAAAGTACCGACAGTTTCTACACTATTTCTAACCGATTGCAAGCCTCTGGAATTGAAGTAGATGTGAATGATACCATTTGCAGACAAGTTTCGAACAGAGATAAAGACTTGCGTACCTTTGCCTCGAAATATGATAAAGTAGTGTTTGTGTCGGGCAAAAAATCTTCCAATGGAAAGGTGTTGTACAATGTGTGCAAAGAAACCAACCCCAACACTATTTTTATTTCGGAAGTAAACGAGCTTTACTCCGCAAGTTTCTCTAAAGGTGAAAATGTTGGCATTTGTGGCGCCACTTCCACTCCCATGTGGCTGATGGAGCAAGTAAAAGACGAATTGCTGAAATTATAATTTCCGATGGTGCCCTTTTGTATAGTACTCGCTAGTTTCTTGACGATGGAATTTGTTGCCTGGTTTTCACACAAATACATTATGCATGGTTTTATGTGGAATTGGCACGAGTCGCACCATCGCCCAAGACTCGGTTTTTTTGAGAAAAACGACTTGTTCAGCCTTGTTTTTTCAATTCCTGCCGTAGTATGTATCCTCATTGGAAGAGCGTACCCCGCCATTGGTTTTTTGGTTTGGGTCGGAATTGGCATTACGGCCTATGGTTTGTTTTATTTTATTTTTCACGACGTCATAGTGCATCGTCGCATCCACATAAAATATGTGGCCAAAAGTAAGTACATGAAAAGAATTATCAGGGCACACAAGATTCATCACAAAAAAATGACCAAGGAAGAATGCGAAGCCTTTGGTTTTTTGTACGCACCCAAAAAATACGAAGCGTAATCTTATATCACTTTTACTTCTTCTTTGGCAAACACGTAGCCATGAAGTTTTTTTAGCAGTTCCAGCCCGGCAGTGGCAGATTCTATTTGGTACACCGTAAGCACCAGCCTGCCTTTCGTTTCGGCCAACTTGCTACTTTGGCCATTCTCTTTTACATAGGCCAATATTTTTCCAAAAATATCTGATTGGTAATACGTTTCCTTGTCGCCGGGTACAAATTGGGCTTTCAATGCTTTGGCTTTCAGCATCAGTTTGTCGAAACCGAGTTTTTCAGCCAACCAGCGCATGCGCACCGTTTCTATCAATCCCCAAAATTGGTCTGGCAATGGGCCAAACCTATCTTTGACTTTTTCTACAAACAGGTTCAAATTCTCTTCGTCTTCAATATTGTCTAGTTCGGTGTACAGCCCAAGTCTTTCCGAAATATTGGTGACGTATTTTTCAGGTATTAGAATAGAAAGGTCGGTTTCTATGATGCAGTCTTGCACAAGCGGTTTCAGCAAACTCAGGTCGTCTTTGAACAAGTCTTTAAACTCTGTTTCTTTCAGTTCGGCAATGGTTTCGTCCAAAATCTTATGGTAAGTTTCAAAACCAATGTCGTTGATGAAGCCACTTTGTTCGCCCCCAAGCAGGTCGCCTGCACCCCGAATATCCAAGTCGCGCATGGCCACTTTGAAACCGTCGCCCAATTCTGAAAATTCTTCCAAGGTAGCCAAGCGTTTTCGTCCTTCTGGAGTTAGCAAGGTAGGGGCAACGGTTAATAAGTAACAAAATGCTTTTTTGTTGGAACGGCCTACTCTTCCACGCATTTGATGTAAGTCGGAAAGGCCAAACATGTGGGCTTGGTTGATGATGATGGTATTGGCATTAGGTATGTCCAAGCCCGATTCCACGATATTGGTCGAAACCAATACGTCATATTCGCCTTCGATGAAGCCCATCATTACTTCTTCGAGTTTATTACCGTCCATTTGCCCGTGTGCCACCGCCACTTTGGCATCGGGCACCAGGCGTTTTATCCTGTCGGCAATCGAATCCAAGTCGTTGATGCGGTTGTGTACGAAAAATACCTGTCCGTTTCTTTTCAGTTCTTCGGCAACTGCGTTGCGGATGACCACATCGGAAAAAGCGTGTACTTCGGTGGTCACAGGCTGGCGATTGGGTGGTGGGGTGGAAATAATGGAGAGGTCGCGCGCGCCCATCATCGAGAAATGCAAGGTGCGTGGAATGGGTGTGGCAGTAAGGGTGAGCGTATCCACATTCAGTTTCAGTTCTTTCAGTTTTTCTTTTACCGCTACACCAAATTTTTGTTCCTCGTCCACAATGAGCAATCCCAAATCTTTGAATTTCACATCTTTGCCAATGAGTTTGTGTGTGCCTATCAAGATGTCTATTTTGCCAGAGGCCAGTTCTTCCAGTGTTTTTTTCACTTGTGCTGCCGACTTGAAACGGTTCAAATAATCGACTTTGCAGGGCAATGCTTTCAGTCTTTCTTTGAAGGTTTTGTAATGCTGAAGCGCGAGTATGGTAGTGGGTACAAGCACCGCTACTTGTTTGCTATCGCTCACGGACTTGAAAGCAGCGCGTATGGCTACTTCTGTTTTGCCAAAACCCACGTCGCCACACACCAGCCTGTCCATGGGGTGCGGTTTTTCCATGTCTAACTTCACATCGGAAGTGGCTTTGGCTTGGTCGGGCGTGTCTTCGTACAGAAATGAAGTCTCGAGTTCGCGTTGCAAATAAGTGTCGGGGCTAAAAGCAAATCCTGGGGCCGCCCTTCGTTTGGCATAAAGAGAAATGAGTTCTTTGGCGATGTCTTTTACCTTGCGGCTAACTTTCTTCTTTTTTTCTTCCCATTCGGGCGAGCCCAATTTGCTCATGGTTACGGTTGTACCATCTTTGCCGCTGTACTTGGATATTTTATGTAAGGCATGTACCGAAATATACAAGAGGTCGTCGTCGCGGTACAAAAGGCGGATGGCTTCTTGGGGCTGTCCATTTATTTCCTTGGTTTCCATACCTGCAAAACGGCCGATGCCATAATCTTGATGCACCACATAGTCGCCGGGTTGCAACATACGCAACTCTTTCAGCGTAATGGCTTTCGTCTTCGAAAAACGTTCTTTGCCTTTGTATCTGTAGAAACGGTCAAACAGTTCGTGGTCGGTGTAGCACAGCAATTTCAGGTTTTCGTCGACAAAGCCCGCTCTGAGCGAAATGTGCAAGTGTTGCAGTTTGAGTTGGGGCAAAATTTCGTCAAAAATCGACTCGAGTTTTTCGTACTGGGTAAACTGTTCGGCCGAAACAAGCAGGGTGTAGTTTTTGCTTCGCCACAATTCCAAGTCATCGGCTATCAACTTGAAATCTTTGTTGAAAGAGGGTTGTGTGCGGCACTTTAGTTCGAAAGTTTCCGAATCGGGCAAGAAGGAATGGCTTCCAAACTCTATTTTTCTGAACGAAAGAATGGATTTGGCCAAAATATCTTTGGATTCAAAAAGGTCGCTAGGTTTTAAATTTGAACCCGATTCCGCCCTTTTTTGATACGCTTCTTCCGCTTTTTGCAAATAACGATTGGCCGAATCGCCTACTTTTTGAAAGTCGCGCATCCACACGATGGTGTCGGGCTTTAGATACTTAAAAAAATTTTCACGAGTTTCGATGGCCAGTTTGCTTGCTTGCATATCGGGTATAATAGATACCTGTTTTCGAAATTCGACCGAAAGTTGGGTATTGGGGTCAAAAGTGCGAATGGTCTCTATTTCGTCGCCAAATAGTTCGATACGGTAGGGTAGTTCATTGGAATAGGAGAATACATCGACAATGCCGCCACGCACAGAATATTGGCCGGCTTCGTACACAAAATCGGTGCGTTCGAAATCGTACGATGACAAAAATTCGGCGAGAAATTCCACATCTATTTTTTCACCTACTTTGGCCAAAAAGGTATTGGCCACCAAGGTTTTTTTGTCCACCACCTTTTCGGGAAGTGCCTCGGGATAGGTAACGATGATGTATTTTTTGGCCTCGTTCGAGTTTAGTTTGTTCAATACTTCTGCCCGTAGCAATACATTGGCATTTTCTACTTCTTCAAGCTCGTAAGGCTTTTTGTAAGACATAGGAAAAGACAGCACTTCTGCTTGTACCAAGTTTGCCAAATCGGACTGGAAAAAGTTGGCATCTTCGCGGTCGTGCATTATGAATAGCTGCGAGCATTCGGTGAGTTCGCACAATGCTGCTGCGTACACCGCATCCAAACTTCCACGAAAACCTTTCAGAAATAAAGATGACGAGGCATTTTTTAGCCTTTCCGATACTGTATTTAGAAGCGAATCGTGGGTGAAGAGAGAAAGAAAGTCCTTATTTTTCAAAACAAGTGGCTAGACATCGCAAAAGTAACACCCTATGCGCATTTCTTGTTTCCAAAATTTCTATTTCGCAGTGTGGGCACACGAAATTTTACTTTTGCGCCAAAACGCCAAACAGCAAGTCTTCCAAAAAGTTGCTTGTGTAATGTGTCTTGTTTTCGGGGCTAACGTCGGTAAGCTTGGGCAAATACAAGGAAAAAAACTGCTGATGGTGCGATGTTTCGATGAGTGTGCTGCTCAAAGAAAGTGGATAAGCATAATGTGGGTTGTAAGCACTGATAATGCCGGCCAACTTTGCGCACAAGTCCTTGTAAGGTTTAAAAACTTGTTTTTTGTTTATTTCATTTACCTCTTTTACCAGATACACCTTGCTGCTTTCAGCAATCACGATTTTGTTTAGGTATAGCTTGTTGTACTCCAACGGACTTAGCGTATCGGGAAAATCGTGCGTAAGCAATTGGATGATGATTTTTAGCTGGACTTTTGGGTCGGTGACATTCTGTAATTTGTATTCAACCAAAAACTGCAAAAATGACCAATACCAATTTGTGATGTACAAAAGCAGCCTGTGCTTGTTTTCGAAGTACCTGTATATGGTGGCTTCGGAAGTATTCAAGGTTTGCGCCAATTTTTTGAACGTAAAATTTTCAAAACCCATGTCGTAAATGAGGTCAATGCCTCTTTTCACGATTTCTCGGCCTGTGGCGCTACTTTCAGGATTTTTCACAAAGATTTTCTCATTCAGCGAAAACTTTACCTGAAATTCCATGTTGTTTTTTTTCGCAATATTAATATCTTTCCAAAGGAGATAATAGTAGTTAATCCAATTTTAATTTGTTTGCTTTTTACATCGATAGTAATACTTTCTTTTTGTAAAGTGTGTAACTTTGTCATCAATGAATGATTTTGAGAATATAAATACCAGCAAACCGCTTCAGCGTTTTTGGGGTTTGGTTGCCCTTCAAAAAGAAGAATTGATTAGCATTTACTTTTTTTCTGTATTGAGTGGTATCATTAATCTTTCGCTGCCCTTGGGCGTGCAAACCATTATCAATCAATTGTTTGGTGGCGTCATCAGTACTTCTTTGATTGTTTTGGTATTCATCGTTGTGTTGGGTGTGGTGTTGAGCGGTTGGCTTACCATGCTGCAAATGCGGGTGAAGGAAAGCATACAACGAAAAATTTTCACTAGGTTCAGTTTGCAGTTTGCCCAAAAAATACCTCGTCTCGATTTGATGAGTGTGGAAGATTACCATTTGCCCGAATTGGTCAATCGCTTTTTCGATACTTCTTCGCTTCAGAAAGGTCTTGGAAAAGTGTTGTTGGAGTTTCCAACTGCTTCCATTCAAATACTATTTGGTTCTATTCTCCTTGCCTTTTATCATCCTGTTTTCATCATCATAGGCATTACGCTTATGGGTTTGATGTTTATTATTTTGAGAGCCACTTACGAGCGTGGCATGCGCACTTCCCTGATGGAAAGCAATTGCAAATACGAAGTAGGCGGTTGGTTGGAAGAAATAGCCCGCACCATACAGACACTCAAATTTATGGGAATGAACGAGTTTCCTGCTCGCAAAGCCGACGAGTTGGTGTGTAATTATTTGGATGCCCGCCAAGCTCATTTCGAGCTTATCCAAAGACAATATTGGGCTTTTATCGTGTATAAAGTCATCATTACGGCTTCTTTGTTGATTGTAGGTTCTATCTTAGTTATCGACCAAGACATCAACATAGGCCAGTTTATTGCCAGTGAAATCGTCATTATCATGCTTTTAAACTCTACTGAAAAAATCATAGGCAGTTTGGATGTGGTGTACGACATGCTCACTTCTTTGGAAAAAGTGCATAAAGTCTTAGATCACCCCCAAGAACAAGAGAATGGATTGGATATTTTCGACATAAGCAAAGCAAATGGAATAAGTATACAATTAGAAAACCTATCCTATCAATACAAAGATTCAAATCATCCTGTATTGTCTAACCTCAATTTTGAAATAAAGGGGGGAGAAAATGTATGTATTTCGGGAACTCAGGGTTCGGGCAAAACTACCTTGTTGCAGTTGTTTACGGGTGCTTACCTCAATTTCGATGGCAAGTTGTTGTTCAACGGCTACCCCCTTGCCAACTACAATTTGCAAAAATTGCGCTTGGAGGTGGGAGTGTACCTGAACAACACGGAATTGTTTTCGGGCACTCTGTACGACAACCTAACGCTTGGCGACAATACGCTCACGATTCCATTTATTCTTGAAACGGCCGAAAAAACCGGATTACTGCCTTACATTCAGTCCTTGCACGATGGTTTGGAATCTAAAATCAATTCTCAGGGCAAAAAACTTACGCACAATACCATCAACAAAATATTGCTTACCCGTTCACTTCTCACAAAACCACGCCTGCTACTAATGGAAGACTGCTGGAGCGGACTTGAACGCGTAGAACAAGATTTTTTGGTCAAAAACCTTACCTCAAAAGACAATAACTATACCTTGATAGCCATATCCAACGACGAAAATTTTGCCAAAAGATGCGACAAGATTCTTTTGTTGGACGAAGGCAAAATCGTAGCCTTTGGCGATTACCCTACGGTAAGTGCTACCCAAGAATATGAAACAATATTCAAGCATGTCATCTAATTCATCTTACCATCAAACAAAAGCAACATGTGGCACCACCCAGAAGATGAAAAATTGCTAGAACACAAAGAAGACTTTTTTTCCCTAAAAAAAGCATTTAATACCCGTAGCGAGACCAAAATCGTAAGGTGGCTAACGGGTGCCATGGTCATTCTGCTTTTGTTTATGCTACTACCCTGGACCCAAAATATTCAAGCTCCGGGTATGATTACTACCCGACTGCCCGAACAGCGCCCTCAACAACTTAACTCTATTATAGGCGGTCGTATCGAAAAATGGTATGTGAAAGAAGGCGATATGGTTAAAAAGGGCGATACCATATTGAAAATCACAGAAGTAAAAGACAGCTTTTTGGATCCACAATTGCTGGACAGAACCAAAGAACAGATAGATGCCAAAGAAAAAACGGTCGATTTTTATCAAAGTAAGTCCGAGGCCATCCAAAACCAGCTAAGCGCCTTGAACCAAATAAGAGAATACAAAATGCAGCAACTCCGCAACAAAATAAGGCAGGCTGTGCTGTATGTACAAAGCGATAGCATGGCATTGGAAGCTGCCAAAACCGAACTAAAAATTGCTACCGACCAATACAAACGCCAAGAAGAACTTTTCAAACAAGGATTGAAATCACTTACCGAATTGGAACAACGCAAGCAACAACTCCAAAATGCTACCGCAAAGGCCTTAATATCAGAAAATAAATTCATGAATTCGAAAAATGATTTGGTCAATGCCCGTATAGAATTGAACCAGACCGACAGGGAATTCAATGAAAAGATAGCCAAAGCCCAAGGCGAACGCTTTTCTACGCTAAGCGACGCTACTACTGGGCAGGGAGAAATAGCAAAGCTCAGAAACCAATTTTCTAACTATAGCATACGAAATGGTTTTTATTTTGTGTTGGCACCGCAAGACGGACAAATTACCAAAACGATTTCGGCGGGTATTGGCGAGGTGGTGAAGGAAGGCGCTGAAATGGCCAAAATTGTACCCCAAAATTTCAAATATGCCGTTGAAATGTATGTAGAGCCCGTCGACATTGCCCTTATTTCAACAGGACAAACAGTGCGTTTTCAATTTGATGGTTGGCCTGCTATTGTTTTCAGCGGTTGGCCCAATGTGAGCTACGGTACCTACCCCGGCAAGGTGGTGGCCATAGACAATGCCATCTCAGACAATGGTAAATTCAGGATATTGGTGGCCGAAGATGCCGAAGAACAGCCCTGGCCCAAGGCACTACGCATTGGCGGTGGAGCCAGGGGTATGGCTCTGCTTAAAGACGTGACAGTCATTTACGAACTATGGCGAAATATGAATGGCTTCCCGCCCGACTTTTACAAATCGATGCAGAAGCCCGAAGACAAGAAATCGAAAAAAAAGTGAGAAGACCTACCGCCGCTTTCTTCCCATATTTCTTAGTACTTAGCATGCTGCTGGGCAACGCTGTTTTTGCCAAAGACACTACACGTTATTATCTATCTGTTGTAGAATTTGTTCAAATAGTCAAGCAGTACCATCCAGTGGCCAAGCAAGCCCAGCTACTGAAAGACCAAGCCAAAGCAGAAATGCTTTTAGCCTTTGGCGGTTGGGATCCTAAAATATACTCAGACTATGACGAGAAAATGTTTGAGGGGACACATTACTATTCTTATTTCGAAAACAAGATTTCGGTTCCTATATGGTATGGCATAGAAGCCAAAGCGGGCTATAATACTGCAACAGGTCAATTCTTGAATAGCGAGAGCATACTACCAGATGTAGGCCAGGGTTTTGTGGGCATTTCGCTCCCGCTTATCAAAAACTTGTTGATAGATAAGCAGCGTGCCATGCTTCGACAAGCCCAACTTTTTCGGGAGGCAAGCGAGCAACAACGCCTTATGATGCTCAACGATTTGTTGGTAGCCGGTCTGAAAAGCTATTACGACTGGGCCTATGCTTACAATGAAATGAAGGTGTTCGAAGAAGCCACGCGCATCAATTTCGTACGTTTCAATGCCATGGTAGAATCGGTAAAACTGGGTGACCGCGCTGCCATCGACACTACCGAAGCACTCACCCAGTTGCAGGGAAGGCAATTTCAACTGAACGAAGCCCGACTGAAGTTTATCAAGGCAGGCTTAGATTTGAATACCTATTTGTGGTTGGAAAACGAAACCCCTCGACCGCTTGATAGCTTGTTGTTGCCAAGCCCCCTCAATTCCGATTTTTTGAGACTTCAGCTACGCTACGAAAAATTGGAAGAACTGGCAGCAGAACTTTTGCAAACCCACCCCATACTGCGCAACTACGATTTCAAACTGCGCCAGTTGGACATTGAAAGAAGGCTGAAAATAGAAAGCATGAAGCCTACCCTGAACCTGAATTACAACTTGCTGAACGAAAGCTACCGAGTACGAAACGACTTTAATTATATGGTCAACAACAACTACAAGCTAGGGGTCAATTTTTCGATGCCTTTGTTTTTTATGCAAGGCCGTGGCGATTTGCAAACCACCAAGTTGAAAATAAAGAACACACAATATGCAATCGAGACCAAGAAGCTAGAACTAGTAAACAAGTTGAAAGCATATTACAGCGAAATGGTCACCTTGCAAGCCCAAACCAAGCTTTACGAACAAAACATCAAGGGTTTTGCGCTACTATTTGAAGGCGAAACGGCTCGTCTAAGAAATGGCGAAAGCTCGCTTTTTTTAGTCAATGCGCGCGAAAATCGTTTTTTGGAGTCGCAAGTAAAACTGTACGAATTGCAAAGTAAGTTTTACAAAACCGAAGCCGACTTGAAATGGACTTTGGGAGATATTGCAAGGTAGCTATTCGCTTACGCCTTCTTTCAGTCTTTCGGCATTTTCGGCAATACGCAGTTGTTCGATAAAATCTTCTATCGAACCATCCATTACCGAGGGCAGGTTGTACACTGTCATGCCAATGCGATGGTCGGTCACGCGACTTTGAGGGTAATTATACGTGCGTATTTTGTCTGAACGGTCGCCCGAGCCCACCATACTTTTGCGTTGCGCCCCTACTTCGTCGTTGTGTTTTTGAAGTTCTAATTCGTATAGTCGTGAACGAAGTACTTTGAGCGCTTTTTCCGCATTTTTTATCTGCGATTTTTCATCTTGGCATTGCACCACCAGTCCCGTAGGAATGTGGGTCAATCGCACGGCAGAATAGGTGGTATTGACCGATTGTCCGCCGGGCCCTGAAGAGCAAAACAAGTCCTTACGAATGTCGTTCATGTTTATTTCCACTTCCACCTCGTCCATTTCGGGCAGCACTACCACGCTGGCAGCCGAAGTATGAATACGGCCTTGGGTTTCGGTGGCCGGTACTCTTTGTACGCGGTGCACACCCGACTCGTATTTCATTTTGCCGTACACATCCTCGCCCGAGAGGTTGCAAATAATTTCTTTATACCCTCCCGATGTGCCTTCGGTATAGTCCATCAGTTCCATACGCCAGCCCATTTTCTCGCAAAAACGTTGGTACATGCGGTACAGGTCGCCCGCAAAAATAGAGGCTTCATCACCACCGGTTCCCGCACGAATTTCCAAAATCACATTCTTGCTGTCGTTGGGGTCTTTCGGAATCAGCATTTGCTTCAATAATTCCTCCATTTGTTCTTTTACAGGTTGAAGCGACTCCAGCTCGTCTTTGGCCATTTGGCGGAAATCGGGGTCTTTTTCAGTGTCCAGTACCGATTTGGCACTATCGATGTTGTGCAGGATGTCGGTGTATTTGTCGTATTGCGTGACAATTTTGTCCAAGTCCTTGTACTCCTTACTAAGCGTGGAAAAACGCTTCATATCGGCCATAGCATCGGGTTGAACCAATAGCTCGGCAACTTCCTTGAAACGGTTTTTGATGGCTTCCAGCTTGTCGATCATGGTGAGGTAAATTGGGCTTCAAAGATAAGAAGTATAATTGGTTTTCGTTTTTATGCTTTTAATAAAGGTTTAAGAGCATTTGAATTGAGTAACAAATTTTCTAGTTCCTAATCCAAGCCCTAATACCCTATATTTGTGTAGCATGTTGCAAAAAGAGCAGAAATCGAAAATCATTTTGGGGCTAGACCCGGGCACGCAAGTAATGGGGTATGGCGTTATAGAGCAAAGGGGCAGTACAATGGTCGTGTTGCAAATGGGCGTGTTGCATTTGGAAAAATACAAAGACCATTTTCTGAAACTTAAAAAAATACACGAAACAGTGATTCGTGTCATTTCCGAGTATTTACCAGACGAGGTGGCGATAGAAGCTCCTTTTTATGCCAAAAACGTGCAGTCGATGTTGAAACTGGGAAGAGCGCAAGGCGTGGCGGTGGCTGCCGCTTTGTCGCGCGATGTACCGGTACATGAATACTTGCCAAAAAAAGTGAAAATGTCCGTGACCGGCAATGGAAATGCTTCCAAAGAGCAAGTGGCGGCCATGTTGCAAAACCTCTTGAATTTTACCGAGACCCCCGAATTTTTAGATGCCACCGATGCCCTGGCAGTGGCCGTTTGCCACCATTTTCAAGGCAAAGTCCCCGTGTCAAAAACTACTAGCTGGAAAGCCTTTTTGGCCGAAAACCCGAAGAGGGTGAAACGTAATTGATAAAAGGCTCAGGCGTATACTATTGTAATAACTCAAGAAATTCAATCTTTCGATTAGTTACAATTTTTAATCAATATAACTCTATGTGGATATTCTCCAAAACCAGTCAATACTACATCAAAGTAAAGAGTAATTTCTTTTTGATTTTTAACATTAACCTTGCTGCTAGACCAAGTTGCATCAATCCTGAGGTCTAAACCATCAATTGAGGCATCCCCATTATTATAATAATCACTCTTATGGTCTGGTTCACCCCATTCCTTTACTAGTATATCATATTCTTCTCCTTTTACACTTTCTATTAGGTCGTCACAAGAATCATAATTTTTGCGAATACCACATGAAGATAAAAGGAATATCGAAAAGAAAACTACGCTTTTAAAGATATTATAAAATTTCATAATTATTTTTTTATGTGTGAATCAATCTCATTTGCAATTGCACCTTCGCTTATTTATGCAATAATAATTGATAATTTATTAATGACCATTTAGTCATTAATAAATTTTGACAAATCTTTGTATTTCCCATTGCAATGGGAAAGCGTAAAAGCGAAGAACTTTTAAGTAAGATTGCTTTGAGGATAAAGGAACTCAGAGAAGAAAAAGGGCTTACCCAAGAGAACTTCTATAATGACACTGGCATACACATTGGTCGAATCGAAACACTAAAGCGAAACATCAGCATCACCACCATTGAAGATGTTTGTAAATACTTTAACATTTCAATCTCTGAATTCTTCAAAGAGATTTAAGAGGTATTTTACACCGCTCCCCAACTTTCCCTGTCCAAACTTCTGTATTGAATGGCTTCGGCCAGGTGTTCTACTTTGATGTTTTCGCTGGCTGCCAAATCGGCAATGGTGCGCGAGACTTTCAGAATGCGGTCGTACGCGCGTGCCGACAAGCCCAAGCGTTCCATGGCTGTTTTGATGAGGATTTTTCCCGCCTCGTTTATTTGGCAAATTTCTTTTACCATTTCGCTGGGCATCATGGCGTTGGAATAGATTTGTTTCCCTTCGAAGCGCTTGCTTTGAATTTCACGTGCCAAAATCACCCTTTCGCGTATCTTTTCGCTGCTTTCGGGTACTCGGTTAGAGGTCATCTGGTCGAAGGAAACAGGGGTGACTTCTACGTGCAAGTCAATTCTGTCTAAGAGGGGCCCGCTGATTTTGTTCAAATATTTTTGTACCGTGCCAGGCGGGCACACGCACTCTTTTTCGGGGTGGTTGTAATAGCCGCAAGGACAAGGGTTCATGCTGGCTATTAGCATAAAGTTGGCTGGAAATTCCACGGCTACCTTGGCACGTGAAATGGCAATCATGCGTTCTTCGAGTGGTTGGCGCAATACTTCCAAAACCGTGCGTTTGAACTCGGGCAGTTCGTCTAGGAATAGGACACCGTGGTGTGCCAAAGAAATTTCGCCCGGTTGTGGGTTGGAGCCACCCCCCACCAAAGCCGCATCGGAAATGGTGTGGTGTGGGGCTCGGTAGGGTCTTCGGGAAATGAGGGAAGCCATGCCTTTGGTTTTGCCTGCCACCGAATGAATTTTGGTAGTTTCCAGTGCCTCGTTCAAGGTCAAGGGCGGAAGAATGGAGGGAATGCGCTTGGCAAGCATGGTTTTGCCGGCGCCTGGTGGGCCAATCATAATGGCATTGTGTCCGCCAGCAGCGGCTATTTCCAATGCTCTTTTGATGTTTTCTTGTCCTTGCACATGGGCAAAGTCCACTTCGTATTCGTTTACAGTATTGAAAAAAATTTCCCTCGTATCGACTTTTAGGGGTTCTATGTTTCGTGTGCCTTCCAAAAAACCTACTGCATCTTCCAAAGTCTCAATCCCGATAATGTCGAGGTTGTTTACGATGGCGGCTTCGCCCGCATTTTCTTTGGGCAATATAAAGCCTTTGAATTGGTGCTTGCGGGCTTCGATGGCAATAGGCAAAGCTCCTTTTATGGGTCGCAGTGTCCCGTCTAAGGCCAGTTCGCCCATAATTAGGTATTCTGCCAAATTTTGGCAATGCATTTGGTCGGAAGCTTGCAAAATAGCCAGTGCAATCGGCAAATCGTAAGCCGAGCCTTCTTTGCGCACGTCGGCGGGTGCCAAGTTGACCACCGTTTTGTTGCGAGGCATTTTGTAGCCCAAGGCTCTGATGGACGTTTCCACTCGTTGGCCGCTTTCTTTTACGGCATTGTCTGGCAGCCCCACAATGAAAAATCCAGTGCCCTGCCCCACGTCCACTTCAATGGTGATAAGTTGTGCATTTACTCCCTGAAGAGCGCTGCCAAAGGTTTTTGCTTGCATATAGTAGTCAGATTTGTCAGTTCAATATCTTTCAACCAAATACACACTACTGCCACGACTGGTATGTTTTTTCAGCGTTTTGGTATTTGGCAAATGGGTCAAAATGTATTTTTCCTCGTTTTCTTTCGTATCGAATGGATACACATGTGAAAAGAGAAGCCATATTTTACCCTTAATACTTGAGATTTCTTTTATGTATAGAGCCGGATTTTCACGATACATCTTTCCAAATACAATTCCATTGTCGAAATTGAAAAACGTAGTTTCCGTGTAGTACAAGTAAGCCATGTTGGCCGAATAATAGACATAAATAGTTTCCTTTTTTTGGCTGTTTTCTTGCATGAATTGCAGGCATTCTTTTATCTCCTCTCTTTGAATAGGGTAACGTTTTGCCAAGGGAATAAAGCACAGTAACACGGGCGTTAGTAGCATAACTTTAGGCATAGCATTGAAACGGGCCATAAGTATTTCGGTCAAAAACCAAGCACCAATGCAGTAAAGCAAAATAAAAGAGGGTGCCAAGTATAAAATCAACCTTTCGGAAAAGGGGTACAGTTTTAATGCCGAAAGGCTAAGATGACAAACAATGGGAGCAAAAATAAAATACAACAGCAAGTAATGTTTACTACGTAAAAGAAACCAAGTACCTGCGCAGGAAAGTAAAAAAGGGAAAAACCAAAAGGGGCCAAAACCGAGCATCCAACTATAAATCCCTTTTAAACTAGTCAATACAAACCCCCAAAATTTCATCGAAAAAGGGTTTGTCGGCATGAAAGCATCTTCCCAATAATCGAGCATAAGTTTTTTTGCAGGATGGCCATGTATGAAGTAAAAATAGTATATACAAAAAGAAAAAAGCCAAGCAATGAAAGGAATTGCTACTTGCCACTGTTTTAGCAAGTATCCTTGCTTGAAAGCGACATATAGGCCACAAACTGCCAGCATAATGATGGAGATATTCGAAAACCAAATCGCCACTGTCCCTATCAAGGCGTAAAGAACCAAGTTTTTAGCACGTTGTAGGGCGAGTCGTAGCGTGGCATATACAATCAAAATGCCAACCAGCACATCGGACGAGTATTGCTTCATTTCGGTGGCATAGCGTATCAGCGACAAGGAAAGGCAAAAGGTAGCCACCGTTACAAGTACCAACGTTTTGTTGAGCTTGAAGCGGTTCAATAAGAAAAAGAAAGAGGGTATTGCCGTCAAATAACACAAGAGCGGGAAAAGTCGAAGTGCCATTTCGCCTTTACCAAAGAAGGCTACCGAAAGTCGCGTGGCCATTAAAAAACCTACAGGCGCCACGTGATCGTAGTCCAATGGTTGTGTTAGCTGATCAAAACTTCTTCTGATGATGCTGAGGGCGAGACCAGCCTCGTCTATCCACAAATTGCGGTTGTACACATATTGTGCCACCACCAACAAAATTCCTAAACCCAAAAATGACCACAGAATGCGATGTAGCCAACTATCTTTTGGCAAGATGGAAGTAGAAAGTTCGGGAAAAAGCATGCGATTATTTCTACGCCTTCGGTTCGTTGCTTGGCTGAATGCCCTTTTCGATGAGAAAAATGAGGATGTGGATGATTTTGATGTGCACCTCTTGAATACGGTCGGCATAGCCAAAGTGAGGCACACGTATTTCCAAATCGCAGTTTTCGGCCAGTTTGCCACCATTTTTGCCTGTGAGCGCTACTACCTTCATGCCTTTCATTTTGGCCACATTGGCAGCACGTAGCACATTGCCCGAATCGCCGCTGGTGCTAATGGCCAACAGCACATCGCCCTTGTTGCCAAAGGCCTCCAAAAAACGAGAAAAAGCAAAATCGAAACCGTAGTCGTTACCAACGCAAGTAAGGTAGCCAGGATCGGAAATGGCGATGGCAGGAATGGCCTTGCGGTCCTCGCGGTATTTACCTGTCAATTCTTCAGCAAAATGCATGGCATCGCAAGATGAACCACCATTGCCGCAGGAAATGATTTTCCCGCCTTTGTTTACGGCTTCCAGCATCCATTTGGCAGCTTTTTCTATTTTGGCCAAATTTTCGGTTATTTCTAAAAATTGTGTCAGTACATCGGCAGCCGATTTTAGCTCGGCCAATATCATTTCTTGGTTATTCATCCGTTTTCTTTTTCTTGGGTATAATTTCCACCACTGCAATTCCCAACAAAGAACTTATTAAAAGTAACGAGCACACAAGGCTTATTTTTTCGCCCAAATGATAGCTCGGCAAGTCAAATTTCATTTCGATGGTGTGGGTACCTGCTGGTATATACATGGCACGCAATACATAGTTAGCACGAATCAAGTCGGCGGGTTTTCCGTCGATAGTGGCTGTCCAGCCTAGTGGGTAATAGATTTCGGAGAATACGGCCAGTTTCTCAGAGGAAGAATTACTCATGTATCGCAGGTATTTTGGGGTACATTCTTTTAGGGAAATGGTGGATAAGCTGCTGTCAAATTTGTCGGCGGTAACTTTGAATTTGCTTACATCCACCACCGCTGTGTAGGCAGGTTCGAAATTGTCCAACGCCACAATTTCCTCGTCGGGATTCTGTACTTTTTTTATTTCGCTTACAAACCAAGCATTTCCCATTGCGCCAGGTAGAAGTTGTGGTGGCTGGTCGGGTGAAATAATGGCATATTTGGCATTGAGCATGCTTAAAACTTTCTCGTTGTTTTTGCTTAAATGCCTTTCAATCAGGTCTTGATAACGGCGCAGTTTTGCCGGGTTGTTGCCACCAATGGACTTGTGGAAATAAGAAGTGCGGTTTTCGGTAAAAGGATTTGCGCTCAAATTGTACACCCGATAGCTAATTGCAGTATCTTTTTTTATGGCTTCGTCGGCAAGAGAAGGGCTGAAAAAAGTGTTAGTTCCTTTCTTTTGAAAGTTTCCATTGTTCAGATAATTTTTGTCGAGCATCCACAAGTCGAGAAATATTAAGGCGGCAGCTCCTATCACCACCACATTTTCTTTGATTTTGCCCAGAAGGTAGAAATACACCATACCCGCTACCAGGGCAATGAAAAGGAAAGAACGAAAGGCATCGCTACGCATCAAAGATTCTCTGTCGGACACAATGGCGTCCATTATTTGCTGAGCAAATCCGGCATCGCCAGTCATACTTTTGAAATTTTCCAGCATTTTCACATCGCCCGAACTGCTGAAGTCGAAAGAACCCGAAATGAGCATCACGACTAAGCAAACACCCCCTGTGATACCGAAAGCGACCAACAAGTTCTTTTTCAGTTTTTCTTTGTTTTCCTTCGATTTTAGGATGTTTTCTAAAGCCAACAAGGCCAAAACAGGCATGCAAAGTTGGGCAATGACGATGGCCATCATCACAGCCCTGAACTTGTTGAACAAGGGCAAGTGGTCAAACAAAAAATAATTGAAGGTTTCGAAATTCTTTCCCCAAGTAAGGAATAACGAAAATACCGTGGCTGCCAATAGCCAATATTTGGAAGTCCCTTCGGCTACTAATAGACCCAAAACAAATAAAAACACAATAATGGCTCCAATGTACAATGGGCCAGAAGTGAAAGGGAGTTCCCCCCAGTAGGTGGGGAGCGATTTGGTAAAATCTTTGGCACTGCTTGCCGGAACTCCTTTCGAAGTAAGCGTTTCGTATGTAACAGAATTTTTTCCTACGTTTTCGTTGCTGGAGCCGCCATAAAAACGTGGTATAAGCAAGGTCATGGTTTCTACGGGAGCATAACTCCAATCGAAAGCGTAGTCTTTGTCCAAACCTTCGGAAGCGATAGCGGGATCTTTGGCGGTAAGTTCCGATTTTCCGCGAATGGAATATTGTCCATATTCGTTTACAGAAATAAGATAGCCAGCATTGGTGCCAACGGCAATGCATGCCGAAAAGCCCAAAACAACAGAGACCAACAAAAACCGTTTCCAAGTACCCTGGCGAATACTGAAAATAAATTCACTCAATGCGAAAATTCCCAGAGCGATGAAAAGGTAAAACGTGATTTGCACATGGCGGGTAAGCAGGTTCATGGCCAAGCCTAATGCTAAAATCCCACAGCCCACCCACAAATTTTTTCGGTAGGCACACACGGCACCGGCCAGCACCATGGGCACATAGGCCATGGCAGTTACTTTTGAATAATGTCCTGCTTCGATAGAAACGATACTGTAGGTGGAAAAAGCATAGGCAAATGCCCCTGCAGCTGCTAAAATAGGCCGAATGCCATACACCGATAATAGCAAATAAAAACCAAGTAAGGCCAAAAATATCATATCGGCTCCACGAGGCAAACCAAGTGTAAGGATGGGCGAAATAAAGCGAGTGAGGTTGTTGGGATAGTTGGTATGCACCATAATGGAAGGCATTCCCGAAAAAAGCGAGTTGGTCCACAAAGACTGGTCTTTGGTTTCTTTTTCAAAATTGGCCAATTCTTGAGCTCCGCCTACACCCTGCATAACGTCGCCCGTTACCAGTATTTTTTTCTCGAACACCATGGGACTGAAATACACCACAGTGACAAGGAAAAGCGCCAAAATGGCTATGATGTGAGAGAGATTATTTTTGAAGAATGAAGAAAACATGGACTAGATATTTAGAAAAAACGACTTGTATTAAAACTTCACCCCTAGGTCGAGACTAAGCAAATTGTTCTTGATAGAAAGATAATCTGCGGGCTTGTAAGATGTACCGTTGATATCATATTTCAAAAAAGGATTGATGATGTTGAGCAAGCCGCGATTGTAGCTAATGCCCACAAACAAATTGGTCACGTCTTTCAAATTAAACTCTACCCCTGTAGCCATAAGGATAGAGGCATCCATGAAATTAAACAACGGTTTGTCCTCATTTACAGCAATTGGGTCTTTTAACCCCACATTGTCATCGCCTACTTTTTTTTCAGCAATTTTAAAATCTAGGGTGCCACCCAATGTGAAGTACAAGCGCATGTCGTTGGCTATTTCGTTGGTGTAAAATTTGAAATAGGCAGGCAACATAATGTATTGAAGGTTGTACTGCGATTTGGCGCTGATGCTATTTACACTGCGAGACAAAAAAACGGCTCTTGGCGAATACCAAATGCCGGTAGTAAAAGTTACGTTGTCGTTGATGGCAAAATCGGCAAAAGGGCCAATTATCATGCGCAGGGAAGAACCATTTTGGGAATAATCGGCACCATCGCTTCCTTTTTTGTCGGTTACTTTAGAAAATGATAGGCAAGGGGTAAGTTTTATACCCAATTTTATTTTGTCGCCGGCCGAGGCAATTAAAATAAATTTACAAACAAGCAGCGTAGAGAGTAGTATCTTTTTCATGCGAGGTTATTTTTTTCAAAAGTAACATTTTCAAATAGTATTTGCTTTTTCTTCTTTCAGGGCAAGCAATATGCTGAATTCGTACAACAGGTACATAGGCAAGGCAAGAAGCAACTGGCTAAGAATGTCGGGCGAAGGGGTAATGAAAGCGGCAGTAATCAGTATGATGATGAAAGCGTGCTTGCGGTAAGCCCTCAAAAATTCGCTGGATACAATGCCAGCTTTTGCCAACAACAAAATGACCAATGGCAACTGAAAAACAAAACCGCAACCCAATACCAGCATGATGAGAGTAGATACATAGGAGGTCACATCGAACTGGTTGACGATGCTGGGATCCAATTTATAATTGGCCAAAAAATTGATAGAGAGAGGTGCCACCACAAAATAGCCAAATGCGATGCCCACTAAAAACAAACTGCTCACATACCATACCACACCACCCGTTGCAGTTTTTTCGTTTTGGTAAAGGCCGGGTTTTATAAAACGCCACAATTCCCAAAAAACATAAGGAAAAGAAAGTACCAGTCCGGCTACGAGCGAGGACGTAATGTGCATGACAAACTGCCCCGCCATTTGGCGACTTTGCAACACAAAATCAAGTTTTTGGATACACAATCCTGAAATAGAAAACCGTTGTTCGAGCCAGCAAAGGCCCTTGTATGACCAAAAATCCACTTTAGAAGGCCCCAAAACGATTTTTCCAAACCATAAGTCGGTAGTGACGAAAGCCAAAACCGAAAAAGCCAAAATGGCAATAATAGAGCGTATGAGGTGGCCGCGAAGTTCCTCGAGGTGATCGAGGAAAGACATATCGGTTGAAGTGTTTTTTGACAAACTGACAAGATTTTTCAAGCTACAAAATTGCTTTCTTTTTGTTAGAAAAAGAAGTTGGCCAAAATTGGGATGAATTTTTCGGGAAGGCGAAAGAAATAGACACTGCCTGAAAACATGAAAAAATTATAAACTTCTGATTTACATTAAATTGACCCTTAAGAATGTAAATTAACTAGTTTGTATATACCTCTTTTTAGAGGAGTGCAAAAGGAGAACGCTTCGAAAATTTGAACAATTGGTGAAATAAATTTTATTATAAAAACACGCCTAATAATACATGAAAATTTCTAACATATTACAAGCGTAATTTTTAGATTGATAAAGTTTTCAAGAAAATACTGGAGAAAAATCATCATAATTTAGACCAAAAGGTATGTCCAAGAATTATACTTTTCGCTCATTTTTTAGCATTTTTATAACAATACGTGTATATTAATTTTTTAACTGACTAATAATCATGCTCAAACCTGATAAAAGGGCAGCATACAAAACACTATTTAGTAAGAAAAGATTAACACCTTTAACATGAAAAATTATTTATCATTAGTTAAAAAAGGAATTTTTTCCAAATCAATTTACTGCCATAGCGAAAGAACAACTTGTACGATACGGTGGGTAATGGTGGGCTTTTTATGCTTCGCTTTTGGTACATCAAAATTGTTTGCACAAGCAAATGTTACCATAAGTACTGGTTCTACTGCCAATGGAGGCTGGAGTTCGTTGGGTGGGGTAACTTCTGGATATTACACGTTTACTCCATCTGCCAACAATGCGGTAGTAAACCTTACAGAACTTACCAATCGGCTGAATGGTACAGGTGTTACCCAGGGTAGTGTAGAGATTGTGACTACATGTTCCAGCTGCGGAGGAAGTGGTAACGTGACCATTTCAAACAATATTTCAACAACCAACCCTTCTTCCACCCAATTTACTTTTAAGATTACTGCTAGCGGTAGCATTACTATAGGCAACAATATAACAACATCACTCACTGGAGCCGCCACCACTGCAACCAGACCAGGCTATAACATTGTCTATTCGGCTGGTACTGGCATTTCTGGAACCGGTTCCAGCACAATCACTACATCAGGAGGTGCAGCTAGTTCGGCTGTAGCCAATGGTGCCTCTGGTGCAGTTACCATGACCACAAGCACAGGAAACATTTCTTTGACTGCAGCTATAACCACAACGGGTAGCGCAAATTCTTCTGGTGCGGGTGGTGTTGCTGGAAGTGGAGGTGCAGTCTCACTAACCTCTACTGCGGGTTCTGTATCAGGAACAGCCATAACAGCATCGGGTGGTGCTGGCAATGGTGGTTCGGGTGCCAATGGTGGTTCGGGTGGTGCAATAAGTATATCGGCAGCAACAGGTATTACGTTTACAGGAACTATTGCCAGTTCGGGTGGTGCTGCAGTTAATACTTTTACCCCTGGTGCTGCAGGCAACATCACGCTAACCAACAGTACTAGTGGAACAGTCACCTTGTCTGCCCTCACATCCACCGGTGGAAACAATACAAATGGCGCAGCATCAACCAACAACACAAATCCTGGTGGAGCAGTAAGTGTTACCAACTCGGGCGGAAACATCTCTTTTACTTCAAGTCCCACTATAAATGTGGGAGGTGGTTCGGCAACTTCTTCAGCCAAAGGAGGAAATGCGGGATCCATCACCTTGAATGCACCGTCGGGAAACATTTCGGGAACACCGGTCTTAACTGCGGTGGGTGGCACTAACAATAACAACACGGGTGGTGGTGGTACAGGTGGTAACATTATCATTAACAGTACTACAGGCGGTAGCATTGCAATAGGTAACATTACCACTACTGGAGGTTCTGTGGCGGGTGTATCTGCAGGCTGCAATGCGGGAAGCGTAACAATAAAATCAACCATTGCCTCTTCTACGGTATCGGTTGGCACGGTAAGTTCAAATGGTTCGCAAAGTGGAGGTTCGGGAGCAACGGCAGGTAACAATGGTGGTGCTGGAGGTGCATTAGACATAAATATATCGGGCACCAGTACTACTTTGAGCATTACCTCCATAACCAACAATGGCGGTGCTGGTTCTGGTGCCTCAGCTGGTGCAGCGGGAGGGGGGGTCACAATCTCTGCTCCTGGTTCAATTACTTTTTCTGGTAGCATATCTTCTACTGGCGGTAACAGTGGTGGTAATGGGGTATCGACCAACACCGGTGGGAATGGTGGCGCTATAAGTATTACATCCACAAGTGGGGCAGTGACAGGGATTACTAGTATTGCTTCTAATGGTGGAACTGCGACCAGCACAGCCCTTGCTGGTAGTGGCGGAAATGTGAGTATCAGTGCTGCTTCTGGTAACATAGCCATTTCATCTACCATTAACACTTTCGGAGCAGCAAATGGCAACAGCGGATCTGGTAACAATGGTGGCAATTTGACATTGACCGCCACTTCCGGAAATGTGAGTGTAACGGGTGCAGTGAGCTGTATAGGAGGTAACAGCAACGGTTCGGGGACTTCTGGAAAAGGTGGTGCCGTCACAGTCAATGCATCCGGTACGGTTACTTTTTCTTCCACAATCAATACCTCAGGAGGTGGTAACGGAAGCAGTGGCACAGGAAATGATGGTGGCAATGTAAATATAAACAACACAGCACCTTCCAGCGGGGCGGTTTCTGTGGGTGCCATCACTACTTCGGGTGGAACTATGTCTTTTGGTCAAGCAGGAAGAAGTGCTGGTACTGTAAGTATTACTTCTACATCAAGTACTGTGACTACAGCGGCAATCACCGCGCAAGGTACTTCAAACGGCGGAACCTCGGGGGCTGGTGGTTCAGTCACTATATCAGGCAATGGAAATGTAACAATTGGTGGGGCCATTTCTACCACAAGTGCTAACGCAGGCGGAACCAATGCTGGTTCGGCTGGCGGTGCGGTTTCTATCACCTCTACGACTGGGTTGGTATCGTTGGCCGCTAATAACATCACAACTACAGGTGGAAACGGCAGTGGTGGTAATTCGAATGGGGGTTCTGGTGGAGCCATTACAATCTCTGGCAATACGGTTTCCAGTAGCGGTACCCCCACTTATACCACCACGGCAGGCAACAGGGTAGGCACTGGTACTTCGGTAGGTGGCAATGTTTCCATAACAGGAACGTCTGGGATTACGTTGACAGCAGGAGTTACCAGCGCTGGTCAAACTTCCAACGGTACACTTACCATCAACGACGGAAATGCGACCGCCACCAGCGGTGGTGCCAATGATGGTAACACAGCAGGTGTGTATGCCAATTTGAGCTTGACCAAGTCAGGAACAGGTATTTACAATATAGGGGCAGCCAGCACGCACACTTACACTGGCACAACTACCGTTTCAGCCGGTACATTGCAATTGGCAGCTGCCAATAAAATTTCGAGTTCTTCCCCCTTTACTTTCACAGGTGGAACGCTCAGAACAGGGGCAACAACTGGCTTTACTCAAACATTTGCAAATTTATTCCTAAATGGTACTGCCACTATCGCTTTGGGGACGGGTGCTCACACTCTGACCTTTAACGGCAAAACAGGTACGTGGTCTGGCAGCCTAGTCATCACGGGATGGACGGGCGCTTCTGGATATGGTTCTTCTACAACAGGTTCTGCTGGTAAAGTAATTGTGGGCAGTAACGGTACATTATCAGCAGGTGAACTAGCCATGATTAACTTTTTCGATGGAACAGATAATTGGTCGGCTAAGTATGCTACAGGAACTGGAGAACTTATTCCCAATGCTATTTTAGCAACCCCTTCCGTGGCACTCTCCTCTTCCAACCCCGCAGTTGCAGCAGCCAGTATTGCAACGGGTACTACCAACAATCAGGTGTACAATTTCTCACTTGCAGTCACTTCAGCCAATACTACCGTTTCGCAAATCTCCTTCACCACTACGGGAACTGCTACTTCATCGGACATTACCAACTTTAAGCTTTGGTACAGCACTTCCGCCACTTTTGCCTCAGCTAGTCAAATTGGGAGTAACATTACCAGCAGCACTGGAGCAGGTACCCGCTCCTTCACTGGATTGTCTCAGTCCATTGCCAATGGTGTAACGGGTAATTTCTGGATAACAGCCGACATAGCCAGTGGGGCAACAGGAGGAAATACCCTCGCCGTTTCTGCACTGACCACTAGCGACATTACCCTGACACTGGGAACTAAGTCGGGTACTGCTTCTGCGGGTGAAACGCAGACGATTGCAACCCCAGCTTTGGCGCTTTCATCTTCTAACCCTGCGGTTGCGGCCGCCAGTATTGCTACGGCAAGCACAAACAACCAAGTCTATAATTTTTCCCTGGCGGTCACCACAGCTAGTACTACCGTCACACAAGTAGATTTTACCACAACTGGAACCGCCACTTCGTCTGATATTACAAACTTCAAGCTTTGGTACAGCACTTCTGCTACATTTGGTTCTGCGAGTCAAATAGGAAGTAGCATTACATCGAATACAGGTGCTGGATCACGCTCTTTCACAAGCCTTACGCAAGCTATTTCTGTGGGTACAACAGGAAATTTCTGGATAACGGCTGACATTGCCAGTTCTGCAACCCCCGCCAATACACTTGTCGTTTCAGCCATTACTACAAGCAATATCACAGCAAGCGGCACAAAATCAGGCTCTGCTTCCGCAGGTGGTACTCAAACCATAGTTGGACCTACCGTGGTATTATCTTCCCCAGGTCAGGTGTCGGCAGGGAATGTCGGACAAAACACAACCAAAAATGCTTTGTCTGCTTTCCAATTGGCTGTAACAGTAGCCAATGCTACCTTAAATTCTGTCACTTTTACCACTACTAATACCGCCGCCGATATTACCAAATACCAACTTTGGTACAATTCATCCAACAATTTAAGCACAGCTTCACAAATAGGAAGTGACATTACTACTAGCCTAGGGTCTGGCTCACGCTCTTTCTCCGGTCTTACCCAAGTTATCAACAGTGGCGCAACTGGTTTTTTCTGGATAACGGCCGATATAACAACTGGAGCCACGCCATCCAACACCATAGTAGTTTCTGCCATGACCAGTTCAGATTTTACAATTGCGGTTGGAACAAAGTCGGGCAGTGCCACGGCAGGAGGTACCCAGACAATCATTGCAACAGCACCGGTTATTACCTTGTCTTCTCCAAGTCAAATTGGGGCAGGAAATCTTTCCAAAGGTTCGTCCAAAAATGCCTTGTCTGCTTTTCAAATAGCTTTATCATCTGCCAACAATGCGACACTTACACAAGTAGATTTTACTACCACAGGTACTGCCACAGGCACCGATTTGACTACATTCAAACTATGGTTCAATAGTTCATCTGCCACCTTGAGTTCGGCCGTTCAGATAGGTTCCAGTGTTACGGCCGGTTCGGCGGGCAGTTATTCCTTTACCGGATTGTCACAAAGTATCACTTTCAGTACCACAGGGTATTTTTGGATTACAGTAGATGTGCCAAGCGGTGCTACTACAAGCAATACAGTGGCAGTTTCATCGATGACCACAAGCAACCTTACTTTTGCTTCAGGATCCAAATCGGGTAGCATTACAGCAGGGGGGACTCAAACCATAATAGCTACCCCAACCTATTACGCTATCGCTTCTGGCAACTGGGGAACAAACACGACCTGGTCTCTTTCTGCAGGTGGTTCCGCCGTAAGTTCAGGGGTATTCCCAGGTGCAACCGACAATGTAGTCATCACTGGTTTCACCGTAACCTTGGATGCTAGCCGCACCTGCAACGACATAACGCTGACCAATGGCACCAGCATCGTGAACCCAGCAGGCGGATATGGGCTCACGGTAAATGGTAACGTGTCGGGTGCTGGAAGTTTTGGAGGAAACTTGAACTTTGGTTCATTTACTTTTGCGGGAACAGACAAAACTTTTTCTGGCTCCACTGCGGTCCAAGTCAACCAAGCAAGCACCATCACCATTAGCGGTGTTTATACTGTCAATAGCGGAGCTTCTTTCACTATCAATGGGGCTTCAGGCGGTTGGGCTGTCGGGGTAAACATCAACGACAATTTCACCAACAATGGCACATTCACGGTAGGTTCTGCAGCTATCACTGGGGTTACGCTGACGATTGCCGCTGGCAAAACCTTGACCAACGGTACCAATGCAAGTTTAAACCTGAATTGTAACACCTTTGCAGGTACTGGTACTTTGGTAGCCACAGCCTCGCCAAATACTGTTACATTTGGTTCGACGGCAGGTGCTCAGCAAATTTACGGTACTACCTATCATCACCTGATTGTAAACAAGTCTGGACAGACTGGAACCTTGGCAGCTAATGCTACCATAAACGGTGATTTGACAATCAGTGCTGGCACATTGGCAGATGGTGGCTTTACGGCTACGGTGAAAGGTAACGTAACAAACAACGGTACGCACTCGGGTGCTGGTAAGATATATTTGAATGGTGGTTCACAAGAGCACGTTGTGACTACTACTTCGAGTACAGGAAACAATTCGTTCGCTAAACTAGAATTAGATGACGCACAAGGGGCGGTGATACAAAGTGCGGGTTCGGTTGCTGCAAGGACCACCACCATTGCAACACTTACCCATACGGCAGGTCAGTTGCGAATAGGTGATTTCGACAATGGGTCTGACAAAAACTTGCTGGTGATTACCAATGCCTACACAGTACCCAACGGAGGTACATTTAGAATAGATGGCAATGCAACAGCGACGAATGCCATTCGTTTCAATGGCAGTCCTGTCACGATTTCCGCCACGGGTACATGGACGGGCACTGCAGGCAAAAGTGCCAATATTTCTTTTGCCAATGCAGTAAGTCTTACAAACAGCAATACGACAACAGCCCAAGTCGATAATTCGAACAGTATCTATACTACCCTCGATGCTGGTACTTTTAACGCTGCGGCAAGCCCTGGCGGTTTGAGCGTGTATAGGCTCACTACTACCACTGCCAATGGTACCTATAGTGGTAATTGGACAATTCGCAATTTGTTGACCGTGGGAGGAAATTTTGCGCTCAATGCCAATGCCATCATGACCATCAGCAATCCTGGTACCTTTAGTGTCACTTCTGGTACTTTTGCAAATTGTAGTTCCTCTTCCCAATTATTGCTGAATACTGGCCAAACCATTCCCAGTGGCATGAACTTTGGCTGCCAAGTGTCTTTCGGGGGAACTGCACAAACCTACACCTCAGCCGGTACGCAAAATTTCAAGACCTCTGTGACCATAAAAAATGGATGCACATTTGACGACGGTGGTTTCGCTTGGGATTTGCAAGGAGGAACTCCAAGGCTGACCATGGAAGCCAACAGTATTTTCAAAATTGGGACTTCTACTACTGCGATTGTTTCAGGTTTTACCGACAATACGCAAAGTTTGGATGCGACAAGTACCATGGATTTTTATGGTAATTACGCTTACACCTATACCAATGTCAATTTTGCTTCTTTCCCAAGTCTTAAACTGAGCGGGACTAGTACTTCATTGTCGTACAATGGTGGTAGCAACACGGGTATTGCAGGCAATCTTACCATTGGAAGCGGTTGTACGCTAAGGTTTGGTGGTGCAGGTACCTATACTTTGAAAGGTAATCTCATCAACAACGGAACTTTCAATGCCTCAAACAATGCGGCTAACCGATTGATATTGAGTGGTGGTTCGGCTGTACACCAAATATCGGGTTCGAGCAGCACCTATACACCCAACAGTACGAATGTCATACTTCAATTGAACGATGCGCAAGGCGCCCAATTGAATTCAGGTGTGACGGCATCGATACCCACTCTCTTGTTGACGTCAGGTACATTCACTAACAATGGCACCTTGACCGTAGGCACTTCCCTTACTGGTGCCGGAACTTTTGTGAATGCAGCGAATGCTTCCTTCACGTATGGGGGCACAGGTGATATTGCCCCTACGTTGACGGCTAGTGCAAGCCCAAATACGGTGATTTACACCAATACTGCCAACGTGAAAAACCCAAGCAGTTCTACATACCACCATTTGACCATGAACGGTGCGGCAAAAACAGGTACCATCACCGCTAATACCACAGTAAACGGTGATTTGAGTATCACATCAGGAACCCTCGCTGATGGTGGCTTTGCCGTGAGTGTCAAAGGCAATGTCACAAATGGCGGGGTACACTCTTCTACCGGGTCGGGTAAAATAAGTTTATCTAACACTTCTTCTGCGCAGACTATCTCTGGGGCAGGAACCTTTGGACAGTTGGAAATTGCCAATACCTCTGCCACAGGAGTGGTGCAGGCTTCTGACTTGGGCATAAGTTCTTCAGGTAATAAATACCTAAATGTGACCTCAGGTGCCAAATTTACAATCAACAGTGGGGTGACGGTGACCAATGGGGGCACCC
>JBIKRJ010000074.1:0-10331 GCA_044349205.1 Cytophagales bacterium | reverse complement strand
AAATTGGAAAAGAACAATCCACGGGTGTTGCATGCATGGTGCATGTATGATTGGGCAAATTCTGTTTATTCACTAAACATCACTTCTTCTATTTTTCCTGCTTATTATCAAGCTGTTACAAAAAATCCTGCGGCTTTAGACAAGGTGCAATTTCTAGGTTTTTCAGTTACCAACAGCGTTTTGTATTCCTATGCTCTTTCCTTTGCCTTTTTGTGTGTAGTAGCAGTAGGGCCATTGCTGGGAGGTATCGCCGATTATTTTGGGCGTAAAAAATTGTTCATGCAGTTTTTCTGCACTTTGGGATCGCTGTCTTGTATGGGATTGTATTTTTTTACTGGCGAAAACATCCATTACGGCATTTCGATGTTGGTACTTGCCACAATAGGCTATGCCGGTAGCTTGGTTTTCTATAATGCTTTTTTGCCCGAAATAGCCACTCCTAAAATGACCGACAAGGTTAGTGCCAAAGGTTTTTCATATGGTTACGTGGGCAGCGTATTGTTGCTCGTTTTCAATCTGAGCATGCTGCTTATGCCTGAATTTTTCTTCAATATAGAACCTTCCTTTGCTACTCGTATCTCGTTTTTAACCGTAGGTATCTGGTGGTTTGGTTTTGCACAATACACATTTAGTGTTTTACCCGAAACACCACGCAAACACATACAGAAGCGTTCATACTTATGGGCAGGATTCACAGAATTGAAAAAAGTATTCCAACAAGTACAAAAAATCAACCATTTGAAAGGCTTTTTGGCTGCCTTTTTCCTTTATAGCATGGGGGTACAAACTGTAATGTATGTAGCCACCCTATTAGGAGAAAAGGAATTTCACCTTGTAACGAGTCAACTAATTACAGTAGTTCTGATTCTTCAAATTATTGCCATTTTAGGCGCAAACTTAGCGGCTTGGTTTTCTGCATTAAAAGGCAATATTTTTGCCCTATGTTGCATTATGGTTATCTGGATTTTGATTTGTGTAGGTGCATATTTTATGCAAAATGGCTTTCATTTTTATCTATTGGCTGTATTGGTAGGCTTGGTAATGGGAGCTGTTCAATCTCTTTCGCGCTCTACCTATTCAAAACTCATTCCTGTTCACACGAAAGACCACGCCTCCTATTTCAGTTTTTACGATGTTACTGAAAAGCTCGCCACCGTATTGGGGACTTTTTGCTATGGTCTTATCGAACAGCTTACAGGAAGTATGCGCAATAGTGTAGTGGCTTTAGGTATATTTTTTGTAGCTGGTTTGTACTTTCTATATTTTTCTAAAAAACAGCCTTTTAATGAAATGTCTATTTCTTAGTATTGCCTGCATGGTATTGCTGTCGTGCAGCGAGAAAACAGCTTATATTGGAAGTAAAGATTCAAATAGCGATGCTCATATTCAGATAACAGCCGAAAAAGCAAATAGCTTTGATCCATTTCAAGTAAATGTAATGATGGAAGGAAATGGATTGAAAAAAAATGTCGTTACTGAAATTTATGCAAGCAATATCGACAGCACAAATCTAAAATTTGAATGGCAAGAGGCCGGAGTTTGCTTGATGACTTTCACACAACAAGACAATACCAAAAGAAAAATAAAGGCGGTTTTAATGGATGATGGAATAGCCTTCAAGGATTTGAGCGAGCAATAAACATCACTTTTTCAGCATCGGGTAACGTAACCTGATAGGATTAATCTTGAATTTCTTTTTTTGGGTAAAACTCTCTGGACTTACCAATTGGAAATATTCTTCCCATTCCTTGTAAAGCATCGAATCTCCCGCCAGAAATTTATCGGCATCTATTTTTTTTTCAAAACAGTATTCTCGGAAAGTCATGTGTCAATAGCATAAAAAAAGGGGCTTTCGCCCCTTTTTAATTTTTATTAGATGTGTATTATTCAACAACCAAACGACTGGTGCCTTTTGAAGTTTGCACTACATAAAGACCTTTTTTGAATTGGTCAACATTTATTTGAGATGCTGAAGGTGCTGAATACACCACATTACCAATCACATCCATTACTCTTACATTTTCTACTGTTACATTTTGGCCATTCGATTTGAAAGACACAAAACCACCGTTTGCAGGCACAGGAGACAAAGAGATATTTGAAGTTGAAAGTTTGCTATCCTCTATTGCATTGGCAATATCACCAATAACCAGAGAAGTCATGTCAAATTTCACACCACCCAATTCCCTTGGCTGGTAACAATCTGTAGAGATTTGGAAGCCATGCACAACAGTGATTTGCAAAGAAGTAACTTTTGAAGCATCGAAACCTGTAGTAGCAGGTAGGAATACTGGGCAAGCTGCAGTTGATATTGTGCTGTAATTGGCATAGTAACCATCTTCAAAGTTGAAAGTCACGTAGGAAACGGAAGCATCTACAGGGTCTTTAACTATGGTGATAGCACCAGGTGCAACAGTAGAGTTTGCTGCAAATACGCCTGATTTTGAAACAGTGAAATAAAGTTCGTCTTTGTACTGATCACCTGTACCACCATTAGGTCCTTTAGAGTCTACAATGACATCATTAGCATCTTTTAGAGCCATTTTCACTCTTATTCCTTGAGTAGGAAGAGTAGAAAGATCAAATTTAAAACCAACTTTTGCTTTCAAATAACCACCTCCCGACAAATCAATACTTTGGCCTTCACCAAAACCAACACCGAAAGGTTCGTAGCGACCATACGGTTGTGATACCGTGTAGCTCAATTTTCCATCTCCTAAACGAGTCTTTTCTACTTTATACACTCCATCGGTGTATTCAACTTTGTCTTGAATATAAGGCATCGCATTGTTTAGGGTATCGCGCCAAAAATAAATACCCAAGCCACCAGTAAGACCGAATTCAGACACTGTACTAAAGTTGTCGAAAGCATAACCTGGTGCATCTTTTTTAATCCCTTGAGCATTGGAAAATAATGCGGCTCCAAGAGAGAGAGCTGTTAGTAGTACTTTTTTCATAATGATAAATTTGTTAAGTTATTTTAAGAGTACAAATATAGAAAATATAAAATATGGAGTTTTAGTTTATTTTTTTTCTTACCAGAAATCAGATGGATTTCTGATTCCAGCTCTTGTCCACATGCGATATGCTAACATAATCTCATGACTACCACCTACATAATTTTGAATTTTCGAAACGGTCATATCGTAAGAATAACCAAACTCATATTGATGATTTATCAAAAATCCGAAAAGGAAGACTACGGCATCTTTATTTCTGTAGGAAGTGCCTGCCCAAACCATGTTTTTGTAACGTACTTTCGCGTTCAAATCCAAAGAAACTGGAGCGGGTTTGTTGAATCGCAACATAAAAGAAGGAATAATTTCCCAATCGTCTGAAGGCTCCAAACGAACACCTGAAGTCACAAAATAGTGATTAGCCAATTTACTTGTGCGATTTCTGGCATTTGGTCCAGTTGGAATTTCAAAATCTAGCTTGCTTTGGAAAACTTGCGAGATAGCACCTCCAAAATAGAAATATTTGTTGTTTAACCATAGACCGAAATTTCCGTCGGGAACCCATTGGCGTCTAGAAGGTACTGATTCTGCTTCGGCAAAAATGAGTTTGTCTCCATTCAAACTATATTGCAATCCACCCAATGAAGCACCAAGTGCAATGCGCCAATTGCCTGAAAGTCTTTCGTTGTAAGAATAAGATGCCAAAAAACCTGTAGAACCAGTCGGACCAGTTTGGTCATTGTACACCAAACCACCTATTGAATGATAACCAGCGTGCTTGTTACGGTAAGGGTGCGGTTTCTTGCTGTTGCGACCCAAAGAAGTGTAGCCACCTAAATAGTAAGTAGTAGGAGCAGCGTTATCGAAAGCGCCCGCCCATTGATTGCGATAACTAGCTACCACATGAGCATAGTCGGTAGTACCTGCTACAGCAGGATTCAATACATATTGATTTAACATGTATTGTGAATACTGCGCTCTTTGCTGTGCTTGCAAATACAAGGTACTAAATCCAATAAGAATGCAAATCGCACTTACTTTCTTCATATTTTTTTAGATAGAGTTGCAAATTTATAAACAAACATTACAAATACTAATGTGTCATTCACGATTTTATACCATTATAAAGCAAATTAGTGCAATATTTTTTAAGAAAAGACGGTTAAGGTATGTAACACAGCACTTTATCGTTTTTTCTAGTTTAATACCGAAAACGTAAATTTAGTAAATAAATAGTTCAATTTTTTATTGATATAATTCTAATTTTTGTAAATCTTAGCATAAAAATTACATGTACACAATTGATTCGCGATCATTTTACCTCACATTCCAACACTTTTTTGTCTTCCAAATAGGCTTCCAATTTATCTCTAATCGCTATTTTGCCTACACCTTTTGGAGTACCTGTGAAAATAATATCGCCAGTTTTTAGGGTAAAAAATCGGGAAGCAAATGCAATGATTTCATTTATCCCAAATATCATTTCAGCAGTGTTTGCCTCTTGCCTCAAAACACCATTTTGATACAGTGAAAACCTGATTTTTTGAATATCAGGAAATTCTTCTTTGGGATAAAATGCCGAAACTACTGCCGAATGGTCAAAAGCTTTGGCAAGTTCCCAAGGCAATCCTTTGCTTTTAAATTGGCTTTGCAAATCGCGTGCAGTAAAATCCAAACCCAACCCTATTTGATCGTAGTATTTGGATGCAAATTGTGGGGAAATGTGCTTTCCTTCACGACATATCCTCAAAATAAGTTCACACTCGTAATGTATTTCCTCTGAAAAATCGGGGTGGTAAAAAGGCTGGTTTGCACGTAGAAAAGCCGTGTCGGGTTTCATAAAAATAACCGGTTGACTCGGTTTTGGACTTCCAAACTCCGTAATATGTTCGGAGTAATTCATTCCCACACAAATAAATTTCATAAGGTATTAAAAATTAGAGTTTTGCAACTTCGGTTTCATCAAATTACACGCTTTACTTTTCCGGTTTCAGTTCTTTCAAATTTTGGTTTGAATAATATCTTTTTTGGTACATGGTAGGCGGGAAATTCCTGCTTGAATTGTTTCAATAAATTTTCAGTGTGGAATTCCTTTCCTTCTACAACCAAAACCAAGCATTCGCCTAGCATTTTGTCGGGAATAGATGTGATGAAATAGTCGAAAGCATGTCCTAACTTGCTAAAAAAAGGGGCAATTTCCTGTTCAATATCTTCGGGATACAATTTCACTCCACCACTGTTAATTACATTGTCGATTCTACCCTTCCATATAAAATGGTTAGCGTCTATTAATTGAACTACATCTTTGGTTTCCAACCATTTATTGGCCGTTACTTTGCCTTTTACCATCAAACAACTGGCATCATTTGTTTGTAAAATAATATCTGGCATCTTTTTGAAATAGGACGAAGCACCATCCCTCCCATTCAAATTTTTCAAGGCTATGTGGCTAAGGGTTTCAGTCATACCAAATGTTTCAAATACTCTACATTTTTCCAGTTTACTCAACTTCTCAAGCAATTCATTATGCAAAGGAGCACCACCTATAAAAATATTTTCAATATTTGACAAAAACTCAAAACTTATGTTTTGTTGAAACAAGTGAAACAACTGGCTGGGCAAAAAAGATGTCAAGACATACGATTTGTTACCTAAAAAGCGAAAAGGTTGATTGGTAGGCCGGACTATCTCGGCTTGCAATCCCAAGTGCAATGCACGAGCCAGCAACATTTTACCACCAGTAAATTGGGTATTAAGGCAAATGAAAACCATGCCCTCTTTTTTTAAATCTAAAAAACTTGCCGTCGATTCAATAGAAGCTACAATTCTTCTTCGATTTACACGCATGCTTTGGGGCTTACCTGTGCTTCCCGATGTATGAAAATAAAATTCTTTTTTACCAGACAACCATTCTTCACAAAAAAGTAATGATGCATAGAATGGGTCTTGCTTTTGGCATTTTTTAAGCAAATCTCGCACTGTATCAAGTGTATTGGGCAAAGAAAAGTCGAGATGTAGGGGTTCGGAAATGACCATGAATCATAAAATGCTAACAGAACTAGGCGATGTTGCGCCATATGTCTGCAAAAAGCCAAATATTGTTATAAATTTGAAACATTCTTTGTTGAGATGAAAGCCAAATTTAAAATAGCTAACTTATCTGTCATCATTTGTTCAGACAAAATCGAATATGATGCCAATCAGGCGTATATTCACAAGGTTCACGAAGACGATGAATATACTTTTCAAGCGATAACCTGTGCTGCACGCCCAGTTGAATTTTCGATAGTAAATCGCCTTTCTGGACTACCCAAAGACGAGGTGAAAAAAGCTTGTGACATTTGCAATAAAACCAAACAAATTGGTGTGCTCACCACAGAAGATTATCACCTCATTATCAGCCCTTTTGTAGATCGTTTCACCTATTTTGGCGAAGAACAAGCCGAAAGACTTACCGATGTGGTCATAGACAAATGCATTGAATTGGGAGTGAGTAAATTACGTGTCACGCAATTCTGTATGATGCGTAGCGAAATGCCATATTTCCCTCAGTTCAAAGGCATCATAAAAGCGCTAACCAGTCGAAACGACTCGAGTGTGGATGTGGTCTTTTTCGATGTTCCTGAAAAATACTTCTACGAACTTACCATCTTGCTCAAAACTTACAGCATAGACGAAGCTTAAATCGCACAAATAGCAGGTTTTGAGCACATTTCGTATCGCACTTAGTTGACCGTGAACTGAAAATGATTCGCCGCCCCAGAAGAAATAGAAAATCAGAAGCCATTCGTAAAATGGTGCAAGAAACCCAACTTTCTGTAAGCGATTTTATGTGTCCACTTTTTGTGATAGAAGGTACAAATAAAATAGAGCCAATTGCTTCAATGCCAGGCATTTTTAGATACAGTTCCGATATTCTAATGAATGAGATTAAAGAATGTGTCGATTTGGGCATTTGCAGTTTTGTTCTTTTTCCTTCCATTTCCGACAATAAGAAAGACAAATGGGCATCGGAAAGCCTGAATACAGAAGGATTATATTTAAAATCAATCAAAAATATCAAACAGGAATTTCCAGAAATCTGCTTAATGACAGATGTGGCAATGGATCCCTACAGCAGCGATGGGCACGATGGATATGTTCAAGACGGCGAAATTGTAAATGACCTTACATTAGATATTTTGGCCAAAATGGCCGTTGCACAAGCCAAGGCGGGTGCCGATATCGTAGGACCTTCCGATATGATGGATGGTAGAGTACTGCATATTCGCAAGGCATTGGATGAAGATGGTTTCACAAATGTTTCCATCATGTCGTACACAGCAAAATATGCCAGCGCTTTTTATGGCCCTTTTCGCGATGCACTACAATCTGCCCCAAAATTTGGCGACAAAAAAACCTATCAAATGAACCCTGCAAACCGAAGCGAGGCTTTAATTGAAGCTGACTTGGATACGGAAGAAGGTGCCGATATTTTGATGGTAAAACCTGCCCTATCTTACTTGGATATTATTCGCGATTTGAACAACCACATACACTTGCCCATTGCAGCTTACAATGTAAGTGGCGAATATGCCATGATAAAATCGGCAGCATCACAGGGTTGGTTAGACGGCGAAAAAGCCATGATGGAATGCTTACTTTCTATTAAAAGAGCTGGAGCAAAAATCATCATCACCTATTTTGCCAAAGAAGCTGCTAATCTTATAAAATTATCTTAAGTCGGTTTTTTTTAGAAAATTATATCGTAATATTGCAATGTAATAATATATATGGGCCTAACGAAAACCGCTAATTTCAGCGAAACACAAAACAGAATCGCAACCATCGCAAAAGCGCTTGGTCATCCTGCCAGGGTAGCGATAATAGAACACCTATTAAAAGTAAATACTTGTATTTGTGGCGATATCGTTAATGAACTCCCACTTGCACAACCCACCGTTTCCCAACACCTAAAAGAACTCAAAACGGCAGCCATCATCAAAGGGAATATCGAAGGTAATGCCATTTGCTACTGCATAGACGAGAGAGGTATAGAGATGATTAAACATTTTTTGATGAATATTTCAAACAAACTTGCTACTAACAATTACAACTGCTGTTAAAATCAACTAGCCATGAAACTAACACAATTAAAAGCCCTTTTGCCAACCATAAACAATGTATTGTTTAAGCTGGAAAACGGAACGTTTGTTCCAGAACATTTCCACGTAACTGAAGTAGGCCTTATAACAAAAAAATTCATCGACTGCGGAGGCACACTTAGAGTTGAAGAAACAGTCAATTTCCAATTATGGAGTGCACAAGACACAGACCATCGCCTAAAACCTAACAAGCTGTTAAATATCATTGAACTGTTTGAAAAAAAACTGACCATTCCCGATGCTGATGTAGAAGTAGAGTACCAAAATCAAACCATTGGGAAATATGCTTTGGCTTTTGATGGGAAAAATTTTCTTCTCCAAAATAAAACAACCGATTGTTTGGCAAAAGAAATGTGCGATATCCCAGAGAATGAAAAGAAAATAAACTTATCGAAATCAACAAAAGAAGCAACCTGCTCCACACCGGGCGGTTGCTATTGCTAAAAAACAAAAACTATACTTTATAATTTGCTACAACTATGTTCATTTCCATTACCCATTTTCTCAAAGAAGCCGAAAGCTCATTCAAAGACCTATCCGACAATCGAAAAGAACTCCTTGCCAAAATAGGCAAGTATGTGGCTACCAAAACTCAAGCTGATGAAAAAGCCGAACTGATCTACATCTGCACACACAATTCGCGCCGTAGTCATTTTGGGCAGATATGGGCAAAAGTAGCTGCTTCTTATTACGCTTTCGATAATGTAGAAACCTATTCAGGCGGAACAGAATCAACGGCTTTCAATCCTAATGCCATAAATGCGATAAAATCCTTAGGATTTGTAGTGAAGAAAGAAGACGAAACGAACAATCCCCGTTACACAGTTCTGTTTGGGAATGGGAAAGAATCCACCACTTGTTTTTCTAAAAAGTACGATGATTTCAGCAATCCCAAAGAGGGTTTTTGTGCTGTAATGACCTGTACAGAAGCCGACGGTGCTTGCCCATTCATTCCAGGAGCAAGTTTAAGAGTCTCTACACCTTATTTAGACCCAAAGGTATACGACAATACAGATCAACAAGACGCACAATATGCAGAGCGTAGTAAACAAATAGCTGTTGAAACACTATACGCTTTTTCAGTTGCGAAGAATTTAATTTCCTAATTCTTTTACATTCTATTTATGAATACTACGGAAGCCTACTTGCAAACTTGGCTTGAAGCCAGGACGCGATTTTCTAATTTGTTGAAAGAAATGAAAGAGGAACAGCTTTTGTTCAAATTATCTAACACCAAAAACAGTGCAGGTTTCCTAATTAGACACATAAGCGACGTGGAATTACTTTTTGCTAAAAATGTGTTTGGCTCCTCAAACCTCACGGTACATGCAAAAACGGTTATATCACAACAGGACACTAGAGAATGGACAAACCTAAAAGAGCTCATGGATTACCAACAATTTGCTTTTTATAACTTGAAAACCAGCATTGAAGAACAAATCGAGAGTGATTGGGACAAATTTGTTGATACCAAAGAATTTGGAACAAAAACGAAAGCAGAAGCTTTAGGAAGGATTATTTCGCATACCGCCTATCATGCCGGGCAGTTGGCATTGACCTTGAAATACGGAAACTGATGTCTGCAAGTAATTGCACCCCTACTTATCGCAAAAAACTTAGTTTTTTGGACAGATATCTTACGCTATGGATTTTTTTGGCAATGCTATTGGGAGTCTTTATCGGGTATTTTTCACCAAATAGCGTCCTTTACATTGATTCTTTTTCGACTGGCACCACTAATATTCCATTGGCTGTTGGTTTGATTCTGATGATGTACCCTCCTTTGGCAAAAGTAAAATACGAAGAAATACCCAAGGTATTTAAAAACCTAAAATTAGTTTTGATGTCTTTGGTAATCACATGGTTAATTGCTCCATTTTTTATGTTTCTATTGTCTTACATTTTCATGAAAGACTATCCAGAATACATGACTGGTTTAATTTTAATTGGAATAGCACCATGCATTGCCATGGTGTTGGTGTGGAATGATTTGGCGCAAGGCAATCGTGAATATATTGCAGGATTGGTCGGTCTTAACAGTTTGTTGCAAGTATTTCTTTATTCGGCCTATTCTTACTTTTATTTAACAGTTGTTCCTAATTGGTTTGGAATGAAAAGTTTAGAGATTTCAATCTCTATCAGTCAAATAGCCCAAAGCGTGTTTTTTTATCTTGGCATCCCGTTTTTTGCAGGAATAGTAAGTCGTTATACTCTCATAAAATGGAAGGGA
>JBIKRJ010000263.1:0-2749 GCA_044349205.1 Cytophagales bacterium | reverse complement strand
TCGTCAATTTTACCTTTTTTGATAGCAGCCAATGTATCTGTATGCTGAAGTGAAAGAAGATTTAAGTATTCTCTCTCAAACTCGCGTACTTTTTGTACGGGAACAAGATCAAGCAAGCCACTGGTCGACAAATAGATGATGGCTACTTGGTGTTCAACAGTTACTGGCGAAAATGCCGGTTGTTTCAATATCTCCAAATTACGTTTACCACGTTCGATGGTAAGTTTTGTAGCAGCATCAAGGTCGGAACCAAACTTGGCAAATGCTTCCAATTCGCGGAACTGTGCTTGGTCAAGTTTCAGCGTACCTGCCACTTTTTTCATCGATTTGATTTGTGCCGATCCACCCACACGAGATACCGAAATACCTACGTTGATGGCAGGACGAATACCCGAGTTGAAAAGCGTTGTTTCAAGGAATATCTGACCGTCGGTAATCGAAATTACGTTGGTAGGAATGTATGCAGAAACGTCACCTGCTTGAGTTTCAATGATGGGGAGAGCGGTTAGCGATCCACCACCTTTTACCTTACCTGTCAAAGAAGGTGGAAGGTCATTCATGCTTTGGGCAATTTCGTCTGAAGCATTGATTTTTGCTGCTCTTTCCAACAAGCGGCTGTGCAAATAGAATACGTCGCCTGGATAAGCCTCACGTCCTGGTGGACGACGAAGCAACAAAGACACCTCGCGGTATGCCACTGCTTGCTTTGAAAGGTCGTCGTAAATAACAAGTGCAGGGAAGCCTAAATCACGGAAATACTCTCCAATCGCGGCACCTGTAAAAGGAGCAAAGAATTGCATAGGAGCAGAATCAGAAGCCGAAGCAGCAACTACCACTGTGTATTTCATAGCACCTGCTTTTTCCAATACTGACACTGTCTGTGCAATGGTACTGGCTTTCTGTCCACAAGCGACATAGATACAAAATACGGGTTCTCCTCTGTCGAAAAATTCTCTTTGGTTGATGATGGTGTCAAGCGCTACGGTTGTTTTGCCAGTTTGACGGTCACCAATAATCAACTCACGCTGTCCACGTCCAATTGGGATCATGGCATCGATGGCTTTGATACCTGTTTGCAAAGGCTCGTTCACAGGTTGGCGGAAAATAACACCAGGAGCTTTACGCTCCAAAGGCATATCGAAAACTTCGCCTTCGATAGGGCCTTTGCCGTCGATAGGATTTCCAAGTGTGTCCACCACACGACCCAAAAGGCCGTGACCTGCTCTTACAAAGGCAATTTCGCCGGTACGTTTCACGGTGTCGCCTTCTTTGATGTTGGCGGTTTCACCCAAGATTACAGCACCTACATTGTCTTCCTCTAGGTTAAGAACAAGGGCTTTCAATCCGTTTTGGAATTCAATCAACTCGCCCGATTGTGCTTTGGTTAGCCCGTAAATACGAGCCACACCGTCGCCAACTTGCAACACGGTACCCACCTCTTCCAATTGTGCTTGGGTTTTGGTGTTCGATAATTGTTCTTTTAGGATAGATGAAATCTCATCTGGTCGTATTCCTACCATAACTATAGCTTAGGTATATATTGATTTTCAGTAAAATTGGTCTTTATTTTTTGCAGCTTAGATTTAATAGAGTCGTCTATTTGTGTATCACCTATGCGTAGAATATATCCACCAATAAGGTCTTCTTTCACAAACTCCTCTATTTCTGCTTTTTTCCCTGTTTGTTTCTCTACCAATTGCAAAAACTGTTTCCTCAATTTCTCGTCTATTTTAACAGGCGTGTACAATTGGGCTTTTTGAATACCTTTCAAAAGGTTGTATTGCATGATAAATTCTTTCGAAATCTCGTACAAGTACATTTCACGGTGTTTTCTAGTCAGGATTTCGAAAAAGGCAAGCGTAAAGGGACTTACATTCTTTTTGAATACTGCGTTGAGGATAGTAAGTTTTTTGTCGAATTTGATAATAGGACTTCTGAGCGCCAATACAAGCTCGCGGCTACCTTTGCACGACTCGGCAATAAGCTGCATGTCTTTGTGCACGGTATCCAATTCTCCCTTTTCAGAAGAAAGGCTTACAAGTGACTTGGAGTAGCGCGCAGCTATTCTAATTTCCGACATGGTCTTAGTTTAGTTTTGCCTCGTTCAGGTATTGTTGAATTAGTGCTTGGTTTGAAGAATCGTCTTTCAACTCTTTTTTTACTATCTGTTCTGCAATTTGTACAGAAAGAGTACCTACCAAGTTTTTAATTTCGGTTAAAGCAGCAGCTTTCTCGTTTTGAATGCTAAGACGGGCATTTTCCAATTGCTTTGCACCTTCGGTATTTGCTTTTTCTTTGGCCTCGTTGATGATGTTTTGAGCAGTAGCTTGCGCTTCTTTCAACACCTTGTCGCGTTCCAATCGAGCTTCATCCAAAATACGTTGGTTTTCAGCTTGCGACTTTTGAATTTCTTCTCTGGCTTTTTCAGCCGAGTTCAGAGCGGTTTCAATGGTTTCTTCGCGCTCTTTTAATGCTTTTAGTATGGGCTTCCATGCAAATTTCGTCAGAATAAACAGGACGAGACTGAATGTGACCGTCATCCAGAATACTAATCCCAAACCGGGTTGTATCAGTTCCATGGTAGAATGCTTAGGGTGAAAAGAAAAGGAATACAGGGTGCGTTCTTGATCGCACCCTGTATGTAAATATTACTTCAAGAAAACAATCAATAGACAAACCACGATTCCGAAGAATGCAGCACCTTCGATAAGCGCAGATGCCACAATCATGTTTGCACGGATGTCGTTTG
>JBIKRJ010000073.1:0-10393 GCA_044349205.1 Cytophagales bacterium | reverse complement strand
AGTGTTTTTAACTACACAACAGGAATATGATGCTTGCAAGGTGGCACATATCTAATTAAATACAAAGACCTTGGTTGCGCATGTTGCACCTGGGTGCGATGGAAGCGATAGAAATTAAGGGCTTACAATGGGCAAAGAATTTAAAATTGGAATAAGAAAATCTATTCAACAAAACTTCTTAAACAGATTTCTTTTAAAGGCCTAAAGAGCTTTTTTGACAAATTTTGAGAGTTTTAAATAGTTATTCATAATCGTTCTTATTGCAAGCGATGCCATAAGTTTTTGTACATTGCAAAAAATACTTTATGAAAAATATTATAATATTCACTCTGTTCTTAACAGTTTTTAATTCAAAGGCACAAATACCTTTAAATGGCTTAATAGCATCATTTCCTTTTAATGGCAATGCAAATGATGAAAGTGGTTTTGGAAACGATGGTATTGTGTATGGCGCTATATTAACTGAAGACAGATTTGGAAACCCTAATAGCGCATATTTGTTTAACGGAGTAGATAATTACATTGATCTAGGAGTAAATCCGAAACTAGACTTTTTATATACTGAAGACGCTACATTTTCATTGTGGTTTATTACAAAACAACAATTAGAACAGAGATTGTATAGTAAACGTGATTACAACAACGGAATTGAAATTGTACCAGTAAATGATTCAATTTTTTTCTTTATTGGCGACAATACAGGTAAATACATTTTTACTAAATCTTCAAATATTATTACTTCTGATAGCACTTGGTACAATCTAGTATTCACAATAGACCAAAATAATAAGATAGCTAAATGTTACATAGATGGAATCGTACAAAAAGAAATTGACACTAAAGCATTAAAAAGCGGAATTGTAAATTCGTTTCCAGCTTTTGTAGGTGCTAATACAGATTTAAATGTTGATTTGTTTTTCAATGGCAAGATTGATGACTTTTTCGTTTATAATAGGTTGCTTTCTGAATCTGAAATTAATCAACTAGCTACTGGTATAAACGATGGTTACACTATTGGAAGCAACAAATCAATAGTAACAATTTACAACATGAATGGAGTTGAAGTTCAAAACGAACCCTCTTTACAAGGCCTTTTTTTAGTGAAGTATAGCGACGGAACTACCAAAAAAGTATTTAAACAGTAATTGTTTTTAACAAAAAGCCCTACACAAATACCTATCAACAATGCGTTTAATCTTGAGCCACAACCTCGGATGGTATCCTCACCAGCCACGCGGGTACAAACTAGTGCGATAAGTGATGTGTGTGCAACAGGCCGATTAGTGTTTGTTGGTGAAGAACACCAACAAAGGCGGAGAACTGAGAACTTCAAAGAAGGCGCTTATACAAGCTCATCGACCAAAACTAGCAACTCTGAACTCTAAACTCTGAACTGATAACTCTGATCTAGTAACTTAGAATTGTAAACTTTCCCAATTGTAAAGCAAAAAAGTCTTGTTCTTTGATTAAAACAAGACTTTTTTGCTTCATTTTTGCCAATAAAATTGCTAGTTTATTGGCATTCAGTATTTTAAGTAGTGCTACGGGGAATCGAACCCCGGTTACCAGGATGAAAACCTGGTGTCCTAACCCCTAGACGATAGCACCGTTTATTTTGGGACTGCAAATCTAATTCTAAGAATGGATATGTCAATAGTTCGCGGCAAAAAAATGTCTTTTTTTTGCCTTGTGCATTTGCGCAGAAAAAAGGTAGTTTTGCGGAATTAAAAATTTCTGAATGGCAACAAATAGAACATTTAGCATGATAAAGCCCGACGCTTTTGCCGACGGCCACACTGGCGCAATATTGAAAATGATTCAAGAAGCTGGCTTTAAAATAAAAGGTCTTAAACTTACCCAACTTTCAGAACATAGAGCCGGACAGTTTTACGAAGTACACAAAGAGCGCCCTTTTTATGCCGATTTGAAAAGGGTGATGTCGGCAGGGCCCATAGTGGCACTTGTATTGGAAAAAGAAAATGCGGTGGCCGATTTTCGTAAGCTGATAGGCGCCACAAATCCTGCCAATGCCGAACCGGGCACCATTCGCAAACTGTTTGCAAGGTCTTTAGAGTCGAACGCTGTGCACGGTTCAGACTCCGACGAAAATGCCGCCATCGAGTCTTCTTTCTTTTTCTCGCAATTCGAGATTTTTTAATCGTTTCTCACCCAATATCAAGCGACAGGCAATACGTTACTGTCGCTTTTTTTATGCCTCTTTCTTGTTGAGATAATTGAGCAAGTATCCTAAAATACCTGCCGAAAACGACGCGACGATAATCGAAAATTTCGCTGTTTCAATCAGACTTTTGTCTTGAAAAGCCAGATTGGTCACAAAAATGGACATGGTAAATCCGATGCCCGCCAGGATATTGATCAAGAACAAGTCTTTAGTTTTTACCTTTTCGGGTAGTTGTGTCAAACCTAAAGCAGAAGTAATGTAGGTGAACAATGTAATGCCGAAAGATTTTCCTAAAATCAAACCCAAGAAAATGCCCAAGCTTAAAGGTGAAAATAAATTGTTCATTGCGTTGAAGTCCAGTACTACACCTGCGTTGCACAGCGCAAACAAAGGCATGATAATATAGCTGGAAGTGGAATGGAGCAAATGTAGCATGTTGTGTAGGGGAGCTTCCATCTGTGTGCTGGTATGCTGAATTTTTTCGATAAGCTGGTCTCTTGTTTCGGGTTTTAGTTTGCCATTTTCAAGCGTAAGCGCCTCGGAAAAAGACTGTACTTCGACCAAATGTTGTTTGAAAATAGTCTCGTAGTTTTTGAAGCGAAACGGCACGCAAAGCGCTATCAATACTCCCGAAATAGTGGCATGGATGCCCGAATGGTGAAGAAAAATCCATAGAAAAACACCCACAATAATATAGGCAAAAATATTGCGGACGTCGGCGATGTTCATGAGGTACAAAAGGGCTACCACAGCCGCGGCATAGCCAAGATACTGCCAATGAAGGTGGTCTGAATAAAAAAGCGCGATGACGATGATGGCGCCCAAGTCGTCTACCACTGCCAGGGCGGTAAGGAAAATCTTGAGGCTGAGGGGCACTTTTTTGCCCAACATTTGGATAATGGCCAGCGAAAAAGCAATGTCGGTAGCGGTGGGTATAGCCCAGCCCGATGCTGTCGTCGTGCCATAATTGAAAAGCAGGAAGATAAGGGCGGGAAAAAACATACCGCCTATGGCGCCCACCACAGGCAACATGGCTTGTTGGCGTGTAGAAAGGGCACCTTCAATCAGTTCTCTTTTTATTTCCAAGCCCACCACCGTGAAGAAAATGGTCATCAGGCCGTCGTTGATACATTGTTCAACCGTAAAATTTACCGAGAAAAAATCTCCAAAATGGAAGAAAATAGGCGTGTGCCAAAAATGTACAAAGGCTTCGCTTGAAGAAGAATTTGCCGCAAAAAGCGCCAAAAAGGTCGCCGCCAACAGCAAGTAGCCACTTGTTTGCTGCAAATTCAGGAATTGGCTGAAAGGATCGGTAATGCGCTGCAAAGTGGCCGCTATGTTTTGGGGTAATGCTTGTTTTGCCATTTTCGTAAGTTGGATGCAATGTTCAAATATCGACCAAAAAACGGTACTCGCAATCAAATAAAACACCAACCTATGTGGCGTGTGCCATAAATTGTACCTTTGAAAGAACAATTTTACACACTCGTTTGAATTATTCTTTTCCATATAAAACAGCTGCTTTTATCAAGCAAAAGGCCAAAGAACTTGGCTTCGACTTTTGTGGCATTTCCAAGGCCGAATTTTTGGAGGAAGAAGCGCCCCGATTGGAAAACTGGCTAAAGAAAGGAATGTATGGCAAAATGGCCTGGATGGAGCAGCATTTTGACAAGCGGCTGGACCCAAGGCTTTTGGTAGAGGGAACAAAATCGGTAGTGTCTTTGCTCCTAAACTATTACCCTGAAAAGGAATTGGACTTGGAACTAAAGATTTCCAAATATGCGTATGGGCAAGATTATCACCATGTTATAAAAGACAAACTGAAGACCTTGTTCGACAGCATTCGTACCGAAGTAGGGGAAGTGGGCGGTCGTGTTTTTGTAGATTCGGCACCCGTAATGGACAAAGTGTGGGCGAAAAAATCGGGTTTAGGCTGGGTAGGCAAGCACAGCAATTTGTTGAACAGAGAAATGGGGAGTTTTTTCTTCATTGCCGAACTGGTGTTGGACGTGGAACTAGCTTACGACGGGCCTATGGAAGATTATTGCGGCACCTGTACGCGCTGCGTCGATGCTTGTCCTACCGAGGCTATCTCCCAGCCCTATGTGGTAGATGGTAGCCGCTGCATTTCCTATCTCACCATCGAACTGAAAGAAAATATTCCCACCGAGTTCAAAGGCCAAATGGAAAACTGGGTCTTTGGTTGCGACATTTGCCAAGATGTGTGCCCTTGGAACCGCTTTTCACGTGCCCACACCACACCCGAATTTCTTCCAAATACCTATTTAATGGAATGGAAAGATGCCGACTGGGAGTTTATGACCGAAGAGGCATTTCGCAAAACATTTCAAAAAAGTGCTTTGAAACGCGCCAAATATGCCGGAGTAAAACGCAATGTGGAATTTATCAAGCCGACAAAGGAGGTACTTTAATGAAATATTTTTCAAGTATAAAAGGGTGCGAATGCCCGTAATGTCGGTAGCACCATCTTTTGAACTCCTTTAATTCGTCGATTTTTAGTCCGCCCTGAATCGATTTATTTAATTCTTTTTCGAATAACGAGGGCTCGAAACTTACTTTGCTGAGGATTAGTTTGTAGTATTCTAACATGGCTGGAAAATTAAGTTGAAAGCAGAAGGGAAATTTATTTTGTCGAGCCAGATAAACTCCTGGCGCCATATATCAAATATACAAATGGGTAGGCTATGATACAAGCCAATCAAAAGGATTTATAGGCAATTTTAAAAGTCCCAAACCGAGCTTCTGCTTCGGCGCGAGTGTTTCGAAATGTCGAGCCAAAAGGCAAACACCAAGTATAGGATGATGGGAGAGCCAAATGTGAAAAAAGAAAGATAGATGAAATACTTTCTGATGCTGCTGCTGGCAATGCCCAAGTTTTTCCCAATATGGGAGCAAACTCCAAAAACTGAAAGTTCTAAAAGGTTTCGCAGCTTATTCATGGGCATGCCGTTTCTACAAATTTACAAAATGCGATTGTTTAAGTGGCTGTTTTCGATTAAATTATTTGTATAAATACTAGTAAATAAATACTTTTGGGGCAGTGTTTTAAAAAATAAATAATGAAAAAGGTGTATAACAAACTTGTTTTTTTCTCTTTGGCTTCTCTTTTGGTTTCGGCTTGTACTTTAAGCAAGATGATCAAAATGTCAAAAGACCAAAAATTAACCGTAGCTCCAAATCCTTTGGAAGTACACGGCGATTCGGTAAAATTCAGCATTTCGGCCAATCTTCCAGTGAAAATGCTAAGAAAAAACAAAGTTTACACGGTCAACACATTCTATAAGGCTGGCGAGTCGGTGAAAATGGCGCTAGGCGATTTGCAGTTCAAATCGGACGATTTCCCAAAGGCAAAAGTGGAGCAACCATCCATGAGCAAAAGTTTCAGTTTTCCTTTCCAACCCAACTATACGCCTGGCGATTTGAACGTGATGGGTATTGCCTCTACAATGAATGGTAAGTCGAAAAGCTCGCCTGAATTGCCCATTGCGAAAGGTATCATTACCACATCTAGGCTGGTCAAAGACTTTTATTTCACTTCATATGCACCCCATGGCTACGATGGTCGTGAGGAGTTGGAGCCTGTAAACCTTTCTTTTTACTTCGACAAAGGGAAGTCTGCTCTGAAAACCAAGGATACCGAAGGCCAATCCGGAAAGTTTTTTGCCCGTTTCCTTGCCAACAAAAACGTCACACGCACCATTTCTATTGTAGGTTCGCACTCGCCAGAAGGTGCCGAGCTTGTCAATTCCAAACTTGCAGAACAAAGAGCTAAAGCTGTGGAAAAATACTACAGAACTAACATGCTGAAATACAATACCCAAAAAGCGGTGGACTCGGTCAATTTTGTTTTGAAGGCCAAAGTACAAGACTGGGAAGCTTTCAAAACGGTCTTGGATTCTAGCAGAAAGTTTACTTACGACGAAAAAATCTCGATTTTGGCGGTATTGAACAATGGTGCTGGCGACTTTTTGGCAAAGGAAAAGCAATTGCAAAAACTAAAATCGTATAGTAAACTGTTGAAGGAAATATATCCTTTGCTTCGCACTTCTACGACCGAACTTTTGGTAGTGAAGAAAAAGAAATCGGATGCCACCATGTCGGTACTTTCGAAAGCCATAGTACAAGGCTCGGTGAAAAACGATACGCTCAGCGACAAGGAGCTAGCCTATGCCGCTACCCTTACTCCCGATTTGAAGGAAAAAGAAGACATCTATTTGGCCGCTACCAAAAAGAACGACAGTTGGGTGGCACACAACAATTTGGCGGCGGTGCAATTGGATCAAGCCAAAAAAACCACCAATGCCGACCAAAAGAAAAAACTGATTGAAAGTGCTTTGTTGCATTTGGAAATAGCCCGTGCCAAAAACGAGAACGCAAGCGAGGTTCAAGCCAACATTGGTACAGCCTACCTTTTATCGGGCAATTTGGCCAAATCTAAAGAAGCTTTGGTAAAAGCGGCGCAATGGAGCAAATCGAATGAAGTAACTGCGGGTGTGAATAGCGCAATTGGTGTATTCCAAATTAAAATGGGCGATTATGCCGGTGCAATTGCTTCCCTTAGCAATGGTTCAGATGTCCCCGAGGTAAAATACAATCTTGCTTTGGCTTATTTGCTTTCTAAAAACTTTGAAAGTGCTAAAGCTGCTTTTAAAGAGGCTCAAAATGCAGACCAAAATAATGCATGGGCTTATTATTGTGCCGCGATTACGGGTGCCAGAATGAACAATGTGGAAGATTTGGTATCCAATCTTTCGAAGGCAGTGAAGCTTGACAGCAGTCTGAAATCTAAAGCGACATTGGATTTGGAGTTCAGAGATTTTGTAAGCAATCCCGAGTTTATCAACGCTTTGAAATAAAAATTTCGATAAATCCACTTTCTTAAACCCCAATGGCGACATTGGGGTTTTTTATTGGCCATGCAAAAGCTGACGAAAGATTTTTTCCTGAATGATTCTGTTACCAATGTTGCCCAAGAGCTTTTGGGGAAATTCCTTTTTACCAACATAAACGGGAATATTTCTTCAGGTATTATAGTAGAAACGGAAGCCTATTGCGGTCGCGACGACAAAGCCTGTCATGCCTACAACGGCAAAAGAACCAAACGCAACGAAACTATGTACGCGGGCGGAGGAATAGCCTATGTGTACCTGTGTTATGGTATGCACCACATGTTGAATGTGGTGACCAACACAGCAGGCCAAGCCGATGCCGTTTTGATTAGAGCGGTCGAACCCATGGAAGGACTTTCATACATGTTGGCTCGCAAGCAAACCACCAAAATAAATCGCATAAGTTCTGGCCCAGGCAATGTATGCAAAGCATTAGGAATTGAACTCATTCACGATAGATTAGATTTGAGAGGTGAGGAGGTATGGATAGAGGAAAATATTTCGCCCAAGTATTTTGAAATAATGGCTTCTACCCGTATTGGGGTAGACTATGCAGGTGATGACGCCAAGCGACTGTGGCGCTATTCAATTAAAGACAACAAGTGGGTGTCGAGAAAATAATGTCGATTACAAACTTCTTCGAAGTTTGGAAAAGAGGTCACTGAGCTTGTCAAACTATGGTTACTGAGTTTATCGAAGTACTGCCTTTCTACTACGCTTCGATACACTCAGCGTCCAGAATAAAAAGGGTTACTGAGCTTGTCGAAGTAAAATTCCGTTTTCTTAGGTGCATTTCCTGCCCGAGATGGCTAAAATAATTGACTCTCGGAAAGATAAACTGCCATTTCCGCTTGCATTTCCTGCGCAGCCTTTCCTGCTGCATTAGCGAAATCTCTCTCCAAAGAGGCGTAAATAATGTTGCGCGATGAATTTATGAGCAATCCACAGTTGGCATTCATGCCCAATTTCGATACCTCTTTCAAACTGCCACCTTGTGCACCCACGCCTGGAATTAATAAAAAATGTTCGGGAACAATTTTCCGAATTTCGGTCAATTCCTCGGCCCTTGAGGCGCCTACCACATACATCATGTTTTCGCTGCTTCCTAGTTGAGAGGTGCTGTGCAACACCTCTTTGAAAAGTTCTTTTCCACCTTCCTCCAGCTTTTTCAACTGAAAATCGGCGCTACTCTGGTTGGAAGTGAGCGCCAATACAATCGACCATTTGTCTTTATACTCCAAAAACGGTTTTATGGAATCGTAGCCCATGTAAGGGGCAATGGTAACGGCATCGAAGTGAAGGTTTTGAAAGAAAGCCTTGGCATACATGTCGGAAGTGTTGCCAATATCGCCGCGCTTTGCATCGGCTATATTGAAGGTTTCTTTAGGCAGGTATTCGGCAGTTTTTTCCAAGCTTTCCCAGCCTTTGCTTCCCAACGCTTCGTAGAAAGCCGTGTTTACTTTGTAAGAAACACAAAAAGGGTGCGTGGCATCTATTATTTGCTTGTTGAACTCGAAAAGAGGGTCTTTGGCAGAAAGCAGGTGTTTGGGTATTTTCTGAAGGTCGGTGTCGAGACCTACGCACAAGTAGGATTTTTTTTGGCGGATTTGCGAAACAAGCTGATTACGAGTCATGAACCGTTAATTAATAATTATTGATCCATATTTACCGAAGATCAACTACTTCCACGCCTTTGTGTTTGCTTTTGTCGAACACAAAAAACTTGTCGTCTATTCCTTGCGGATTGGGCAAAAATTTGGTGATGTTGTACACATAGCGGTTACCGGTTTTTTCAAACATTTTCCAACTTTTAATGGATTTGTCTTTTTTGCTTATGGTTAATCTAATTTTGAATATTTTTTTGCTTTTGTCCTCTGGAACTAAGTCTATGATTTGAGAACTCGCTGTTTCTTCTGAAAGTAGGTATTTGTAGCCTTTTTGGTAAATAGTGTAAATGTTGTTGGGCGTAATGTCTTCGGCATCGGGCTCGTAGTTCGATACGTTTACCTCGTTTTCCTCTTTCAAGAAAGTCCAAACGGTGGTGCCATTGTTTATGACCTCTTGATTCCCCAATTTTATTTTGAATTTATCACCTTTTACAAATATTTCACCAACAATGGTTTCGTTTTTGCCAGCCGATGGACTTTCCAAAACATAAGAAAAATCGGCTTTGAAGGCCTTGATGCTTTTGTATTTCTTGCTTATGTCGTTGAGAATGGCTTCGGCTTTGGGGTCGTGTTGTGCATAGGCCGAAATACTTGTGAGAAAGGTGGCTATTGAGAGCAGGAAACAAGAGAAATTTTTCATTATTAAGTTGCAAGTTTACAAATTTAAGGGCTTTTGCTTGAGAGTAAAAATCAAAATAGAGGTTTGTAATTTGGCTTATACAATCCCTTTTTCTTGGAGCAAGGCCGACAAGCTCATTTCGTCGAGCACGAACACTTCGCGCGCTTTGCTACCTTGGTTCGGCCCAACCACACCAATTGCCTGTAGCTGATCCATTATTCTGCCTGCGCGGTTGTAACCCAACGCCATTTTTCTTTGAATGAGAGAAGTACTGCCCATTTGGTGCACCACAATGAGTCTAGCCGCATCGGCCAAAAGAGGGTCGACATCGGAAGAATCGAAATCACTTGGGTCGCGATCTTCGTCATCACCTGAAAATTCAGGAAGTTGGTAAGCTGTAGGATAGCCGCGCTGGTTGCCAATAAATTCGCACAAGCGATCTACCTCTGGCGTGTCGATAAAGGCACACTGAAGACGAGTGACATCGCTGTTTACTTTTATAAGCATGTCGCCATAGCCAATCAATTGGTCTGCTCCGCCTTCGTCCAAAATAGTTCTTGAATCTATTTTTTGGGCTACTTTGAAAGAAACCCTAGCTGGGAAATTGGCTTTTATGATACCCGTAATCACATTTACAGAAGGTCTTTGGGTGGCCAATACCATGTGTATGCCCACAGCTCGGGCTAGTTGTGCAATACGCGCAATGGGCGTTTCAACTTCCTTTCCAGCCGTCATCATCAAGTCGGCCAACTCGTCGATCACTACCACAATGTAAGGCAAATAGCGATGGCCCCTGGTAGGAAGTAACTTGCGTTCGATAAATTTTCCGTTGTATTCTTTCAAGTTCCTACAACCGCCATCTTTCAATAGGTCGTAGCGTGAGTCCATCTCGATACAAAGAGAATTGAGCGTGTTCACCACTTTTTTGGTATCAGTAATGATGGCTTCTTCGGTGTTGGGAAGTTTGGCCAGGAAGTGTTTTTCAATTTTGCTAAAAAGGGAAAGCTCCACCTTT
>JBIKRJ010000072.1:0-10430 GCA_044349205.1 Cytophagales bacterium | reverse complement strand
GCATAAATCTGCCACTTGTAACACCGCTCCTACCGAACGGGGACGCAAATGTAAGAACTTTTTCGCCCCAACAAACAACTCATCCACAAAAAAATACCAACAAAACACTAAACCCCTGATTCACAAAGAGAAAAATTTGGGAAAAAATATCGCAAGAAATCTTAAATGTGGTGCTTTGCGCGAAAAGACAGCCTTTTTGCAGAAAGATTTATTTAAACCCGTATTTCCACAGGTTTAGTTTTTTCTTGAGTAGCATTGCGGATGGCCACTTGCTGAGCCACCGTTTCGGCCAAATACCGAAACGCTTGGGCGGTGATGCCATCTGACATTGCCATAGGACGACCTGCATCGCCAGCCTCGCGAATAGACTGTACTAATGGAATTTGACCCAAGAATTCTACTTTGTTACGCTCGGCCAATACTTTGCCTCCATCTTTACCAAAAATGTAATATTTGTTTTCGGGGAGTTCTTCGGGAGTAAAATAGGCCATATTCTCTACCACACCCAATATTGGAACATTAATTTGTGGCTGTGCAAACATCGACAATCCTTTCTGGGCATCGGCCAATGCGACCTTTTGTGGAGTGGTGACGATGATGGCGCCTGTCACTGGAATTGTTTGCACCAATGTAAGGTGTATGTCGCTAGTACCTGGAGGCAAGTCAATAAGCAAATAGTCTAATTCTCCCCATTTGCAATCGCCAATAAATTGTTTCAATGCAGAACTGGCCATAGGTCCGCGCCACACAACGGCACCATCACTAGGAGCCAAGAATCCTATCGAGATAAGTTTGACCCCAAAACGCTCAACAGGTATGATGTAGTTTTTACCGTTTTCGACCATAATTTCGGGTCGTTCAAGTTCGCAACCAAACATAACTGGAACAGATGGACCAGAAATATCTGCATCTATCAAACCCACCTTGGCGCCAGAAGCTGCCAAAGCTACGGCGAGATTGGAAGTGACTGTCGATTTGCCTACACCTCCTTTACCCGAGGCAATGGCGACAATGTTTTTAACGCCAGGAAGCAAAGGAGCATTTGCCCTAGTAGAGGTCACATCGGCCACCATATTTACTGTAACTTCCACATTTTCTCCCAACTCTTTTTGAATAGCCTCGACACATCGGCTTCTAATCAATTCCTTTAAAGGACAGGCTGGGGTAGTCAACACCACAGTAAACCAGATGCGGTTGCCCTCTACTTCTATTTCTTTTATCATGCCCAAAGACACGAGGTCTTTCTTTAAATCGGGTTCTTCTACAGTGCTTAGGGCTTTTAGGACTCTTTCTTTTGACATAGTATTAATTTCAGGAGCAAAGAACGCAAAAAAGCATTTTCTTTACTCTTCCACAACTCGGAAACCAAGACTACAGTTATAAAGAGTCCCTTATTTTTGACACAGAATATCACCTAAAACATGGATAAACAGCCCCCACACTACCTAGACGAACTGTTTGAGTTTTTGCGCATTCCTTCTGTTTCGGCCAAAAAAGAACACACAGAAGATTGCCGAAAAGCAGCCCTTTGGCTAATGGAAAAGCTAAAATTGGCTGGAATAATGCACATGGAATTGGTGGAAACGGAAGGCAACCCCATAATCTATGCCGAATATTTTCAGGACAGCTCCTACCCGACGGTGCTGGTTTATGGACACTACGATGTGCAACCACCCGAACCTATGGAACTTTGGAAATCGCCTCCCTTTGAACCCGAAATAAGACAAGAGCGCATATATGCAAGAGGTGCTTGTGACGACAAAGGCCAAGTGTACATGCACGTGAAAGCCATTGAAGTGCTGCTGAAAGAAAATGTGCTGAAGTGCAATTTAAAATTATTGTTAGAAGGGGAAGAGGAAATTGGCTCTAACAATTTGGACAAATATGTGCTTGCCAACAAAGAAAAGCTGAAGGCCGATGTGGTACTTATTTCAGACACCAGCCTCATTTCCAACGAATGCCCGTCTATTACGGTAGGTTTGCGAGGTTTGTGTTATTTGGAAGTTGAAGTCACTGGCCCCAACCGCGACTTGCACTCGGGCATATATGGAGGAGCTGTTCCAAATCCCATCAATGTGCTGTGCAACATGATTGCTAGCTTGCACGATAATGACAACACCATCACAATTCCGGGATTTTACGACGATGTGGCTATTTTGACCGAAAATGAACGACAAGAACTTGCCAAAGTTCCTTTCAATTTGGAAGATTACAAAAGGTCGCTCGACCTGCAAGACATATACGGCGAAAAAGGATACAGTACTTTGGAGCGCACTTCGATACGGCCTACATTGGATGTGAACGGCATTTGGGGTGGCTACACAGGCGAGGGTGCCAAAACGGTTATCCCCTCCAAAGCTTTTGCCAAAATATCGATGCGACTGGTGCCACACCAAGACCCCGAAAAAATCACCCAGCTTTTTAGACAACATTTCAAGGCTATCGCACCACCAAGTGTACAAATAAAAGTAACGCCCCACCACGGCGGTGTTCCTGTAGTGGTTTCTACCAATACCAATGCCTACAAAGCCGCGACTGGTGCCTTTGAAAAATGTTGGGGAAAAACACCCATCGCTTCACGTGAAGGAGGAAGTATTCCTATCGTGGCACTATTTAAACATGCGCTTGGAATCGATACTTTGTTGATGGGTTTTGGTTTGGATGAAGATGCCATACACTCGCCCAATGAAAGCTACGGCGTTTTCAACTTTTATAAAGGTATTGAAACGATTGTGGCATTTTACAAAGAATACGGTACAAATGCTTGAAAATAATTTGTAGCGTATTTGGCAAAATAGCGGAATTATTGAATTAAGTTGATGCATACAACTCCAAACCTGATCGTACTACTTGGCCCTACCGCTTCGGGCAAAACCAGGTTGGCAACAAATTTAGCTTACAGCTTAAATTCCGAGATAATAAGTGCCGATTCAAGGCAAGTGTACAAGCAAATGGACATTGGTACGGGCAAAGACAAGAACCAATACATTGTTGAGAGTAAAATTATTCCTCATCACCTCATTGACATTAAAATGGCGGGTGAAAACTACCATGTGGCCGACTTTCAAACCGATTTCGCCAATGCATTCGACCAAATACATTCAAAAGGTAAAATTCCCATTTTGTGTGGCGGCACAGGCATGTATATTGATTCGGTGCTTAGAAATTATCAGTTTACATCCATTCCCAACAATCCAAATTTGGCAACAGAACTAGCAAACCTTTCGTTATCCGCATTGGAAAAAATATTTCGAGAAAACGCTTCCGACTACAGCCCATTGGCCGATGTTTCCACTCGAAAACGATTGGAAAGGGCAATACAAATCGCATTTTATCTCAAAGAGAATCCAATGACAACCAATAAAGCTCCAAAGCTGAATCCTGTGATATTTGGACTGCAAATGCCGCTTGAAAAAAGACGACAACGGATAACCGAAAGACTACATACACGATTGAAAGAAGGATTGGTACAAGAGGTAGAAGGATTGCTGAAACAAGGCATTTCTGCCGAAAAACTCGTTTTCTACGGACTGGAATACCGTTTCGTAACCGAATACCTTTTGGATAAAATGGAGTATGATGAAATGGTCGAAAAACTTAACATTGCCATACACCAGTTTGCCAAACGACAAATGACGTATTTTCGCAAAATGGAAAGAGATGGGCAGAAAATTTATTGGTTGGGTGCCGAAAATGACATAGAAATCAATCTTTCTGAAATTAAAAAACAACTATGGAACCCGTCAAAATATTTGTCTTGAATATAGACCAAGTAACCCTCGAAAAAGCGTTGGATTTTTTGAAATCGAAGTCATTTGAGGCAGATGGCACAAACGAACCCGAAAATGCGCTTCAAGCCTTTCAACAAAAAAACTACGACATGGTGGTATTCGGAGGTGGCATAAGCGGAAAAACAAGGGAAATGCTTAAAAAGGAATTCATGCAATTGCAACCCGAAGTGGAGTTTATCGAACATTTGAGCCACCCCAACGAGATGTATGAAGAAATTGTGGAGTCGTTTAAAGGCTATTGAATTATCCGTAGCGCTGCGCCCATTTTATAGCACAATTTTCGCCATCCATCGCAGCCGAAACAATGCCACCGGCATATCCAGCCCCTTCGCCAGAAGGAAAAAGTCTTTTCACTTGTATGTGTTCCAATGTTTCCTTGTCGCGCGGAATACGTACAGGCGATGAAGTTCTGCTTTCCACTCCCAAAATAATAGCTTCATTGGTGTAGTAGCCTTTCATTTTTTTGCCAAAAGTGGCAAACCCTTTTTGCAAGGCTTTTGAAATGTATTCAGGCAAAACTTCGTCCATTTTCAAAGAAGTAGTACCCGGTTGGTACGAAGTTTTGGGCAAGGTGTTGGAAAACTTGCCTTCCACAAAATCGACCATTCTTTGGGCAGGTGCATTTTGAGAATTTCCAGCCAGTGTACATGCTCTTTTTTCAATCTCGGACTGAAAATAAAGTCCTGCAAGTGGCCCATATTGGGCAAAAGATTTGGTGTCGTCCAACCCTACTTCTACCACAATTCCTGAATTGGAATAAGCAGAATCTCTTCGAGAAGGTGACATTCCGTTTACAACCAACTCGCCTGGCGCAGTAGCGGATGGAACAATAAAACCACCAGGACACATACAAAAAGAGAAAACGCCTTTGTTTTGGCCTTTGACTAGTTCCTGAGACACCAAGCTGTAGCTTGCCGCGGGAAGCCAAGTACCTCTGTCCTCACACTTGTACTGAATACTGTCTATCAGTTGTTGGCGATGCTCTACGCGCACACCCAATGCAAAAGGTTTTTGCTCTATCTGAATATTCTTTTGGTGGAGTAAAAAGTACATATCCTTTGCAGAATGGCCCGTGGCAAGAATAACCCCTTCTGCTTCAAAAACATTTCCATTAGCCGTTTTCACGGCCTTCACCTCGTCAAACTTCAGCACAAAATCAGTTACACATTCTTCAAAGTGAATTTCACCTCCAGCTTCAAGAATGGATTCCCGCATTTCTTGAATGAGTTTGGGGAGTTTGTTGGTGCCTATGTGAGGGTGTGCATCTATCAATATATTTTCATTTGCTCCGTGCAAAACCAATATTTCCAGTATTCGTCTTATGTCGCCCCTTTTCGAAGAGCGGGTGTATAATTTTCCGTCGGAATACGTGCCCGCACCCCCTTCACCAAAGCAATAATTCGACTCGGGATTTACGACATGATGTTTGTTGATGGCGGCCAAATCGCGGCGACGCGCACGAACATCTTTACCCCTCTCCAACAAAATGGGCTTGTATCCCAATTCCAAAAGCCTGAGTGCAGCAAACATCCCCGCTGGACCAGCTCCCACTACTAGCACTCTTTTGGCCTGAACCGATATAGGTTTTGGCTTGTGATATGAATACGTTGAAACCGTTTCGTGGGGATGAAAAAAATCGACAAGCAAATTGACCTTAATGTTTTTACCACGGGCATCGACCGACCGCTTGACCAGTTTGGATATTTGAGTACCCATCTGTTTGTTTTGGCTTTCCAAAAAAACAGCCAATTCTACTTCATTGAATGCAATTTCAGGTAAAAGCGAAAACTGGGCAGTAACGGGCATAATAAAAGGCAAGAACTGGGGCAAAGATAGACCTATTGAGGAATAATCGCCATTTTTGCAAGAAATGGATAATTGAAGTGCTTTTATAGAATATTTTGATAGTACAATTTAATATTTTATTTCTTATAAACTTTTGAAAACAAAATCGAAATAGTTTACTTTACGGCTTGATTGGAAAACTGAAGCTATTATTATCCCTCAAATGTGTATGAAAAAGTTGTTTAATTTTGTGTTGGTGTCGTCGCTTTTTATCTCTACTTCGGCGATGCTTTCTTCTTGTAGCAAAGGAGGAAATCCCACCAGCAACAACCCAGGAAGCCAAAGCACCACAACAGGTCTAGCCTACAATGAAGATGATGGTTTTCAGGTACAAGCATTTTCTGGCCAACCCGACGGTCCTAACTTGGTGTATATCGAGGGCGGTCGCTCTGTGTTGGGTTCTTTTGAAGAAGATTTGCTAACCACAAGAGATAATGTGGAAAAAACAGTCACTGTGGCTTCTTTCTTCATGGACGAAACTGAAGTAGCCAACATTCACTGGTTGGAATACATGTTTCAATTAAGAAGAGATTCATCAGAAGAACGCGCCAATGCTGCCATACCTGATACTTTGGTTTGGAAAAGCGAATTGGCCTATAATGATCCATATGTTGACCATTACTTGAGATACCCTGGTTTTAGATTCTTCCCAGTGGTGGGTATATCTTGGAAACAAGCCGACGACTACTCTCGTTGGAGAACAAACGTGGTGAACTACAATTTGGCTAAAAACGCTGGTATTGAAATACCTCAAGACGGCGGTCGTATTCCATTGGAAACTGGAGTAGTACTACCCAACGATCGCTTGCCTTCTGAAGCTGAATGGGAATATGCTGCATACGCCCTCATCGGAAACCAATGGTTGGACGAAAACCAATCTCAAAGCAGACTTTATCCTTGGGATGGACACGCTCTACGTAATCCTTTTGGAAAAGAAATGGGCTTCTTCTTGGCTAACTTCAAAAGAGGTCGTGGTGACTATGCTGGTATTGCTGGAAAACTTAACGACGGTGCCATGATCACCGAATACATTTACAATTATCCTCCAAATGATTACGGCTTGTACAACATGTCGGGCAATGTAAGCGAGTGGGTATATGACGTTTACCGCCCTCTTTCTTACGAAGTGATCGATGACCTCAACCCACTTCGTAGAGATGGTTACTTGGACGTAAAAGAAGGTTACGACAAGAAAAATTACCAATCACTAATTGACGACCATGTGCGTGTGTACAAAGGTGGTTCTTGGAAAGACTTGGCTTATTGGATGTCGCCTGGAACACGCAGATATTTGGAAGAAGATTCTTCTACTGCCACAATCGGTTTCCGTTGCTCTATGATTAAAGCCGGCACCAACTATTAATTCTACCATCACTTTTAAAAAAAGAAGGCTTCCCTACACGGAAGCCTTCTTTTTTTATCATAGTTGGAGCAAATTGCATGTACATACAAACTAAATTGCTTGCTCCACGTTTTAGATAGGACAAATGTTCCTTTTCTATGAGATTGGAAGACGAAATACAAACAAACAAATTTGCCAACGAGGGTCAAAAGGCAGTCATAAACATACTGTTTACCTCGCACTGGCTTCGCACCCACATAAATAGCTTTTTAAAGCCATTTGGTCTCACACACGAACAATACAATGTGATGCGCATATTGAAAGGAAAACATCCTGAAAATATGTGTGTAAAAGACATAGGAGCCAGATTGATTGAAAAAAACTCAAATGTACCACGAATTTTAGACCGTCTGGAAAGAAAAGCCCTAATCAAAAGGCAACAATCAAAAGAAGACAGAAGAGAAACCATAACCTCACTTACCGAAAATGGGCTAAAGTTGCTAGAGCGAATCAACATAAGCTTGGACGAAAATCTGAATGAAATGATGAAAATTGACTCTAAAACTGCAGGCCTTCTGAATAGTATTTTGGAAGCAATTCGAAACGGATGAATATTTATTATTGTATTATTGACTAAAAGATTGTGAATAATGAAAAAAGTTTTGCACACCGCCAACACAAGAGGACATGCCAATCACGGTTGGTTAGAAGCCCGACACAGTTTTAGTTTTGCCCAATACTACAATCCAAGCAGGATGAATTTTGGCGTTTTGCGCGTATTGAATGACGATTGGATAGATGGTGGACAAGGTTTTGGCCGCCACCCGCACGACAATATGGAGATAGTAACCATACCACTTTATGGCGATTTGGAACACAAAGACAGTATGGGAAATTCGGGCGTGATAAAGCAGTATGATGTGCAATTGATGAGTGCCGGCACGGGGGTGTATCATTCAGAATTTAACCCAAACCCCGACAAAAAAATAAATCTTTTCCAGATATGGATTTTCCCAAAAAAACTGAACATTGCCCCGCGTTACGAACAGAAAACCTTTCTTCCTTCGGAAAGACAAAATAAATGGCAGCTTTTGGTGGCTCCAGAAAGCGATACTGCACTAACTATCAATCAAGATGCTTGGTTTTCAATGGGCAAGTTCGACAGCGGAAAAGAAGTAACATACGAGATTAGAAAAAAGGGAAACGGCGTGTATATCATGGTGGTAGAGGGCAAGGTGCGAATAGATGGCGATTTGCTTCAAAAAAGAGATGCGTTGGGAATTTGGGATGCCGATAAAATAAATATCGAAGTAGATTCCGATTGTGAATTGTTAGTTTTGGATGTGCCTATGCAGGCAAATAATTTTTAAAAAGGTAGGCATATTGAAATACTAGACCATGCACCCTACCCTAGTCATTGCACATAGAGAATTTTTACAACGCATACAAAAAAAGTCTTTTTGGATTATGCTGTTTTTGGGGCCCTTGTTTTTTCTTTTGGCCTTAATTGTGCCCATTGGGCTCGTTATGGAAAACGAAACCACAACACAGGTATTGTATTTAGACCAAACAGGATTGCTCGACAACTACCTCTATTCCAACGAAAACGTCCAATTTGTAAAAACCACAGGCAGCATAGAGGAAGCCCTACTGAAAGCGGAAAAATACGACGGGCTTTTGTACATCGACAAAAATGCTTCGGGTTGGGAAACGAAATTTTACAAAACAGAAAACTCGAATTTGAAAAAGGCAAGTCTGCTGGAAACTATTGTCGAAAAAAGAATTGACGATTATGAACTTCAGTCTAGAACAAAGGAGGAACTGCCCAAAGTGAAATTTGAAAGCACTTCGGCTGAAGTTGATGAATTTATAGAAAAAGATTTCAATTTGGTTGCACTTGTATCTGGGCTATTTGCCGCACTACTTATGGTGATATTTATAAATCAATATGCCAATATGGTATTGCGAGGTGTGGTAGAAGAAAAGCAAAACCGCATTTCGGAGATTATTCTTACTTCTATAAAACCTTTTCATTTTATGATGGGAAAAATAGTAGGCATTGCGTCTGTTGCATTTTTGCAAATAGCGGCTTGGTTTTGTTTTTCGGGTATTCTTTCTTTGACAGTGTACAAGTGGTTCCGATTGGAACGGTTCAACAATGAACACATTTTCGAAACAATTCAACAATTACCCGATACATCGCAAAGTTTTGAGATAAACACAATGTTGAATGATTTTTCGCAAATGAACGGGCTTCTGATTGTTGGTTGTTTTTTGTTTTATTTTTTAGTTGGATACCTGCTGTACAGTGCCATTTTTGCCACATTGGGAGTTGCTATTGGTAATGATAACGATGCTCAGAACATCAGCATTTCCTTTACTTTGCCTTTGTCGCTTCCCGTACTGCTAATGCAATATATCTACGACCACCACGACTCGGCACTTGTTTCTTTTCTGTCCATTTTTCCTTTTACTTCGCCCACTACCATGCTTTTAAGGCTCCCTTTTGGGGTGCCTTGGTATGAATTAACATTGTCTATACTTGTCCTATTTACTTCGTTTCTAATGGCGGCCTATGTAGGTGCTAAAGTTTACAGGACTACCATTCTTATGTACGGAAAAAAGCCACACATCAAGGAAATTTTGAGGTGGAGTTTCAAATAGCGCTATAGCAAGCCTTGAATTATGGTGTCTTCCGAAATGCCATCGGCTTCTGCGCGGAAGTTTCGCACTATGCGGTGGCGCAGAATGGGTTTGGCAATGGCTTGCACATCTTCTATATCTGGTGAATACTTGTGATGAAGCAAGGCATGGCATTTGGCTCCTAAAATCAGATATTGGGCAGCTCTTGGGCCTGCTCCCCATTCCAAATAGTCTTTCGACTGCTGCGGTGCCAATGCTGAATTGGGTCTAGTTTTGTGTACAAGTTTTACAGCATATTCTACCACATTGTCGGCCACAGGTACGCTGCGCACTATTTCTTGGAATTGTTTTATTTGGCCTGCATTCAATATATGTGCTATTTCTACCTTTAGTCCTGCGGTGGTATTTTTCACAATGTCCACTTCTTCCGAAAAACTAGGATAATCGAGTTTTATGTTGAACATAAAACGGTCGAGCTGCGCCTCTGGCAGAGGATATGTTCCTTCTTGTTCAATCGGATTTTGGGTAGCCAACACAAAAAATGGCTGAGGCAAGGCATATACTTGTCCGCCCACGGTTACCGCATATTCTTGCATGGCTTCCAACAATGCCGACTGCGTTTTAGGCGGTGTGCGGTTTATCTCGTCGGCCAAGACAATGTTGGCAAAAACTGGACCATGTATAAATTTAAATTCACGATTTGCATCTAGCGTTTCAGAACCAGTGATGTCGGAAGGCATCAAATCGGGGGTAAACTGAATTCGCTTGAAGTCGAGGTGGAGAGCTTGAGAAATGGTATTGATAAGTAG
>JBIKRJ010000262.1:0-2817 GCA_044349205.1 Cytophagales bacterium | reverse complement strand
ATATGTGCTGAAAGAACCTCCGCACCCCTGCAGGCCATCATACTGCCCAGGCCCACCATCGACATGCCAGCCAAGCTGGAAGTCGAAATCACGGCCGACGGCAAAACGCCGATTGCGCTTTCGGCCATCGTTATGCCTGCCAACAGCACCCTTTCGTGGTCGGGGCAGGGTATCGTGGGCGCCAGCGACAAATCCGGCCTGGTGCTGCGCCACAGCCGCGAGGGCATCTTCCCCTACACATTGGTGGCCACCTCTCAGACATGCTCCACCACCCAAAGCCTGGAGTTGGTTGTGAGGCTGCCCTTCAAGATACCCAACGCCTTCACGCCCAACGGCGACGGGCTGAACGACACGTGGGTGTATTTGGGCCTAGTGGACTACGAGTACCTGAAGGTGAGCGTGTTCAACCGCTGGGGCGGGCTTCTGTACAGGGCCGAGGGCGAGCGGGTAGCCCCGTGGGAAGGGGTTACCAACGGCGGCCAACCACTCGAGGCGGGCACCTACTACTACATACTGGAGGTAAGGAAGAACGGCAGGACGGAAAACTACGACGGGCATGTCACCATCTTGCATTAGGCTGCGTTACATTGTTTGATGGGAATAATCGTGTTTTAAACTATCCTTTTTTCCGCTTTCTACCTTTTTTAGGAAGTAATTGGTGTTTTGAACAAAGCAAATGTAATTTTGTTCTTGTAGTATTTTGGCTTAGAATCATAAACTATTTTTCATGATATACAATAAGGTTTACTTTTTGAAGGTTTTTGGTATGTAACGTTTGGATATATTCTACACTAACTATACTTGGTGCTGATTTTGTTTAGCATTTTGATTTATGAAAAAAACATCGTTGTTCATCCTCATTATTCTTGTTTTTTGTGGATTTTCCTTCGCTCAGGTTCCTTTCCCAATCAACATCAATTCAGGCAATCCCAATTATCCTTTTCCGCAGTTTTTAGAATATCAGCAAGGCAAGACTTTGGCAAAATACAATGCCGAAGGGGTAACGCATGCCGATATGGAAAAAGCCATCAGAGAGGCCTACCAAGTGATGGCCAATAAATTCAGATATACAGGAGATGTTGCGGGCGGAGTGAAATACATAAGAGGAAATTTGGGTTGTCCTTACGATTGTGCCGAGGGTGAAGGCTATGCCATGCTGGCTGCCGCTTACTTGGGCGACAAAGTTACTTTTGATGGTTTGTGGATGCGTGTACACGACGACATGTTGGTGCGCACGCCTTCCTACAGAACGGGTATAGTCAAATTTCCAAATTATCGTTACGGCAGGCACACTATCAAAGAAGAAAGTGGCGATGCGGCGGCAGATGGTGACTGGGACATTGGTTTGGCCTTGTTGATGGCCATTAAACAATGGGGGCCAAAATCGGGGGTAATTGTGGCAAATGGTGTGGGTACTACCAAAGAGATGTCTTATTTGGAGGAGGCTTTCAATGTCATTACCGACTTTACCGATACCGTAGGCATAAAGCCATTATCGCTCAATACAATAGAAGGGTATCTTTCAGGGCATATTGGGCACGACGGCTATCCAAAAGGGGGTAATACTTTTGGTGAAAATACGAATTGGGGGGCTGCAAATGGACCATTCAGACCCTCGCAAGAGGTGCCTTCCAACGATTACAACCAAAACGGTTTTGCCAGCTACATAGCCCCTGCTTATTATCGGTCATTTGCTAAATTTTTAGAAGAAAATAGTGGTTCGGCTTGGTGCATTCAGCAATACAAGCGAGGCGAGGCGGCCAGTGAATGGCTCATGGCGCAAAATTATGCCCAAGGAAGGTTGCCTTTTGCAGGTGGTTTCGATGTAAATGGAAGCAATGTAACTTTTACAGATGGGGATCCTACCCAGGGGAAAAGCGACGGGGAAGCCTTTAGGATGGCTTGGCGAACGATTTTGAATTATATGTGGCGAGGCAATGGCATTTACACATGGAATCCTGCGACACACCAATATACGTTGGCAAGCAATACTGCCATGATAGACAATGCAACTCGATTGGCTGCATTTTTGAAAGACCCAAAAGTATGTGCAGCATTGGGAGCATCGCCCGATCCAGTGTCAACTACCGTCAAGCATCAAGGCATTTCGCAAATGGTGCAAAATGTATTAGGTAACGGTACTTTGATGGGTAAAAACTGGACCAATTTTACCATAGGGGTGTCTGCGCCTTCGGCCGTTTCTTCGGGCGACCAGCAACTTATCGCCGACTTGTATCGTCAGTTGGAGTTGAAATGGGACGATGTAAATACAGGATTGAAAGAATCTGACACCATCATTACCAATAGTGAACCAAAATATTTTCATGGATGGTTTAGGCTGTTGGGTATGCTCACTTTGTCGGGCAATTTGCACGCCCCAGAAGACATGGTGGCAAAACCAAACATGAAATCATATTTGAGTGTTAATAAGACATTTGCTTTTGTTGATGACGAAGTGACCTACACCGTTTCGTATCGAAATTATGGTAAGACGGATGCTACAGGAGTGGTTATACAAGTTCCGATACCTGCCCAATATCAAGTAGTTTCAACGGGAGGTGGCGTGGTAACGGGTGCCAACCTCGTCTTCAATGTGGGTGGTGTACCAGGTTTCAAATCGGCAACTGGCATTGCACCCACTACGGGTAGCTACACATTTAAGGTTAAAGTTAAGTCGCCAAAGGTGGTCAGTAGGGTCGATTTGACTGCCAATATTACTTGTACCAATGGCTTGGGCTGGACGAGCAACGAATATCCCAACAACGCAACCTATTCGATGCAGCGCAATTATGTCGATATTTTAGGTGCCCGTTCCTT
>JBIKRJ010000071.1:0-10624 GCA_044349205.1 Cytophagales bacterium | reverse complement strand
TTTTTGTTTTTTTGTTTAAAAAGCTGCGGAAGACGGTTCATACTACTCAAATATCTTGATAACGATGCTAAGTTAGTTTAAATGGGTTGAAACGAGCAAAAATCCTTTTTATCGTAGCATTTTGAATGACAGTCCACAGTAAAATGGTGTATAGAAATGGGCTGTAAACGATTTTGTAACGTGCCAATGTTCCCCAGTTTGGTGCGCTAAAACCAAAGCAAACAGCACACATAAGCACATACAAAAGGACAGCCAACTGCCAAGCTGAAAACGACATTTTTTTCAAGACTATACAATAGAACAAATAACAGCCCAAAACCAAACAAAGTGTATTTTCCAAAGCGGCAAAGGCTAAAAGTAAACTGTCCGCATCGTAGGGTAGCGGCTTGAAAAGTCCTTGCCACAAGGCTTCCAAAATGTATGGATAAAAACTAGTCATTTGTCCCTCTTTCAGTTCGCTGAATACATAGTCGACATTATTTGATTCCAGCATCATCACATGGTTGTAATACACTAGGTCGGGTAGGGTGGCATGAAAATAAAAATTTGAAAAAGTGTTGAAAATGAGAAAGATAAAGGCTAAACTTCCTAAAAATAAGACAGCCTTTGTTTTGAAGTGCAATGCCCTTTTTTTTTGTGCTAAAAAGACTACCACGCTTGGCAAGGCAACCAACAAAAAAGCGCCCAACACATAAAATTTTATTTTGAACAAGACATATGCAGCCAAAAGCGCAGGCCACAAACTAATTCGGCCTTGCAGGAAAAGAATTAACTGCCTCACCAACACACATAAAGCCGCAAAAGCCAATGTTTCTTTCAGTAGTCCTGAAGACCAAAAAACAACCGAGGGAACAAAAAGGAAGGAAATGGCATAAGCAGGAAAAACGGGACGGTGATGCTTGTGCACCACAACTGCCAGTTGCCAAGTGCACAAGAAGCAAATAAGACTAAACCAATATGAATTCAACCAATAGTTGCTATTTGTAAAGAAGTTGAGTATTGCCACCGCTTTTATTAGAAAGAATGTTCGGTTTTGAGAGCTGTAATCAATGTTGGGTGCTTTGTCAAAAAATAACATTTCGATTGTTTTATCTGGATGTAAAACGATATGATCGGCCACTTTTTTTGCTTGTGCAAAAACGGCTTGTGGGTCGGTGATATAGTCAAAATAGTACTTGAACAAGTAGGAGAGTGCGGCAGTAAAAATCATTTTCCAAACAAGCGAATACAAGAATATATTTTTATGTATTTTGCTGATTTTAAGGGTGTAGTAACTTTTTAGCACCCACAGCATTAGCAAACAATGTATCGTTATGTACACAAAATCTATCATAGCGTTGCGGCCACAGGGTGAAGAATGGCGTGCCCGATGGTACACGATAAACAGGCTTTTTTCTTGCAATACGCATTGTGTAACTGTAACAGCGACTGGCTTTCGTAGGCATTTTGGTTGGAAAAGTTGAGGGATGTGTACAGCGACAAAATATGGTTTTTTTCGGCTGGTAATTGGCTTAGAAGTTCCAAAATTGCCTCTTTATCTTCTTGCTGGTCGTGCTCTATGGCATAAGCAAACCGAAGCGGTACTATAGCGTTTATAATCAGATTTTCAATGCTTTGTATCCCTATTTTAGGGTTGCGTTTCTTTGTGCCTTTTTTGCCAAATTGAAAATGAGTGTTCCAAAATGGAGCCAGTTCGCAATCGAATTTTGTTTTTAGCTGCGCAAGATTCTTTTTGTCCAGCAGCACAAAATCGAGGAGGTTGACAGTTTTACTTAGCAATGCGGCAAATTGTGCAAGACGTACTGTGGGGAAGTTGGCAGGCCGCAAACGCATAAACTTCCATTCACTTGTGTCCATTCCTTTTTTCAATGCGTGCTTTTCTACTAGGTATTGGTATTCTTTTTTCAACGCAGCGAAATATGGTTCTTCCCATTCTGATTCCAAAAAGCCCGCAGTACCAAAAAGCAACGCCTCGGTTTGCAAGCTATTGGTCAAATATCTTCTTAAAATGGAATAGGGTATATAGTGGCACAATTGTACAAAAGCCTCTGAATTGGTCTTGAAGCCAAAACATTTGCCTATCCATTGGTAGCAGGTTTCTTCCCAGTCAGATTTGTTTTGGTGTAGCAAAAGCAACACCTCGTTTGCTTTGGTTTCCATCCTTTCTACCAAACTGCGTTCAAGCATGGCCTTTACATACAGTTCTTCCACCTGCGGTAAATTTCCAGCACAAGGAATCGCTTCGTTGGTTTCCAGCATCGCCTTGTATTGTTCTATGAGCGATTGGCTTACTCTGTTTTTAAGTTCAAGGGTGGGAATTGTGGTGCCGTCTTGCCGTAAAGAAGGTGCATCTTGCTCCCATACCAAATGAAGTACCACATTGTTGTAGGCCTTGTCATGAAGGTGCAAGTGCTTGTTCCAATCCGACGATTTGTAATGTACTTCTACAGAGCCATGCCACTCGATGCCTTGTATCAGCAATCGACTTTGATAAAAATCGGGCCCCGCGTTTTTGTTTGAAATTCCTGGTGACAAAACCTGCAACTTCTCGCCCGTAGTGGTCAAAAGGTTGTTTTTGTTAAAAAACTGATATTGCCAAACGTGGTGTAAAAACGCTTCTTTAAAGCTATGCTTTGGCATGGCGCAAAATCTCTTCCATTGATATTGCTAAGTGCGAAGCATCGTACACACATTTGCCATTTTTGATCAGCAAAGCTTGTGGCGACTCGTGTTTAATGAGAAAATCTTCTTGTATTTTGTTGGACAAAGGTCTGAAATTCAGCAAGTCCAAAAAGTAGGGTCTGATACCTTCGGGGTTTAGCTTTTCCCAATTACGCTCTAGTCTGGAAAGGGCAGTGGCACTTATGGAACAGCGTGTGCTGTGTTTGAATATAAGTGCAGGGAGGCTAGCCGAATCTTTTTTTATTTTTTCTAATTGCGATACGTCAGTCAGTTGTTCCCAATGCATAAAATCTGGTTTTTGGTGTAGGTAGCCCCTTTATAATCAAGGTGCTTCTTTGATTTTGGTTTCTCGGTAGTTTTGCACGTCCCAAATCTTTCCTTCATTCTTGTCGTAGGTAGGTTTCTCTTGTTTTTTACGTTCGTAATTGGGTGTTTCCAAATCGGAATTTCGTCCGTACTTCTTCAACATCTGACGGCGGTATTTTTCTTTCTCTTTGTATGAATTGGCAATTTTTCCACCAGCATAGGCGGCACTTGGGTGCGCACCTTTCATTTTTCTGGTAATGATAATGTCACCTTCCCAATCGGCTATTTTCTTGGCTTTCATACGTATGCGGTTATCTCGCTCACGCAAGGTTTTTACAAGAATATCGCCCGAATAGTTGGCGATAGTTTTTTCTTTTTGGCGTATTTCCTTGGCTTTTTTCAACAAGTTGTGGGTAGAAATATCGCCTGAATAAGTTGCTATCTCTTTTTCCTTTTCTCTGCGCATGTCGTTTCTGGCAGTCAAGTCTATGTCGCCAGTATTGTTGGCAATTTCTTTTTGTTTTTGGCGAATGATTCCTTCTTTGTCTTCAAGTACCATGTTGCCACTATAATTAGCTGTTTCCTTGTCTTTTTTGCGGCGCATGTCCTCTGTCGAATTTGCCTGTAAGTCGCCACTGTAATTGGCTGTTTCTTTTTGTTTTTTACGATAGTTTTCTTTCTGCGAAATGTATTCCAAATCGCCGCTGTTGTTGGTCATTTCTTCATGTTTCAGCTGGCGCATTTCGTCTCTGTCGCCACCTTCCAAATTGCCCGAAAAGTTGGCTATTTCTTTTTCTTTCTGTCGGCGCGATTTGTCTCTAGCACTCAAATCCATGTCGCCACTGTTGTGCGCTATTTCTTTTTCTTTCGTCCGTAAGTCCGCCTCTTTTTTTTCGTTTGATACATCGCCTTTGTAACTGAATTGTTCTTTGTCTTTGCTGGAACGCAATGCTCTTCTTTCGTTCAAATCGACAAATTCGCCCGAAGGCCTTTTGCCGTATTGTGCCGAACCTTCCGAATTTATGTGCAGCATGGTTTTTTCATGCTTTTCGAAAGCTTTTTTTCGATAATCTTTGAATTTTGAATAATCGACAATGGGCGATTCTTGGTTCACATGGTCAACATTCAAGGGGGCACCAAACTTTATAAATTTTGGATTTACCATTTCGTTTCCCTGAAAGTTGTGTTTGTCGTGGGGTTTTTCCTTCATTTTCATTTGATCTTCCCTTTTGTCGTTATAGTTTGAATGGTCGGTCGCACTGGTATTGCCCCCACGCTCGCTCTCGTCTTTTGGATTCACATGATGAGGATGCTTTTTGCGCACATCGTTTCCTCTAAATTTGGAGCTCATTTCTTGTTTTAGCTTTATCGCTTTTTTCTCTTTTCGCGACTTGTCTATGGTGCTATTGTGGCTAGTTGAGTTCTTGCCAGAAGGGAAGGCCTTGTTGTCGCCAAATTGGGAAATGGTTCGGTTGTCGTCGGTATTGGGAGTTTTTCCGCCACCACCAGTTGTCCTATTTTGTGCTTCGATTTTTTCGGTAGAAAAAAAAGCTACCAAGCAAAATGCAAGCAGCTTTGCGAGCTTTGGGAAATGCGATGATTTTTTTGTGAGAATGCGCTTCAAACAGCTTTGATTATACATTTGGCAGTACCCAAATATAGATTATTTGTGTAGTTTTTTGACTTTTTTCTTCTTCACCAGTCCGTTTTCATCAAATTGTCTGTCGACCGAACTTATGGGGGTGCCGTCGGGACCTACTTTCATCGAGACATTTTTATTGCCCGATTCATTGTAGGCGGGGCAGGGGTAATGGGTGTTGGAACAGGAGAAGAGTGAAAGAAAAATAAAGACTAAAAAAGGAGAAATTACTTTGGCGCGGCTCATTGTGGCAAGTTGGCTTCTGGTTCTACGTACAGGTAATCAGATTTCTTTTTGTCTTCCCCAAGTTCTTTGTCCACATTAATGTTTTTCTTCTTGTTTTTCTTTTTGTCTACCATTCCGTTCCATTTTACATTCACGGGTTTGTAGCTTACGGGCTTGCCTAGCGAGTCCACTTCCATTCTGATGTTGAAAAAAGCGTAAGGATGGGGTTTCCATTCTTCCTCCACTTCCTTTGCCAATTCGGTTTCCTCAGGCAAATAGCCCGTGGTGTCTGTCATTTCGTCGAAGACCAATTCTTCTTCATCCATGTTTGTGGCAACAGCACCCGAGTCGGCGGCAGAAGCCGTGGTATCGCCGTTTTCAAGCACAGGGTAGTGGTAATAACTTTTGATGGAATTGGAAGGGTCGTTGGTGTCGGCCAGGGTTTGGTGTATGTGGTCGTTGTAAGCGGCGCATTTGAAACGGGGCGTAGCACAGCGCCAAAACATTGCAAAAATGGTAGCTGCAATGCTGAAGAGTAATAGCCGTTGTATGTTGAATTCCTTTTTTTGCAAGGGTTTATTGGGGAAAACAAAAAATAAAATTACTGAATATTAGGCTAATAAGCCAAAAGCGCTTGTATTTTTTCCAGAATCAACGCTTTCGGTAAGAACATATTTTCCAGTTCTTCATTGAAAGGTACCGGCAAATCTTGACTCGATACACGTTTGATAGGCGCGTCCAAATGCTCGAAAAGATGTTCGTTTAGCCATGCCGATATTTCGGCCATGATGCTACCCGTGTGGGTATCTTCGGTGAGTAAAAGTACTTTGCCCGTTTTTTTTACCGATTCGCTAAGTGTTTCGTAATCAATGGGTAACAAACTTTGTAGGTCGATTATTTCGACTTCGTTTTGCAGCTTATTTTTTTGGATACAGGCAGTTGCCCAATGAACGGCAGCCCCGTAAGTAATCAAGCTTATGGCATTTCCTACATTCAATACCTTGGCTTTGCCTATAGGCAAGGCATAGTAGCCTTCGGGTACTTCTTCTGAAAGGGATCGATACAAGGCCTTGTGTTCAAAAAACAAAACCGGATTGGGGTCTTCGATGGCTGCCGTGAGCAATCCTTTGGCCGAAGTGGGCGAGGAAGGATACACGATTTTAAGTCCTGGTACATGAAAAAACCAAGCCTCTGTAGATTGGGAATGGAAAGGCCCTGCGCCGGTACCTGCACCGGTGGGCATGCGTATAACAACATCGGCGTTTTGTCCCCAACGGTAGTGGCTTTTAGCCAAGTTGTTCACTATTTGGTTGAAGCCGCAAGACACAAAATCGGCAAACTGCATTTCGACAACCGATTTGTAACCTTTGATAGAAAGACCTAAAGCCGCGCCCACCAAAGCCGATTCGCAAATAGGGGTGTTGCGTACCCGTTCTTTGCCATATTTTTTTGCCAATCCTTCGGTGGCTTTGAATACGCCACCATATTCGGCTATGTCTTGCCCCATCAACACCAAATTCGAATGTTTGTTCATGCATTCGTCCAAGCCATTTTTTATGGCATCTACATAACGCAGTTTTCGCTTGTTTGAAAAAGCATTAGAAATTTCTGTAACAGACTGTTGGTAAAGGTCTTGTATCTCTTCGTCTATTCGAAATGGAACACTGGTTTCGGCTTCCATAGCCTCCCAAGCGCGGTCGATTTCTTTTTTGATTTTGTTGCTGATTTTTTGTTTTTCCTTATCGGTTAAAAGACCCAAATCCATAAGGAAGTTTTCATAATTCAAGACAGGGTCTTTTTGAGCCCATTTTTCGAACAGTTCTTCAGGCACAAATTTGGTGGGAGAGGCTTCTTCGTGGCCTCGCATACGGAAAGTGAGCGCTTCGATAAGTACTGGTCGGGGCGACGAACGCATATTTTCGGCTACTTCTTTTATGGTTTTGTACACTTCCAGCACATTGTTGCCGTCAATCTTTTTGGCTTCAATGCCGTATCCGGCAGCTTTGTCGGTAAAACTTGCAAACACAAACTGCTCGGAAACAGGCGTAGAAATGCTGTATCCATTATTTTCCACCAAAAAAATAACCGGCAATTTCCAAACGGCAGCCAAGTTCAAGGCTTCGTGAAAATCGCCTTCGCTAGTCCCGCCTTCGCCTATGAAAGCCAGGCACACATGGTTGTTTTTAGAAAGTTTGTCGGCCAAAGCAATGCCATCGGCAACGGGCAACATGGCTCCCAAATGCGAAATCATACCTACGATATGATGTGCTTTGCTGCCAAAATGAAAAGATCTGTCGCGCCCTTTTGTAAAACCCGACTTTTTGCCTTGGAACTGGGCAAACAATTGTTGCAAAGGTACATCGCGACCTGTAAATATTCCCAAATTGCGGTGTAAGGGAAGTATGTATTCGTTTGGTTTTAAGGCCGATACAGCCCCCACCGATACTGCTTCTTGTCCAATGCCCGAAAACCATTTGCTGATATTGCCCTGCCTTATCAAAACAAGCATTTTCTCTTCTACGAGCCTTGGCTTCAGCAAGCTGGAATAAAGTTCGAGTAAAAACGAGTCAGACAGACCTGTGTGTTCAAATGAAATCATGACAAAAAATAGCAGTGCAATGTACGAAATACGGCCAATTCAAATGTGAAAATTTGCTTGTAGGCGCGCGATTTAAAGTATGTTTTTCGGCCGTCACAAAGGTTTTGTTGTTTTTAGTTGTCGTCCTATTCGTTTCCTTTCCTTGTTGTTTTCTATTTCTCCTATCAAAAAACCGTATGGTTTCAAAGGTTCAATGTGGTCGCACACTATTTTTAAAATAGCCACCAACGGAATAGCCAAAAAAACACCCGGTATGCCCCATATCAGTTCGCCTACAATCAAGGTCAATATAGTTGTGAGGGAATTTATTTTCACTTGTGGGCCCACAATAATGGGTTCCAATATCCAACCTTGAATGAGTTGTACCACTCCATAAGTGGCCACTACACCTACCAGTACCGAAATGCTGGCACCTTGTACGGAAGAAATGAGCAAAGTAAGAATTGTGCCCGTAATGTTGCCCACATAGGGGATGATTTCCAAAATACCACAGAGCACGGCAAAAAAGAAAGCACTTTTAATGCCCACAATGCTAAACCCAATTCCGTACATAATCCACAGGCACACAATCATTTTGGTGAGGCCAACCAAGTATTGCTGTGAAACTCGAGATGCGCTGTACACCAAATTTTCCATTTCTTTTTTGTCGCCTGCAGGTGTTAGTTTCAATATAAATTGTTTGATGTGTATGCGGTAATACAGTAGCCCGAATATGTAGAAAAGCACAAAAAGCAGGTCGGTCAGAACATTGAAGAGCGAGCTTGCCACAATTTCTACTATGTTGCCAAATGAAGGTCTTTGGTCTTTCAAAATTTCGGTTTGTTGTTCGGCAGGTATGCCCAAATGATTGAAAATATATTCTTGTATTTGGGCAAAAGTCTCGATGGCTTTTTCTTTGATGAGCGAGAAATCGTTGGTGAAAGTGGCTATTTGCCAGCCAAGAATTGCACCAATGCCCGCCACAGTTGCAAGCAACACAATCAAGCACAAGAATGCCGCCATGCCGCGCGGGATTTTTTTGGATTCAAGCCAGCGGCACAATGGAAAAAATAGTGTGGCAAAAACGCCCCCAATGGCAAGTGGAACCAAGAATTTGCGCGCTATGTGCAAGCCTATCAAAGTCAAAAAAAGAATCATGAGTCTTTTGAGTATTGACGAACTGTCGATGTGCATGTCGTGTATTTTAGTGTCTATTTGGTAGAAGCACAAAGATTATTTGCACTGATTTCAAATACTGCGGTGCTTCTTTACTTAAATATAGTCAGTATTTCGTAACTTGTAGACCAAAGCTCTTTCTCTGTTCGTCGTATTGATGCGCTGTGACTAAGCCAAAAAGTGAATAGATAAAGTAGTTTTTAAAGCCAAACAACACACTATGAATGGAGTAGCCCAACACAATACCAAGCAAGCCGAAATTTTAGAACAACACGTAAACGATTGTATCCAAGACCTGGAAGACATACAAGCGGTTTTGCTGAACACACAAAATGGCCCCTCACACGCCGATTATTATTTGGAAAAAGGAAAAAGTGAGCTCGAAAAATTCTGGGACAAGGTGGCAAAGTCTATTAAAGAAGCGAGCAGAGAGGAAATTCTTATTTCTGACGACGAACTGGCCGAAATAAAAAACCGAGTGGACGACATTCAATCAGCCAATTTGAATGAGTACTACAATTTCATAAAAAACGCCAAAACTATTCTGTCACAATAGTCCTTCGGCAATAATTTTAATCCTTTTCAGTGTTTGGTAATTTTTGTTATTTACAGTATATTGTTTTGTATATTTTTTATAATACCAAATAATAGTTTAAAATAACTGCTTTTTTATTTTTAATGCCAAATAAAGTTTTGTATTAGTGAAGGTTGTATGTAATTTTGCAGAATTATGTTCGGAATTAAGCCTTGAAAAAATCGGTTTTACTGCTACTTTTTTTACCCATTTCAATGGGCTGGGCGCAAAACAAATCTTTTCGCACCGATAGCCAAGTTTGGCTTCAGTATTTCTTGAATGTAAGGTTGAACGAAAAACTTTCAGTAAACGCAGATGCTGGATACAGAAGAACAGACGGTTTTGTAAACGTGCCGCTGCAATGGTTGGCGCGTGTTGGTGCAAGTTATCATTTCAACGATGTGTGTAATGTGTCTGTAGGCTATGCTTATTTTTCCTTACACAGCATTACACCCAAAAACTCATTCGACCGTTCAGAGCATCGTCCTTGGGTGCGTTTCAACTATTTACAACGGTTTGGTAGGTTTCAAATACAGCATCGTGCGCGACTGGAAATGCGCAACATTCAAGACAGCGACCAGCAAGGAGTGTTGGATAATTACAACAGCTATTTTCGGGCGGGGTATCAATTAAATTGCCAGTATGTATTGACGGGCGACAAAATAGAAAAGAATGCCGTTTTTTTGATTGCATACGACGAGTTGTTTGTCAATTTCGGTTCCGATGCACCAAGTTACTACGACCAAAACAGGCTGTATTTTGGAATTGGATATGGAGTGAGTGCAAATACTAACCTTACGCTGGGTTACCAATACATTTTATCGCATCCCAACGAGCAAACATTTCTTCATCTAAATACGGTGCGTTTCAATCTTGTACAAAACTTCGACCTGCGAAAAAGAAAGAGTGGAAATAAAATAGACAATAATGAAAATAAGGAGACTGACTAACAGGCACGAAAAGCCTGATATTGAGCATGAAGAGCTGGGCATACCGCCTTTGGAAGAAAAGGTGCACCAAGAGCCCATGTCGCTTGCCGAAAAGAGTTTCATCATAATAGGCATTGTAGCAGTGGCCTTGTCGGTAATATATTTTGGCTTGCGCTATTTGGCACCTGAATTGGTTTTTGACCAAGCTTTATCCTTTTTGGAAGTGTTTCTTGAAAAAAACTTTTGGTTGTATGCGATGGTGGGATTGGGAGCCCAAATGATAGATGGTGCTTTGGGAATGGCCTATGGTGTAAGCTCTACAACTTTTTTGCTTAGTGCGGGGGTTGCTCCTTCGGCAGCCAGTGCCAGTGTGCACATCGCCGAAATTTTCACCTCTGGCGTTTCGGGTTTGTCGCACCTTAAGTTTGGCAACGTCAACAAAAAATTGTTTCAAAGTTTGTTGATTCCTGGTGTCATTGGTGGCATTGGGGGGGCTTTTCTTTCCACCACATTGG
>JBIKRJ010000070.1:0-10641 GCA_044349205.1 Cytophagales bacterium | reverse complement strand
TCTACTATTCACATACGGTCAAACTAACCAAAAAAACTTTTCTGAAAGTAGGACTCCAACCAGCCCTCGGAATGGTAGGATATAGTGGCAATGGTTTGCTTTTCAACGACCAGCTTTCCTCTACCGGCAATACCGGCAACGCCACTGGCGAAACTTTGCCCCTGGGCACTACTACCTCTTATTTGAACTTAAATTCAGGTTTTCTGTTCACGACCAACCAATTTTGGCTTGGGGCATCTGCCTACAACCTCCTGAACCCAATAGCGGGCATTACAAACGAAAGCAGACTGCCTGTCGGTTTTGGGGTGCAAACCGGAATAAAAATAGATTTTATGGCCAACCAAATAAGCCGAAAAGAAAAACAAGAACGCTTTCTGATGCCGCATTTGTACTATTCAAGTGTTGGACACAGCCAACAGTTGTATGCAGGCACCAATTTGGTGTACGAACCATTTTGTGTGGGTATTGTAGTCAGGGGTTCGTTTTTTTCAAAAGTAAACGGCATACAAAATGTGGCCACCACGGCTTTCAATATCGGGTTCAGGAAAAAAAATATACACTTCAACTATGCCTACGACCTGCCCATATCCGACAAATCAAGGCTTTTGGGCCCCTCGCATGAACTCAGCATCCAAACCCTATTTAAAGTAGGCCGAAAGCCTAGCCGAAGACCTTACGAACGCTTGGATTTGTTCTAAAATCTTTCGGGCAGAACGCCAATCCTGTAGCCCTTATGTGCTATTTTTGTGCTCCTTTGGCATATATAGTACCTCTTTCTAAAGCTGTTTTTTGAAAAAAATTTGTTACATCGTTTCAGGAATCGACACTGCGCTGGCTTTTCAGTGGATACACGAACATCTAGACAAGACCAAATTCAAACTGCATTTTGTGCTGCTGCATACGCGCGTTGGTGGCCTTGAAGAGTACCTAAAAAAAGAAAAAGTACCCCATACCCGCATTCCTTATGCCAGTAAGGAAGACATACCCGTTGCCATCGTAAAAACGACCTTGTACCTGCGCAAACATAAAATATCGCTGGTACACTGCCACTTGCTCGATGCCGGACTAGTAGGCATACCTGCCGCAAAAATTGCAGGTGTGCCTTCGCGCATTTATACCCGACATTATTCTACCTACCACCACTCCTATTACCAAAAAGGGGTATGGTACGACAAGACCATCAATTCTTTGAGCACCAAAATAATTGCAGTAAGCGAGGTGGTAAAAGAGGTATTGGTTAAAAAGGAAAGGGTAAAACCTGAAAAAATCGCAGTCATCCACCATGGTTTTCCTCTCGAAAAATTCAAGGAGCTAAACGAAGGGGCGGTGAGTTGGCTACGTTTGAAATATACCCTACAAGACAAATACCCCGTGATCGGTGTCATCGCACGGCAAACCAAATGGAAAGGAATTCAATACATTATTCCCGCCTTCAAGCGTATTTTGGAAGAATATCCCAATGCCTACCTTGTATTGGCCAACGCCACGGGCGATTATCAAAAAAAGATTTCAGCGCTGCTGCAACAGCTACCTGCCCATAGCTATGCCGAAATTGCATTCGAAGAAGACCTTTTTTCTTTCTACCATTGTTTCGACCTTTTTGTACATACTCCCATCAATTACCACGCCGAGGCCTTCGGACAAGTATATATTGAAGCCATGGCAGCGGGAATTCCCAGCGTTTTCACCCTATCGGGTATTGCAGGCGAACTGGTGCGCGACCAAGAAAACGCGCTCGTGGCCGAATATGCCGACAGCGACAGCATTTACAAAAACCTGAAAACATTGTTGGAAAATGCCGATTTGCGCAAAAAAATGGGAATGAACGCCCAAAAATCGGTGACAAAAAAATTCGAATTAGACTACATGATGGCCAAACTCATGAAAATGTATGAATAAGCCTCTGTTTTTTTCTGTCGTCATTCCTACCTATAACCGTGCCCATCTGTTGGGCAAAACCCTCGATTCGGTTTTGGCTCAACAATACACGCATTTCGAAGTCATCGTCATCGACGATGGCAGCACCGACAATACCCAAGCGCTTGTAGAAAACTACAAAAGCCCGCACATTGTGTACCTGTGGAAAGAAAACGAAGAAAGGGGCATTGCGCGCAACAAGGGCATAGAATTGGCCAAAGGCGACTACATCACCTTTTTAGATTCTGACGACCTCTTCTATCCCCATCATTTGACGCACGCAAGCCAAGTGTTGGAAAAATTAGAATACCCGCACTTCTACCGCCAAGCTTACGAAGTAAAAGACGAGAAAGGCGGGGTGATAGAAGAAAAAAACAAAGTGCAGGGCAATGCCAACGAACTCATTCTCAGTGGAAATTACTTTAGTTGCATTGGCGTATTTTTGAAGAGGGAGGTTACTTCAAATTGCCGATTTAGCTTGGAAAACATCGCCCCCTCCGAAGACTGGGAATATTGGCTAAGATTATCGGTGCGGTACACGTTTTTCTACGACAACACCATCACTTCGTGCATGTTGAACCATTCGGGCAGAAGCATGCTGCATTTCGACGAAGAAAAAAGCCGAAAAGTGATAAAACTATTGCTCCAAGAATTGCAAAAGGATGCTCTTTTTATTCAAAAAAAAGGGCATTGCCTGCCCATAATCCATTCGCAAATGCTCACTTTGCTCTGCCTTAAAAAAGTGGTGGCTGGTCACAACCAAGGCATCTTGCAAGAACTCATTTCCTCTTTTCAGTTGTCACCCAAAGAGTTGTTTCGCAAACGTACGCTCGCCATACTTAAATATTATTTCATTAACATTTTTCATATCTAAATGTGTGGCATAGCAGGTTATCTTGACAAATCGGGTGCTTTCGACAAGGAAACGCTGCTCTTTTTTATCGACGCCCAACAACACCGTGGACCCGATGCCCAAGATTTCTATCTAGATGCTGGCATTGGTTTGGCCCACAACCGCCTCAGCATTTTGGACACCAGCGCCAAGGCCAACCAGCCGTTCCATTCTGCCGACGGCCGTTACGTGATGACCTACAATGGCGAGGTGTACAACTACAAAGATTTGTTGCCCCAGCAAGCCCTTCGCACCAATAGCGACACGGAAGTTATCTTGGAACTGTTTGCAAAAGAAGGCAAGAAGTGTGTAGAAAAATTCAGGGGTATGTTTGCCCTGGCCATTTACGATAAAGAGAAAAAATCGCTGTGCCTCATGCGCGACAGGCTGGGTATCAAGCCACTGTATTATTACCACGACCAAGAAACATTTGTCTTTTCTTCTGAACTGCAAGCCATTGCCCAGCTTCCACAACTGAAAAATAAACTGCAAATAGACCAAGAAGCCATAGGGCATTATTTGCACTTGGGCTTTGTGCCCTCTTCCGCTACTTTATTCAAGGAAATAAAAAAATTTCCAAGCGGCAACGTGGCCGAAATAGACATGCAGGGAAACCTGAAAATGTGGGAATATTGGCGACCCGAACATTTTATCGGAGAAAATGACATGGCCTACCCCGAGGCCAAAAGAAAAATAAAAGACCTTTTGTACCAGTCGGTTGAAGAACACTTGACAAGTGACGTACCTGTAGGCCTGTTTTTGAGCGGCGGTATCGATTCTAGTTTGCTGACCGCCATTGCGCATCAGTTGAAACCGGGCAAAATAAAAACCTTTAGTATCGGGTTCGAAAATAGCCCTTATGACGAAGCGCCTTTTGCCAAGAAAATAGCCGAACACATCGGTACAACGCATTACGAATCGTACCTTACCGACAAGAAAATAATCGAACTGGCCGAAAATGTATCGGCTACCTACACCGAACCTTTTGCCGACACTTCGTCCATCCCTACCATGTACATTTCGGAAATGGCAGCGCAACATGTAAAAGTGGTGTTGTCGGGAGAAGGCGCCGATGAACTTTTCCTTGGCTATGGCAGCCATCTTTGGGCCGACAGACTCGGTAACCCCTTTTGCAAAATGGCAAGTCCCTTCTTCGGTTTGCTCAGTGCCCTTACCAAATCGGCCAAACTGGTAAAAGCACATCAAATGTTCTCAAAATCAGGTACACCTTACCAAGCAAGCAATGTGTACAGCATCGAACATGGTTTCTTTTCGGCAGAAGAAGTAAAAAAATACTCCCAAAATGCCGCTTACAAAGGCTTTGCTTTTCCAAAACAAGCCAATTCCCTTACCGAACAATTCCTTTTTGAGATAGAAGTGGGACTAAAAGACGGCTTGTTGGTGAAAATGGACAGGGCTACCATGCGCTACGGAATAGAAGGCCGCGTTCCCTACCTCGACCACCGACTTGTAGAGTTTGCGCTTTCCATCAACACTTGCAAAAAATTTAATGCAGGGCTTGGAAAAGGTATTTTGAAAGACATTCTTTTTGAACTTGTGCCTGCAAAATTTTTCAACCGAAAAAAATGGGGGTTTGGCATAGCCCAAAATCCGCAACTGGAACAATACTTGAAGAAAAATTCTCAATTAAACGCTCCAAAAGGCACTAGCCTTTCGAAATTGTTTTGTCTTTTTGGTTTGTAATGGGTAGTACGTAGTTTAAAGTTTATATAATTTTTTTAACTTTATTAAACGGTCAATCTATTTCAGGCATTGACACTAAGAACTCGGAACTTGAAACTCTGAACTCTAAACTAAAAACTACGAACTTTAATACTACCTAAAAACAATCAACCTCTGGGTGTAAATAGCTGTTTCTGAAGCACATTTTAGGGTGTAGATTCCCGATGGCAAGTTGCCCAAATGGAGGTCTAACGATACGCCTGTGGGGTTTATAGTTGTTGCTAAGCCCATTTTTTGATACACTTTTGTTCCCGCAGCATCGTGCAGTTCTATATTCAATCGTTCGGCCTTGCTGCCTCGAATCGCTATCTGCAATTTGCCATTGGTGTATGGGTTGGGGCTCAGCGTCATATCCATTTTACTCGACCAAGTGGCCTCCTCCGCCAAATTGGTTACGATAGGCGTTGACACAATACTGAACCTTGACAAATTTCGGGTGGTAGAGTTTTGGCTAATCTCAAACTCATATACTTGCCCTTCGAAAAGTGGAATGTATTCGTCGGAATACTTGTCATGCAGGTAATAGGGCATTTCGCTCACTGTCATTTCGCTTATGGTCAACTTTTTCTTTCCTATCACATTCGTTTCTACCACCAAAGGGACATTCAGATTGATTTTACTGGGCCAAACAAGGGTATTTAAGGACAGTTTTCTGTCGGCCATACTTGTATAGAGCAACAACTCGCCAGTAGAAAATTGCTCGGCATCACGCGCATCGTACACATCTTTGCCCAACTCGTGAAAAGCCAATATGGCCTGGCTGCTGTTTTTTCCGTCAGATACATCAAACTTTATCAATCTATTTGGGCTTTCTGTTCGCAAGTTGGCATACACTTCGGAAGGAGGGTTGGCTGGTTTGTGTTTTTCGCAAAAGGTAAGGTTGCCATTGGAAATGGCCCTCACAAAAAAACCTTGCGACGAGGCAATGAAACAGCCAGCAGCATTATTGTTTCTGTTTCCACTTCCCGGTCTGGGGTCTAAGTTTATACCTGTCAGCGCGTTGTGTATAAAATAAGTGCTATTGCTTTGCGAAGAATTGAAAGGATCCATAACATATAGATTGGCTTCTACCACTTCACTGTTGGTGCCATGAAAATACACCGAGTCCCAGTCTATTTCGCAGGGATATGGGTTTCCAATCAAATTCCAGCCTTTGGTACCATTTTCCGAATAGCTTATGGGCACTGTCACATCGCCCACTTGGGGTTTGCCCATCACGGTAAGCAAATCGTCGTTATTGTCGAGGCCTACATTTACTTTGTAACCCCTGGCTATGGGTAGCGACAAAGTGTAGGAGCCCAAATACCTCCAAGCGCTGTTTCTTTTTGTGGAATCTCGATCTCCCACGCTATTTTTCTCGTTGTAGGCTGCTACCGTTGCCCCTAGTTTCACAAGTATGTCGTCCGACCACTGCATCAATACCAGTCCTTTTAATGATGGCGCAAGAAGCACTGTAGGCGCTGGTCTGCCAGGATATAAGTAAGGCAATCGAGAAGCAGGGCTGGCAATGTAGCGCGACACCAAAAAAGTTGAATTGGCAGTAATTGTGCCTCCTACCCGTCCTAACCTGGATGTATTATCTACAAAAGAAGTGGGCGCAGCCGATTGTAAGAACATGACTTTGCCCAAAGGCACATCTAGTGTGCCTGATTTTACCAAAAGCGTACCCCTTGGCAATATCGAAGTGCTGCCCGTGGTCAGTTTGCCCGCCCCTTTGTCTATTGTCAAATTGAAAAACGTTTCATTTTCCCTTTTCTTGACAATAACAGCATTGGCACTGCCCTCAAAGGCCACAGTACCCAAATTAGGATTGAAATTGCCCAAATTTGTCCAGTTGCCGTACACGTTCAAGGTGTTTGCACCCAAAGAAAGATCCGCTTCTGCTTCAATCAAAATGTTTTTTACCCAAGCCGAAGAGGTGATAGACACGTTGGCCAAACTTGGAATGCCAACATCGGTGGTGGCACTGGGCAAACTGCCACACATCCAATTGCCTGCTTTGTTCCAATCGTGGTCTATCCTGCCCGTCCATACCCTTGCCGTTTCCGAATATGCTTTCACCACCATGCTGTCTGTTTTGCTGATGGCCATTGGGCATTGCCCTTGCGCGACTATAGCGCGATAGTATTTAGTTGAGGTTAAATTGGAAACACCCAAGCTACTGTTGGTATCCAGTAATTCTACAAAACCTGTCGTAAAGTTGGTATCACTGGCATATTGCCACTTTTGTACCTTGCCTACATGCCCCGAAAGTATCAATGTTGCGCTGTCATTGCCCGAACAAAATACACCACCTCCCGACACAATACCCCCAACGTTCGCTGGCTCCACCCTGGTAGGCAAATGGCTTTGCACCACGCCACCGGGTGTTGTCACCAAAATATTTCCTAAAGTGGCCACACTTGCTTTGATGGTTATAGAACGAGTATTCGCGCTTACTATCTCGACTTCACTAGTGCCTATGCCCACCGCAGTCGCGTTTCGGAGGTTGGTGCCCTTCAATATGGCGGTAGCACCTGCGCAAAAGGCACTGGGAATACTGTCCAATGTGGGCTGTCCAATTTGGTGCGCGATGTCGGAAGCGGTCAAGCGCCCTAGTTGGGTAAGCCCCGAAAGTGTCAAGGTGTTTCGCTCTACAACTCCACCTTGGTCGGTCCAAGTAGTAAACGGACTGGCCGACTGGTACAAACCAAGTTCGGAAGCATTTTGGCCGTTGAGTTCGCTTACACTGTCGTAGCTGAATTTCAAGCTGCAGTTAAGGCCCGTATTTTGACTTGGAACTATGGTAAAATAGCGTTTGATAGACGAGGTCGAATTGTTGGAAATGGGCGTTCCTGTGACTCTATACACGGTCGTAGCTCCTGGCGCAGCGCCAGTTGGCGTAATCTCTAGGCCTACACCGCCAAAGTTATTAGTTGAATTTATATTCACCATTCGGCTGGTGTTCAGGTTGCCCACCACGGTTTGCCCCGCTGCTTCTGTAAGGATAGCCGTGTTGCCCAGTTTCAGTGTCTTAGTGTTCGTATGGAGCGAACCCAACACAATAGCCAAAGTTCCGTTGACCGTAATGTCTTTTTGTCCAGCCAGAATCAGCTTTTTTCCACTGGCTTTTTGTACTGTCAGGTTTTGAAAACTTGTCGTGGAATCGCCAAATAGGTGTTGATCGGCCAAAGAATTATTAAACGTGAGCATGGCCGTACCCTGTCGAAAAGTGCCGTTGTTGGTCCAATTACCTTTCAGGTTCACTGCCTGATTGCCCGAAAGTGCAAGCGTACCGCCAATGGTCACATTCCCCGTTACATTGCGTGTGCCGCCCAAAGTCCAAGTCTTTGTGCCCGAATTGGAAATGACAAGGTGATTATAATCCATGTCGGTTACGGTTTGGGCATTGGTAGAAGCATATTCTACTGTGCCGTTGCTCGCGATACTGGCGGTTGACCACGCCCCGCCCAATTGTGCCACTAGTGAAGCATTGGCAACTGGCCCCAAACCTAGGGCATCTATCGTGCGTATGTAGCCCGAGGAACCCATTACGAGTGTGCTTGTGCCTGAAGTACCCGAACGAATGAGTCCGCTGCTCGAGGTAAATTCCAACCTTCCCTGTACCTCTAAAGTTCCTCCACCGGCTATGGTCATCGTCCTTGTCGATTGGTCGAACGTGGTGCCCACCCCAATGCTACACGAGTTGTTGACTGTTACTGAGCCTATCAAGGTTTTGGTGCCCGAACCGCTCGTAACTAAACCGCCGTATGTAAAAGCATTGATGTTTTGCGCGCCATTTCCTGCATAGTCCACCGTCAATGTGGCCACATTTTTGGTAAGGCTATATTGGGTTGAAAAATCGGCTGTGGGTGACACGCGCGTTGCCCTCACGGTTCCTGTCCCTACCAGCGTGCCCGTACCTCCTATGTGGTTCAAAGGATCGGGTACAAAAACCACGTTGCTGTTTACCGTAAATGAACCCGAATTGACGGTGATATTGGCCACACTTCGTTTTTGAGCAATGCCTATACCTGCGCCATTGGTCAAAACAAGATGATGGTAGGCGGGGCCATCGAAAACGGTTTGGATTATGTCATTCGAGCCATTGTATTCTAAAGTCCCGTTGCTAAAGTTGAACGTGCTAAAGTTCGCAGGAAAATTACTTCCCGATTCCCCTCCCGCATTTCCTCCCAATCGTAGCGTGCCTGACACAGTCAAGCTGCCACCAATACTTGTCCTATTCAACGTAAAAGTACCCAAATCGAATATCCCTGAACTTATATTTATGTTTCCAACCAGCGACCTACTTTGATTCAAGCCAAGCACCTGACCTGCCGTCATTTGCACGGATACATTTCGCAAGTCTGTTCCCGAAAGTTCGTCGCCAGTAGTTTTACTGTTGCCAGTATATTCCACATTGTATTGGCTTGTTCCCTGCAATGTTCCCTGCAATGTTCCGGTCATTGTTCCTCCGCTTCTGCTTATGGTACTGCCACTCGCCATGCTTACATAATTTGTGGCGATGAAATTGCCTCCGATTAGGTTGAGTGTAGATAAAATACTCGTATTTCTAGCCAATGAAACCGTGCCCCCTGCTATGGACAATCTGTTGAAGGCAGAAAAGGCAGAAGTAGCTGGAAGGGTGGTTGTACCGGTGATTTGTACTGTACCGCTGCCCGCCAGAAAACTACTAGATGCGTTGCCATCGGTTATACTCGCACATACCAACGTTCCTCCAAAGGTCATATCGAGCGTTCCTGCCGAAGTAGAAGCGCCAAGGGTAAAATCTTCGCTAACGGTAAGTTGAGTGCTGGCATTGAAGCGCAAGGCTGCATTGTGTTCTAAAAAAACAGAGGCACAAGTAGCATTTGCTACATCGAGGCGCACATTGTCACCCGATGTAATGACGACTGCATCGCCTGCTGTAGGGACGCTTGCACCCCCCACCGTACTGCCTGGACTATCAGACCATGTGGAGGTACTGCTCCAATTCCCATTACTTTTTGTTGAATATCTTGTGGCGGAAAAACCATTTACCACTGCTACCAATACCAAAAGCGTAGCACTACAAAACCTAAACATCTAATTTACAATTGGAGAATTACTGTTTTATCAGAAATAACCCCAATGATACTAATTTTAGTTAAAAGTTTAGAGGTTTTTTAGTTCGGAGTTCAGAGTTCAGAGTTCAGAGTTCGGAGTTTAGAGTTCAGAGTTCCGTTTAAGAGCAGAAAAAGCATTTGGGAATCATAAGGACGAGTTACCCTCTTGAAAAAGCCTCTCCCCAATAGGGAGAAGTTTGAGAGGGGTTTATTTAAAGTTTATATATTTTTTTTAAACTTTATTAAACGGTCAATCTATTTCAGGCATTGACACTAAGAACTTGAAACTCTGAACGAAAAACATCTTTCGACAGGCTCAGTGACCGTGATAGGCTTTCAGCACTAAAAACTAAAAGAGTTCAAAGCAGGGAATTTCTTCCCCAACTCTGAACTCTAAACACAAAACTCTGAACTAAAAACTATTTCGTCACCACCAACCTTTGGGTATTGCTGCCACCCGCGTGCGTACACCTTACCGCATACACCCCTGCAGGCAGGTCGCCGAAGTCGATGTGGGTGTCGGCACCGAAAGATGTCTTTCTGGTCGCTACGCCAATCGACCTGTACACCAATATGCCGCGCGAATCCAATATCTCCACATCGGCAGTGCCCGCTTTGGCGCCGTAAAGCGACAATTCGAGTTTGCCCGTCATGGTCGGGTTCGGGCTCAACACCAAGCCCGTGCTTACTATCCCCGAATTTCCGTCGGTGGTAACCTCGATCGTGCTGGTGGTGAGAGGAGTGGTGACAATCCTGAACCTATCCGCCCTTGTGGTGGCCGTGTTGCTCGTAAACTCGAACGGTATCACGGTGCCTTGCACTATCGCGGTGCTGGTCCCCAAGAAATCGTCGTAGATGAAATAATTGAACCCTGTAGCAGTCATGGTGGTGATGGTAAAGGATTTCGTACCCAATGTTGGTTTTACAAACAATGGCACATTCACCTCTGTCCTTGGCCATGTAAGGGTGTTTATCGACAACTTCGTTTCTCCCGTAACGGTAGTG
>JBIKRJ010000069.1:0-10688 GCA_044349205.1 Cytophagales bacterium | reverse complement strand
CTCGACGACGAAACCCTTAAATTGTATCAAGAACTTCAGAAATTGTTGGAGGAAAAAAACAATAGTACCGAGATAAAAGACTTGTTGGAAAAAATTGAAAACAAGCAACAACGATTCGATAAAGAATTGGAGCGAATGCTGGAAATGTTCAAACAGTTGAAATTTGAAAAAGAATTGGAAAATGCCATTCAAAAAACTGACCAACTGTCTAAAGAACAAGACCAGCTTTCGCAAAAAACACACAACGACCAAATAGATAACCAAAAAAAGGAGCAGCAGAATTTGAATGAGAAGTTTGAAGGCTTGAAGGAAGATTTGAAACAACTAGATGAGTTAAACAAGAGCTTGGAAGAGAAAAATAGTTTCGACAAAGAAGAGGCAATCCAAAAATCTATCAGCGAAAAACAACAGAAAAGCTTGGAACAACTTGGACAGGGAAACAAAAAAGGAGCACAGAAACAACAAAAATCGGCTGCCGAGCAAATGGAAGACTTGAAGGAACAATTGCAAAAAGCCCAACAAGAAATGCAAGCAGAAGTGGTTGATGAAAACATTGAAGATTTGCGCTTTTTGCTTGAAAACTTGTTGACACTTTCATTCGAGCAAGAAACATTGATGAAAGAGTTTAAGAAAATAAACCAAACAGACCCTCGCTATGTGGGCCTTTTACAAAGGCAAATGAAGTTGAAAGACGATGCCAAAATGGTGGAAGATAGCTTATATGCCTTGGCAAAGCGTGTTTTTCAAGTAAAAAAGTTTGTGACCAAAGAAGTGGGCGACATGAACGATTACATTAAGGAGAGCATTGCCGACTTGAAACAACGCCGCCCCGATATTTCGGCTGGAAAACAGCAATTTGCCATGACCTCTATGAACAATCTTGCCCTGATGTTGTCGGAGGTGCTGAAACAATTACAAGACGAAAGCAGGCAAATGAAAAGCAAGCCGGGTAGCGGACAGTGTAAAAAACCTGGCGGAAAAGGAAAAGGACAGAACATTAGCGATTTGCAAAAAGCATTGAACAAAAAAATTGGCGAACTAAAACAAAGTGGCAAAAGCGGTAAAGAATTTTCGCAAGAACTTGCCCAACTTATTGCCGAACAACAAGCCATCAGGAAAATGCTGAAAGAAATGGAGGGAAAAGGCACTTTAGACCAAAATGGCAAGCAACAACTAAAAGAACTTTCCAAAAAAATGGAAGAAACAGAACGAGATTTGGCTTTCAAGCAGCTTTCACAGCAAACGATTATGCGCCAAAACGATATTGTTACGCGTTTGTTGGAAAGCGAAAAAGCCCAACGTGAAAGAGAATTTGAAGAAAAACGTGAATCAAATAGCGGAAAACAAGATATTGAAAGAAAATTTCCTCCAGCTTTGGACAAATATTTGAAAGAAAAAGAAAAACAAATAGAAATGTTGAAGTCAACCCCGCCAAGTTTAAATCCGTATTACAAGGAAAAAGTAGGACAATATTTTCAAAAAATTAGTCAGTGATGTACCTTAGCCACGCGATGGAAAAGATTTCAATCCAAATCCCTTCTATGCTTGAAAACATTCGCATAGTGGAAAGTTTTATCGACAATGCGAAAGAAAAATTTCACATAGCCGATGACCTTTATGGAAATATCATGGTAGCGGTAACCGAATCGGTGAATAATGCCATCAAGCACGGCAACAGCAACGACCAAAAGAAAATGGTCAGCATTTCCCTTTTCATAGGAGCCAAAGATTTAAAATTTGTAGTTGAAGACCAAGGAAGCGGATTCGACCCTAGTTCTTTGGCCGACCCTACTTTGCCTGAAAACGTAAGCAAACCTTACGGCCGTGGAGTTTTCTTGATGCGAAATTTGTGTGACGAAATCGCTTTTACCGACCAAGGCCGTGTAGTGGAAATGAAATTTAACATGAACTGATACCACCATTGCCCAACCTTACATTTCATTCAGAACATCCTACTTTTAAACTAAAAGGCAAGTCGAAACTCCGAAAGTGGCTAAATCAAATTGTGGCCAATCATCAGGGCAGCATTCTTTCTCTCCATTTTATTATTTGTGATGACGACTATTTGCTTTCGTTGAATATAACCCATTTGCAACACGATACCCTTACCGACATCATTACATTTCGTTACCAAGAATACCCGCTTCCGCTCGAAAGCGATATTTATATAAGTATAGATAGGGTGAAGGAAAACGCTTCCCAATATAGCGTGTCTTTTGAAAATGAACTACATAGAGTAATGGCACATGGGGTGCTTCATCTTTTGGGATTCAAAGACAAAACCGCTGCCGATTCCAAAAAAATGAGAGAAAAAGAAGAGGAGGCTTTGGCTTTGTGGGAAGTTATATGAAATTTTTGTAGCCTTTTTCTTCCAAATCTTTAGCCGAATTTTCCACTTTCGTCTTCAGACTTTCTTTGTAAGCCTTCAGGTTTTTGTCAATTTCAGTATTTGAGGTGGCAATAATTTGAGCTGCAAGCAAGCCAGCATTCAAGGCACCGTTCAAGGCCACCGTGGCCACGGGAATGCCGCCGGGCATTTGAAGAATGGAAAGCACAGAATCCCACCCATCTATAGAATTACTAGATTTTACTGGAACTCCTATTACAGGTAAATGAGTGATAGAAGCCACCATTCCAGGCAAATGCGCGGCGCCGCCAGCACCAGCGATTATTACCTTCAAGCCCCTTTCGGCCGCACTCGAAGCATAGTCGAACATGCGTTTGGGAGTGCGGTGAGCCGAAACAACGGTCAATTCGAATGGAACTTGAAGTTGTTCCAAAATCTGGGCTGCCTCTGCCATTATTTTCAAGTCAGACTGGCTACCCATAATGATTCCTACCAATGGTTTGTTCATGCGATTACTTGTATAGTTTCTTTCACGTATTTTACTTTTTCTTGAAGGTTTTCAAGATTGTCGTCCATGATGATAATATGGCCCATTTTGCGCGACGATTTGGTGGTTTTTTTTCCATATAAATGAATGTGGGCGCCATCTAACTTAAGCACTTCGTGCAATCCCACATAAACGGCATCGCCTTCGTACCCTTTGGTTCCCAGTACATTGACCATCGCCGAAAGTTTGTGTGCGTTGGTGTTGCCAAAAGGCAAGCCCAAGATGGCACGCCAATGCTGTTCGTATTGCGAGGTGGTGTTGGCTTTGATAGTGTGATGGCCACTGTTGTGTGGCCGTGGAGCAATTTCATTGACTAGAATTTCCCCGTCTTTGGTTAAAAACATTTCTACAGCTAGAATGCCCACTATTTTTAGCGATTCGGCTACTTTTTTGGCGACTAGGTCGGCTTTAGACCGATATTTTTCTTCGATTTGGGCAGGCGAAATAAGGTAATCGACCAAATTGTAAACAGGATCGAAAACCATTTCCACTACTGGAAAAGAGCAAATTTCCCCTTCTTCGTTTCGTGCCACGATAACTGAAATTTCCTTGAGGTAGTCGACTTTTTTTTCCAACAGACCAGGTTGGTCGAACGCGTTGGCAAAATCGTTTTTGTTCAAAATAGGTTGTACTCCTTTGCCATCGTAGCCACCTTTTCCCAGTTTATGGAATGCAGGCAAAAAATCTAAATGCTGGCTGGCATGTGCTTTGTTTTCTGTCAAAACAAAATCGGCAGTAGGTATGTGGTGGTCGCGATAAAATTTCTTCTGAGTGCGTTTGTCTTGAATGAGTTCAATTACTTCGGGCTGTGGAAATATTTTTTTCCCCATCGCACGCAATTTCTTCAATGCTTCGATGTTCACATTTTCTATTTCGATGCTAATCAAATCCAGGTTTTCACCAAATGAAAGCACCGTTTCGTAATCGTGGAAGGCACCTTGAACGAACTTGTTACATAGCGATTTGCATGGGGCGTGCGGATCGGGATCTAGAATGGCAATGTCCAAATCTAAATCGATGGCAGCCTGAATGAGCATACGACCTAACTGACCGCCTCCCAAAATGCCAATCTTGATGGAATTGTTAAATTTTACAGCCATATGGCAAAGTTAAAAATTAGGATTTGGGTATTGGCTATTAAAGTGGGCGAGTATTAGATATTTTTAATCAAAGCAGGTCTTTGCGATATTTCGTGGTAGCAAATGACGCTTTCGGCAAAATAGTGCATGACCATACTTTTTCGCGTCAGATTTTTATTGGCAATGGGGCTTCCGCCGTGCAAAAGGTTTGCGTGCCATATCAACACATCGCCTTTTTGGGCAATGAAAGTTTTTTTCTCAAGTCCTTTCTCAAGTATTTGTTTTTCAAGGGCAGTCTCGTAGTTTTTATATGCGTTTTTACCTATAAAAAAATCGTTTCCGCCGTGGGCGTAGGCATCGTTCAAGAAATATGGAAGTTTGTGGCTTTCGGGATAGTAAAAAAGAGGCCCTTGTTCTGAACCCACATCTTCCAAGGCAATCCAACAGGCTATCAAATAACCTTGCGGAAAGGTGGTCATGTGCACGATGTCAGAATGTGCCGCTTGTTGGCTACCTTGGTAAAAATTGATGCTTTGGAAAAGGTTTGCCTTTTTTCCTAAAAGCAAGGAAAGGATGTCGGTTAGGGTTTTTTTGTTGGCGGTTGACCGCAACAAAGCCGATTTGTTGACCGAAAACATCAATTTATTTTTGTATTTCCATTTTAGTTTCTTGTTTTTCAGTAAATTATCTATTTCATTGTTTATAAACTCTACTTCGTTGCTCGAGAAAAAAGCAGGCAAAATGGCATATCCATTTTTCGACCAATCGAGCAAAGCAGACTGATGTATAGGGGCAAGACTTTTAAAGATAGGATGTTCTGGTAGCAAGGTGGCAGAATTGCCACTATCAAGCCAAGGGGTATCTTGATTTTGTATGTGTTGAAAATCTTTACTAGATATACTGCTGAAATATTGTTTATGAATCCCCCATTTTTTATACAGTGGGATATTATTTTTCAGCATGTTGTACTGAAAAAGATTGTAGAGTGAAAAGAAGGGTTTAAATCTCGTAGCCCAATCGATGAGTCCCATCTGAAAAACTTTTGCATTCAAACTTAGCCATTAAATTTCAAGTTTCGGGTTGATTTTGATCATAAAAAGGCAAGAATGATATTTTGTTATATTTGTGCAAAAACAAAGAAACAGCCTATCGCATACTTTTCCGCTGACCTCTATCTTTCTTTGTGAAAAAGATTTCCATCATAATTGTCAACTACAACGTTAGTTATTTCCTAGAACAGGCTTTGCTTTCTGTGCAGAAGGCGATTAAAGGATTAGAGGCCGAAATTTTTGTGGTTGATAACAATTCGGTAGACGGTTCGGTACAAATGATACGAAAGCGTTTTCCCGATGTACACCTTATTGTAAACAAGGAAAATGTAGGTTTTTCGAAGGCCAATAATCAGGCGATACGCTTGTCTAATGCCGAGTATGTGCTTTTGTTGAACCCCGATACGGTACTAGAAGAAGACTGTTTGGCAAAATGTTGCGGATTCATGGATTCGCATCCCGAAGCGGGGGCTTTGGGTGTAAAAATGCTAGACGGCAAAGGAAACTTTTTGCCTGAATCGAAACGCGGTTTGCCCACACCTAGAGTGGCTTTTTACAAGATTTTCGGCCTTTCCAAATTATTTTCCAAATCCAAGATATTCGGTCGGTACCATTTGGGTTTTTTAGACGAAAACAAAACGCACGAAGTAGAAGTATTGGCTGGTGCATTTATGCTGTTGCGCAAGTCGGCGCTAGACAAAATAGGCCTTTTGGATGAAGATTACTTTATGTATGGAGAGGATATAGACCTCTCGTATCGAGTTATCAAAGCAGGATACAAAAATTATTATTTTCCCGAGACGCGTATCATTCATTACAAAGGCGAAAGCACCAAGCGAACCAGCGTAAACTATGTGTTCGTGTTTTATCGCGCCATGATCATTTTTGCGAAAAAGCATTTTTCTCAGCAAAAGGCAGGACTTTTTAGTTTTTTCATCAATAGTGCCATTTACCTGCGTGCGGCCATGGCCATAGTAGCAAGATTTTGCAAGATAATGTGGTTGCCGATACTTGAGTTTTCGGCCATTTACGCCCTCATGCTATTCATTACGCATTTTTGGGAGATACATGTTAAAGACCAAGAGGGGTATTATCCAACCATTTATTTACATGTCATATTGCCCATGTACATTGGTTGCTGGTTGGTATTGATTTATTTTAGTGGTGGATATGACAAAGAATTCAGGTTTTATAAGATTTTGAGGGGCGCCGCTTGGGGTACTTTGCTCATATCGGGGGTAAGTAACTTTTTGGAAGATTACCGATACTCAAGGGCATTGATTTTGATTGGTTTTGTCGTTTCAGTTTTTACCATTTTCCTTATTCGATTTATCAAGCATTTCCTTCTGCATCGCGACATTCGGTTGGGCGAATCAAAAATAAAGCGTACCCTACTTGTGGGTGCAAAAGAAGAATGCGAGCGGGTACGGCTCATGCTAGACCAAGTAAAGGCCAAGGTAAATGTGTTGGGCTATTTACAAACGCGGGAATTGCCATGTGAAGATTTGTGGTGTTTGGGTAATATTGGCCAATTGAACGAGGCCATCATGATTTATGAAGCCGATGAAGTGATATTTTGTTCAAAAAATATTGCCTCGGCTCAAATTATCGAGTGGATGATGAAGGTGCGTACTACTGGTGTAGATTTCAAGATTGTGCCCGACGAGTCGAATTATATAATAGGAAGCAACTCCAAAGAAACTATTGGCGAGTTGTATACCTTTGACATAGAGCTTGCCATTTCCAAACCTGAATCGATACGAAGCAAAAGATTGATGGATATTTTGGTCGCCATATTTTTACTCATTACCTATCCTTTTCAATTGGTTTTTGTAAAAAAACCCATTCGTCTATTGCGAAATATTTTATCGGTGATTTTTGGACACAAATCATGGGTTGGATTCAGCGACAAAACCTCGATTGACATAGCTAAAATTAAAGCGGGAGTACTGACTACCACTAGCGGATTAGACCTTCATTTGCTCGATTTGGCAACTTCAAGGCGTTTGGATATGCTATATGCCAAAGAATACAAAGCCATGGACGATTTTTCAATTATTGCCAAAAACTATTCCGATTTAGGTAGTTAGAATTTGGCAAAACGATTGGAAGCTACCCATTTACGGTTGTTTTACTTTTCCAAAAGTGCTAAAGAGGTAAATTTTAATTTTTATATTTGGCCCCTATTTAAATTTATAAAGCATAAAAAATGAAGATTGCAGTTGTTGGTACAGGGTATGTAGGACTCGTTTCCGGTACCTGTTTTGCAGAAACTGGTATTGATGTCACTTGTATTGACATAGACACCAATAAAATTGAAAACCTCAAAAAGGGTATCATGCCCATTTACGAACCAGGTTTGGAAGAATTGGTACTTCGAAACGTGGAGAAAAAACGCTTAAACTTTACCACCAATTTGGCCGAGGGCATCAAAGATGCTGAGGCCGTTTTTATTGCGGTAGGCACGCCACCAGGCGAAGACGGAAGCGCCGATTTGAAATACGTTCTTGCAGTGGCCAAGGCCATAGGTGAAAATTTGCAGAACTATTTGGTAGTGGTGACCAAAAGCACAGTGCCGGTAGGAACTTCTGAAAAAGTGAAAAAAGAAGTAAAACAAGCCTTGGACAAGCGCGACAGTGCACTTGATTTTGACGTAGCTTCCAATCCAGAATTTTTAAAAGAAGGTGCTGCTATCGACGATTTCTTGAAACCCGACCGTATAGTAGTGGGTATTGAAAGCAGCAAAGCCGAAGATATCATGAAGAAACTTTACAAGCCTTTCTTGATGAACGGCCATCCGTTGTTATTCATGGATATCCGTTCTTCAGAAATGACCAAATATGCCGCCAACTCCATGCTTGCGACCAAGATTAGTTTCATGAACGATGTGGCTAACCTGTGCGAATTGGTAGGTGCCGATGTCAACATGGTACGCAAGGGAATTGGTTCTGATGCCCGCATTGGTACAAGATTCATTTATCCAGGTGTTGGTTATGGTGGTTCATGTTTCCCGAAAGATGTTAAAGCGCTCATTCGCACGGCCAAAGAATATGGCTACGACATGCGCGTGTTGAATGCAGTAGAAGATGTAAACGATGCTCAAAAAGAGGTATTGTTTGATAAGGTAGTGAAGCATTTTGGAAAAGACCTTTCGGGCAAAACTTTTGCCATGTGGGGTCTTTCTTTCAAACCAAAAACCGACGACATGCGCGAAGCGCCCTCCTTGGTTATCATAGACAGTATTTTGAAGGCTGGAGGCAAAGTGAAAGCCTACGACCCAGTTTCTATGCACGAGGCTGAAAAAACGCTTGGAAACAGCATCACTTATTCAAAAGACGAATACGAGGCACTGATCGATGCCGATGCATTGTTGTTAGTTACAGAATGGCCAGAGTTTCGCTCACCCAACTATGTAGTTATGGGCAAGCTGATGAAAAGTAAAGTCATTTTTGACGGAAGAAACGTGTATGACGTGGCTGAAATGAAAGAGCTAGGTTATGACTATCATTGTATCGGTATAAAAACGAAATAAAATGTCTAAGAAAAGAGTATTGATAACCGGAGCTGCTGGATTTTTGGGCTCCCACCTTTGCGATAGGTTTATCAAAGAAGGATTTTATGTAATCGGGATGGACAATCTGATTACTGGAGAATTACGAAATATCGAGCATTTGTTCAAACTGCCCGACTTCGAATTTTACCATCAAGACGTAAGCAAATACATTCATGTGCCTGGTGAGTTGGATTACATTTTGCATTTTGCTTCGCCAGCTAGTCCTATCGACTATTTGAAAATCCCTATTCAAACTCTAAAAGTGAGTTCTTTGGGTACGCATAATGTGCTTGGTTTGGCTAGAGCCAAAAAAGCGCGTGTGTTGGTGGCGTCTACTTCTGAAGTATATGGCGACCCATTGGTGCACCCTCAAACGGAAGACTATTGGGGCAATGTAAATCCTGTTGGTCCCAGAGGCTGCTACGACGAAGCCAAAAGATTTCAAGAAGCCATTACTATGGCATACCACAATGTACATGGTTTGGAGACCCGAATAGTGCGTATTTTCAATACCTACGGGCCTCGCATGCGACTAAATGATGGTCGTGTGTTGCCTACATTTATTGGTCAAGCCATTCGTGGTGAAAACCTTACTGCTTTTGGAGACGGTACGCAAACACGTTCGTTTTGCTATGTATCCGATTTAGTTGATGGCATTTATCGTTTGCTATTCAGCGACTATCATTTGCCAGTGAATTGCGGAAATCCTGTCGAAATCACTATCAAGGAATTTGCTGAAGAGATTATCAAGCTTACAGGTTCAGGTACCAAGGTTATTTACAAGCCCCTACCAACCGACGATCCGAAGCAACGCAAACCCGACATTACAAGGGCCAAAAGCATTTTGGGTTGGGAACCTAAAATAGGCCGTGCCGAGGGATTAAAAATTACCTACGATTATTTCAAAAGCCTTCCTGAGTACAACATCACTCCCAAGGAATTTGCGAATAGTTAAGAATAATCGAAACTACTGTAACGAAAGCCTCCTAATCTGGAGGCTTTTTTTATGGCAAAATGGCAATATATAGGAATGTTTTTTTATAAGTTGAGCCATTATGTCTTGTGTGAGTTACATTTTATTACTTAACTAAGTCATTTTTTCCGACTTATTTCTAGGGTTTGGTATTTGCTTTGATGCCTAACAAAAGCGAAATTGTAATAAAACATTCAGACCATGAACCTAAACAACTACACCATCAAGGCGCAAGAAGCGATTCAAAAAGCAGTAGAATTGGCGACAGCAAACGGCCAACAAGCCATCGAAACTGGACACATTCTAAAAGCCGTATTAGCTACCGACGAAAATGTGAGCAGTTTTTTATCTAAAAAATTGAACGTTAACCGTAAAAATGTGGAGGCTGTACTTGATAATTTCATTGCGGCATATCCAAAAATTTCGGGTGGCACTCCATACCTATCTAACGATGCCAATATTGCTTTAGCAAAGGCAAGTAAATACCTGAAAGATTTTCAAGACGAATATGTCTCATTAGAACACTTGTTATTGGGACTTTTGGCAGCTAACGACAAGGTGGCGCAAATGATGAAAGATGCAGGTTTTAATGAAAAAGACCTTAAATCTGGTATCAACGAATTGCGTGGAGGAAGTAAAGTAACAGACCAAAATGCCGAGGGAAAATACCGTTCGTTGGAGCGTTATTCCAAAAACTTGAACGAATTGGCCAAAGCAGGAAAGATTGACCCTGTGATAGGCCGCGACGAAGAAATAAGGCGTGTGTTGCAAATATTGACACGCAGAACCAAGAACAATCCCATGTTGATAGGGGAGCCAGGTGTGGGCAAAACAGCCATTGTGGAAGGGCTTGCCCAAAGGATTGTGAGCGGCGACGTTCCCGAAAATTTGAAAACAAAAATCCTTATTTCGCTCGATATGGGCTTGCTCGTAGCTGGAGCAAAATACAAGGGCGAATTTGAGGAAAGGCTAAAATCGGTTATCAAAGAAGTCACAGATTCCGAAGGCGAAATTATTTTATTCATTGACGAGATTCATACGCTGATAGGCGCAGGTGCAGGAGGAGATTCGGCTATGGATGCAGCCAATTTGCTGAAACCCGCATTAGCTCGTGGCGAATTGCATGCCATAGGTGCCACC
>JBIKRJ010000068.1:0-10698 GCA_044349205.1 Cytophagales bacterium | reverse complement strand
ATTGATGGTAGAAGTATAGACCGCCTTGCTAGTGTTGTCCATGATTTTGATGGTGTAATTCGCACTAGGCTTGTCGATGCTGATGTTTAACACATCGTTGGTAGGGTTTGGAAATACTTTGATGCTACCAAAATCTTGTGGCAAGGTATTGAAACCTGCCAGTGTGCTGATTCTAAGGGTGTCGGTGACGGAGATTGTTTGGAAACAGGCATTTTCATTATAGAGGCTAGTGATTTCGGAATTGGAAAGAGCTCTGTTGTAAATACGCATGTCATCTATTAACCCTCCGAAATAACCTATAAATCCAAATTGGCTATACCACCTCCCAATTTCAGTATTTGTTGCAGTATTGCCTAGGTTGTCTGATATGGCAGCATAAGCAGCTGAATCTGTTGACACTTGTACACCATTTATAAATAACTTCATTCTCTTCAAAGAACCTATTTGACTACCATCGAATACTGTGGCAACATGTACCCACTTGTTCATTGGAATAGTGTCTTTAGAACCGATACCAGTTCCTGTAATGTTTGATGAACTAAGTTTTTTACCTGATATGCCTATGAGAACTCCAAAAGGGTTTGTTAGAGGGTATGCTTTCCAATTTGAAAATAATGCTCCGTCTTTTTTAGCATTAATAAAGGCTGAGAAACTAAACTTTGTGGCATTTAACAATGCTCCATTTAAATTTAGTGGAAGTGTAATACTATTGTTAGTGCCATTAAAACTATAGGCACTATTTGCCTTACCAAACCTATCCGTAGTAAGTGTAGCACCATTTACCGTTCCATTATTTCCGTTCCCACTTTCGTCATTGGCATTGCCATTGAAAGGGTAATAAGCGACCAACCCATTGGTAGGAATTTGGGCAAAAGCAACATTCGTGGCTAAAACGAGGATTAGTTTCAAAAAGAGATGTTTCATAATTATATGGTTTAATAACACAAAAATAAAAACAATTTTTAAATAAATAACCCTTTAAATAAAGGACATTTATTTAAAGGTTAGTTGTATAAAGGGCACTTGCTTCCTTTATAGCATGGAGAGCAAGAAAAAATCAGCTATACCAGAGAAAAAAAGAGTCTCAAAAAGAGACAATGAAGACATCAAAAAACTGGCTCAACGAATAAGAGCCTTGAGAAAGTCATTAGGCTACACAAACGCTGATTTTTTTGCCTACGAAAAGGAAATTACACGGTCACAATACGCCCGTTATGAAACGGGGGAAGACATTCGATTCTCAAGCCTTATGAAGCTGATTAAGGCATTTGGCATGACTCCTGCTGAATTTTTTAAAGAAGGATTTGAACAATAGGTGGTTAAATCCTTAAGTGGCTTATCGCTGTCGAAACCCTGCCTTTCCCGCCTCTAAAAATTGAATAAAAGCCTCTACGTTTTTGTCGTAAGACTTTGGCTCGCCTATTATGTTCCCATCGGCATCGGCTATCACGTACAGCGGTTGGGCATTGTGGTGGAAAAGCCTGATTTCCAAGTCGCTGTTTTGTTTGCCAATGGTGGTTTTCTCTTTGCCATCGTAGGGCGAGGTGTACCATTCTTCTTTTGGCAAAGGTTTCCGCTCGTCTACATAAAGGGAAGCAATGATAAAATCTTCACGCAATCGTTTCAGCACCTCGGGGTTGCTCCACACGTTGGCTTCCATCTCGCGGCAGTTCACGCAGCCGTGCCCCGTAAAGTCGATGAAAAGCGGTTTGTTTTGTTGCCTGGCACAGGCTTGGGCTTGTTTTAAATCGAAATATCCCTGCAATCCGTGAGGCAAATGGAGAAACTTGGCGTATTTGGGAATGTCACATAGTGAGTTGCCTGTGGTGGGTTGTGAGTTGTGGGTTTGTCCTAAAATAAAATCAGAAGTGGAAATGGGCGGCAAGTAACCCGAAAGGGCTTTCAGCGGTGCGCCAAACATGCCGGGAGTCAAGTAGGCGACAAAACTAAAAGTAATGATAGAAAGCGAAAGACGGGGAACGGAAACCGATTGCGAGGTATAGTCCTCGTCGTCGTGCTGCAGTTTGATTTTTTTGAGCAAGTACAAGCCCAGCAGTAGGAAAATAACCATCCAAAGGGCGATGAAAACCTCACGGTCTAGTATTCGCCAGTGGTACACTTGGTCGGCTTGGCTTAAAAATTTGAGGGCGAAAGCCAATTCCAAAAAGCCAAGGGTTACTTTCACTGAATTTAGCCAGCCACCCGATTTGGGCAAGGATTTGAGCCAGCTTGGAAACATGGCAAACAAGGTAAAAGGAATGGCAAAGGCCGTAGAAAAACCCAACATACCCACAATGGGTTTGATAAATTTACCTCCAGCCGACTCGATAAGTACCGTGCCAATAATAGGGCCCGTGCATGAAAACGAGACTAAAGCAATGGTGAAAGCCATGAAGAAAATGCCGGCAAGACCGCCTTTTTCCGACTGAGCATCCATTTTGTTCACGAGCGAACTAGGCAATACAATCTCGAACATGCCCAAAAACGAAGCGGCAAAAAAGATGAAAATGGCAAAAAACAATAAGTTGGGTAGCCAATGGGTACTGATGAAGTTGGCGGCATCGGCACCAAACAAGGCGGCCACCGCCGTTCCCAACAAAGTGTAAATGCCTATAATAGACAGTCCATAAATCCATGCTTTGCGTACTGCTTCACTATGGCTTTTGCTTGAATGCGTGAAAAACGAAACCGTCATCGGAATCATGGGAAACACGCAAGGCGTAAGTAATGCCGCCAAACCAAACAAGAAAGCTTTTAGGAAAAATGCCCATAGCGAAATGTCTGCTTCAGATGTTGTGGGTTGTGGGTTGTGGGTTGCGGATGTGTCGTTTAGGGTTGACGGATGATGGATGACGGTATCTTGTTCATTGTTAGCCGTTTCCTGCATCGTGTCCTTAGTTGACTGCTGATTGCCGACTGCCGACTGATTACTGACAACTGACAACTGATCACTGTTAACTAAAAAATCATATTCCCCGCCCACACAAGCGCCGTCTTGGATAGTGCAGGTTTGGTATTCAATTGTGGCTTCGGCCGTTGGCTTTTCTTTCAATAGTTTGATTTTTTGCCTAAACTCTGCTTTTTTGATGAAATACGAAATTTCGCCTCCCCAAATGTCGTCGAACTTGCGTTTGGGACGAACAGCTTTCAGTTTGCCGACGGGTTCAAAACCGTCTTTCTTTTTAAAGGTAATGGCCGTGACGATAGGGCCCAGGTTGGGATCAAAATCGGAGGAATACAAATACCAGCCTTCCTCTATTTCGGCTGTCAGAATGAGTTCTATTTCTTCTCCAACTGATGCTTTTGTGGGATTTAATGCATATTTCCAGGTGGCGTGTTGCTTCACTTTGTTATCGGCTGAAGTAGCTGAGTTTCCCACATTATTGTTGGGAAAAAACTGCGCTTGCAATGAAAGGCAGACCACAAGACCAAGAAAAAAGAAAAGGAATTTTTTATGCATGATGTGTATTGGATAGTAAAGGCAAAATTAAGTAATGAGGTAAAAAGTTCAGAACACAGATTTTGAAGATTCAAGCATTTCGCAGATTATTATTCGATGGCGATAGCGCAACTCTCTTCCAAGTTAAACTCTTTTCTCCGAAATTTATTAATAATCCAACTTCGTGTTTAAAGGCTTTCAGGTAGTTGATGATTTGGGCGTAATGTCCATCTTCCAATTTTCCAATAGCTTTTAGTTCTACGATTACTTTGTTTTCTACTAAAAAATCGACTCGCCTAGTGCCAATGGGTTGGGAATGTTCTTTGTAATAAATGTCCAGTTCCAATTCTCGTTGAAATGCAATGCCATTTTGTAGTAATTCCAATTCAAAAGCCCGTTGGTACACCACTTCTGGAAATCCATTCCCTAGAAATGAATGTACTTGCATCGCACATCCTATCAGTTTACCTGTAAGTTCTTTATGCTGAAAATCTTCCCACATGCTAAAAACAGATTTTTGAAGGTTGAAATATTTTTTGCTAAGGCTTGTTTTGCATAAAACTTGAAAATAAAACCAAATAAAAATCTGCGTAATAATCAAATCTAATTAATCTGCGCTACCTGCTTCCACAAGGGCAATAGTTGCCATGTTTACGATTTCGCGTACCGAACTGCCCAACTGTAATATATGCACAGGTTTTGCCATTCCTAACAACACTGGGCCAATAGCTTCGCAACCACCTATTTCCTGCAAGAGCTTGTAGGCGATATTTCCAGAAGCCAAATCGGGGAAAATGAGCGTGTTGGCGCCCTCTTCTGCCAGCATCGAAAACGGAAATACTTCCTTCATTAGTTGGGGTTTCAAAGCCATGTCGGCTTGAATATCGCCATCTATCATCAGGTGCGGGTATTCTTCGTTTGCCTTTTGTGCGGCCAACATGGCTTTTTCTGGAATCTTGCCTTTAGATGAACCAAAGTTGGAATATGACAAGAGCGCGATACGCGGTTCCACGTCCACACTTTGCACAAAATCGGCGGCAAGCCCCACTATTTCAACTAGTTCATCGACAGTTGGGTCGATGTTTACAGTGGCATCGGCAAAAAAGAAAGGCCCTTTTTTGGAATTGATGATGTACAAACCTGCCACCTTGTTTACGCCTTTTGCTACCCCAATGACATGAAGTGCAGGCAAAATAGCTTTCGAATAATCTTTCGTAGAACCCGAAATAAAGGCATCGGCTTCGCCAGTTTCCAGCAGCATAGTGCCAAAATAATTACGTTCCTGCATTAGTCTTTGGGCATCGTCGAGCGTAATGCCTTTTCTTTTGCGCTTTTGGTACAAAATGTTGGCAAAAGCCGCCAGCTTTTCTTTTTCCTCGTGATGGTCTATGACAATGCTTTTGGATAATTCGAGTTTATATTCTTTTACAATGGAATCTATTTTTTTGCGGTTGCCCAGTAGTATTGGTATTCCAAGTCCTTCATCTTCTATAATTTGGGCTGCTTTTAACACTTTGAACTTGTCGCCCTCGGCAAACACGATGCGTTTTGGATTTTGGCGTGCCTTGTTCATCAGGCGCGTCATCAATTTTTGATCTACACCCACTCGCTGCAAAAGCTGGTTTTTGTACTCTTCCCAGTCGGTGATTTTTATTTTGGCCACCCCAGATTCCATGGCGGCTTTGGCCACCGCCGAGGAAACTTCAGTAATTAAACGAGGGTCTAAAGGTTTCGGAATCAGATAGTCTCTTCCAAATACTATCTTATCGTCGCCGTATGCTTTGTTTACAATTTCTGGAACGGGTTCTTTGGCCAAGTGAGAGATGGCTTTTACGGCGGCCAGTTTCATTTCTTCGTTTATTTCGGTAGCGCGCACATCCAAAGCTCCACGGAATATATAAGGAAAACCTAATACGTTATTCACTTGGTTGGGGTGGTCGCTGCGGCCTGTGGCCATGATGATGTCGGGCCTGCAAGCCATCGCAGTTTCGTAGTCAATTTCAGGATTGGGGTTGGCGAGTGCAAACACGATGGGGTTGGGAGCCATGCTCTGTACCATTTCGGGTGTCACGATTCCCCCCACGGAAAGCCCCAGAAACACATCGGCGCCTACAAGTGCTTCGGCTAGGCTGTGGATGTTCTGGTCGGTGGCTATTGGTTCGTGGCTGGGGTGCAGGTTGGGACGGTCTTTTCGTATGATGCCATCTTTGTCGTACATCACTAGGTTTTCTTTTCTAAGGCCTAGTGCCAAGTAGAGTTTTACGCAAGCTAGGGCAGCAGCACCCGCACCGCTCACCACCACTTTTATGTCTTCAATTTTCTTGTGGGCTATTTCCAAGGCACTGGTTAGGGCAGCACTGGTAATGATGGCCGTTCCGTGCTGGTCGTCGTGCATGACAGGAATGTCCATGCGCTTGCGAAGCTCTTCTTCTATGTAAAAGCATTCGGGTGCTTTGATATCTTCGAGGTTTACCCCACCAAAAGTAGGTTCAAGCGACTTCACGATTTGGACAAATTTTTCGGGGTCGGTTTCATTTATTTCAATATCGAACACGTCGATACCGGCAAATTTTTTAAACAACACCCCTTTGCCTTCCATCACAGGTTTGGAAGCTTCAGCCCCAATATTTCCCAAACCCAATACCGCTGTGCCGTTGGAGATGACGGCTACCAAGTTGCCTTTGGCGGTGTATTTGTACACATTTTCTACATCATTCGCTATTTCTTTGCAGGGTTCGGCCACCCCTGGCGAATAAGCCAAAGCCAAGTCCAGTTGCGAACTGAGCATTTTGGTAGGCACGACTTCTATTTTTCCAGGCTGTCCTTGCTGATGGTATTGCAAGGCATCTTCTTTGCGTATGATGATGGACATTTTATGTTCAGGGTTTTGTGGACTAAACTTAGATTACGGGCAAAAACTTAGAAAAATCTGGAAAATGCATCTTATGCAATACTAAAACTTAGCAGCGACATTTTAAATGATTTTAGTCTAAATAACCCACAAGCATCGTCAATTAATTAAACTTAATTAGGACAGTGCATTAGCCAAAAGAAAAAAACCGAAAGCCGAATATGGCTTTTGGTTTTGAAAAATGTCTTAGGTTTCTATAAGAGAGTAAATGGCAGCGAATTACTGTTTTACAACTTTTGATCTTTGCACTTTACCTTCCATTTGCCATTCCAAAAGGTAAAGATTAGACGGTAGGTTTTCGCCAACATTGCAATTCCCATTGCAACTGCCTTTTTCAACCAAAATACCGGCGGTGTCATAGATGGAATAAGGGCCAATTAGGCGCAATTGTAGTGTAGTTTGAAAAGGATTTGGGGCAAATATTTCTTTACCACTTTCCAAAAATTCTTTATCAGAGCCAATATCGGTCACCAAATTGGCCAATCGCTTGTTCAATTGGTCTAAATACAAAGATTGAGGTACTAGAGTAGCCCCTTTGCCTTGTCCTTCCGAAATATCTACTGGGTCGGTTTGGGCAGCACTTCCTGTCGAATTTTCATTTGTTTTAATAGTTGCGCTACTCCCCGATGTGCCAATAGCATAGCCATATCGGCTTTGTTGTGTCCATACGCAGAACCCACGGCTACCCCCCGAAGAGGTATTCCAAAAAGTGGAATGAGTGGAGGTAATATTGTGCAAAGGATTGCCGCCATAAGGTCGGTAAAATGCCACATAGGCACTGTTTTCAGAATAAGATTGGTCTATCAGATTGGATTGGCTAAAGTGCATGTGAGCGTCACTTCCCCATCCTGCTGTGGTCATATTGCCTGTGTTGCCGCATTGAAAACCAGTTTTGATGTCTTTGCATTTGTGAAATACATTGCCCGAGCACCACATGCTTGCAAATACAAACCCGTGACGGACATAAGAAGCAGTAGAGTTGCTAATCAACACTTCGTTGGCCGAAATTCTGTAGCCATATCCGTTTCCGCCACCGCCACCATATTGGGCATAGCTCATGTTGCAACTATCGATGGATACGTTTTTCGAATTTTGAACTAGGATACCGTTGGATAGAATGTGCGCTCCCGTTGTGTTGGAAGAAGGTTTGTAGGTGGAAATGTTTTGCATCCAACCATTCACCACCGAATTGAAATTGATGACATACGAGGCATGGCAATTGAAGGCGGCTGTACCATTGGTGGTGTAGTCATTTTCGCCAAAGCCGCTTGTGGCAGGATTTTGGATATTGCCAATAGAAAAATCCATCAAACCTACTTCACTTATCATGCCACTGATGGGGAAAACGCAGGCAGCATCCCTAGTTTTTAGTGCATAACGCAAGGGCACATCTAGCGTAATGGTTTTTTTGGCTACATCTATTCCTGTGATGTATCTACAATACATCAGGCCTCTTAAATTAGAACCAAAGCCAATCCAATCGGTCTCTTTGTGTTCGGTAAACCAGGGGTCACCTACCTCGTTTCTTACCATTACTATATCGCCCACTTTGAACAAAGAAGGATTGTTGACAGGCAGCACATTCACGGGGTTCATCACATCGGCGGTAAGAAGGGCTTTTGTGGTAGGAATACTGGTCCAAGATGCCGATCCTGAAACACGAATGATAGATTTGTTATTCATTTGTGTGGTGTTGTTCAGGATAAATGTTTTGCCAATGCCGTCTCCTTTTAAGTAAATGTTGCTTTTAGAAATGCGCAGCGCCTGAGTGTTGGTGCCAGGATTTATTTTGTAAGTTCCAGTGGGCAGGTACACAATACCGGCATTGTTTGTTTGGGCGTCGTCGATTGCTTTCTGAATGGCAGCTGTGGCATCTTGGTTACCTGTTTTGTCGGCATTGTATGGCGTTTTGGATACATCGAAAATCTTTAAGTTGGGCAATGCAAAATCGACTTCTCCGCGCTTATAGCCTGCATAGGAGTAGTCTTGTAGAAAGGCATCTATGTAGAAATCTTTTGTTTTTGGAGGTGTCCAGTTGGTAGGATAATAGATGCTTCGCCACGATTGGGCAAAACCATTTTGACAAAAAACCCCAGATAGCAGGGCTATGTATACATACTTTTTCATTGGTAATTAGTAGATAAATTTATGAAATTTAATTCCTTTTTATTGCATGAAACAAGTATGTATAACCCTTGTGCCAATCCATTCAAGTTTAATTTTATTTCAGGACTGTTTTCAATTTTGTTCAGCACATTGCCGCTCATATCAGCTAGTTGCAAATTGGTTATTTCTGAGCTGAAACCCAACAATAAATTTTCTTGAACAGTCACTTTTATTTTGTCGCTTTCGACAATCTGTTCTTCTTCAATTTCAGTGGGAAGCGATGGGCATGCCGAACCCAAAACAGTACAGTTCAGGTTCAGGCCGTTGCAAGTATTGTCCAATTTCAATACGGTGGACACAATAGAGGCAGAAATGGCTGCTCTTAAGGTATTTCCTGTGTTTATAACGCCAGGGCAACAAGGACAAATGTAAAGGTCGTTTTGGGCATTGTTTTTGTTTTTCCAATTCACTTTGTTGTTTTTAATGGAAATGGTATTGCCTACGCAATCAAAACCAGCGTTTATTTCCGATTGTAGCCCTACATACAATCCTACATTGGTAAAAGGTTGCGAAGTAGCGAAAATTGTATTGTTGTTCATCGTAATGTTGTAGCCCGACTGAGCCGCCATTCCGTATTGCCCAGGGTTGACTAATATGTTGTTGTTGGATACTATGTCGTGGCTTCCGTTGTCGCCTAGCATAAAGCCTCCGCCCGAGGGACTAGGCTCCCCGCCTCTCGTTTTGTTTTCAGAAACTTGTATAGGATCGGCAGCTGTGCCATAGGAACAATAAAGATTAACGAAATCTTCTGGGTTTCCCACTCCATTGGTTTGTTCCAATATATTTTTATTGATTCTGTTTACTGGTCCGGAGCATTTGTTGAATTGTACCATTTGACCACGTGGCTTTGGACCAATAATGTCTTTAAAAGCATTGCATTGAATTAACAAATTCCCTGTACAATTCGTGGCATACATTCCTGTTCTGACCGAGTCGAAGCTGCAACCATAAATTTGAACATCGTTGCTGCTGTTAAGCTGAATAGAAATGGCGGCTGGAGTATTTTTGAATACGCAGTTGCGGATCACAAAACCCGAACAATTCGTAAGTGAAATGTTCACGCCATTGGTAGCCGAAGTAAATATTTTATTTTCAATGGTCACATTACTTTTTCCCGAATAAGTCAATGGTAATGAATGACTTATTGTTTGAGCTTGCAAATAGAAGGAGGAGAGAAATAGAAGAAAGGCAATTTTTAGTAGTTAGAATGTAATGATGAAATATAGTGCAAATATAAGGTTTTATAGTTTGCACAACTTCTTCATACAACCACTTAATAAAAGGTAACCCTTAAAAAAAGAAACAGTTAAAACTTTATCAAACAGATAGATATGCTTGATAGTTTGAAGAGATGTGGAGCAAATGTTTTATTTCATAGAGCTAGCGCCCACTTTGCAACACTCGGGCAAGGCATCATGAGCCTCTCCATTCATTTCTACCAATTTGGTACCGTGGCCGGTAGAAGCTACCGCCTTGTGTAGTTCCATTTCTTTCACCAAAGTACTGTCGTAGGATACCTTCAATACACTCGATTTTACGTCCCAAACAGCATTTGTAACACCATTTGTCGCTTTCAAAGAGGTTTCGATGCGTTCTTTGCACATCTCACAGTTTCCACGCACATAAAATTCGGCCTCCTTGTTTTGCATTTTTGAACATGAGAAGATAAGTGCTAATAATGAGGTAAATAGAAGGTATTTCATGGTGCAAGATTTTTTACAAAAGTAAAAAAAGGAAGCCTAAAATTTCAAAATGTGAGGGGTATAATCAAAAACCCTCGATTTTCATTTGATAACCAATCGTATTCCCACGTAAGCTCTTATTCCCTGAAGGGGCGCATAGTTGTAATTGGGGTCAAAAGTGTAGTTGTTGGGATTGTTTAGGGGGTCATTTACATTTTTGTCGAATGGATCAAATGGCCTCAGAATTGGATTTTGGGGAACAAAATCGAAAATATTTTTAATCCCTATGTAGTAAGTGCTATGGTGGTGGTTTTTTGAAATCTGCACGTTGTGAAAACTAAACCAAGGCGAAAAAGCCGGTCGGTAATCGTTGGGATATACGGGCAGCTTCATGGGGCTGTAAACCTGAGAGGTGTAGTCGATGGCCACATGTAGGTAGGGTATTGTGTACGAAACCAAGGCATTGCCTTGAAAATTTGGGCTTAGCAACTGGTTTTGTT
>JBIKRJ010000067.1:0-10705 GCA_044349205.1 Cytophagales bacterium | reverse complement strand
ATTTCCCTAAATCGTCAATCAGTGTATTGAATGCACCATTGGTTCTGCCCAAGCATGGCACCATCACTATCATTGATAGTAGTGTGTATTTATATACTCCAAATGCCAACTTCAATGGTAAAGACACTCTTATCATCAGCGTATTCAAGAAAGACCCTGCTGTAGCACTATTCCCAGTTTATCCTGTAAATGACATTATATTCATAGATGTGTTGCCTGTCAACGACAAACCAGTTGTGAAAAACGAATACCATGAAATATTGCAGAACGCTTCGGTATCTGGCAATTTGTTCAATGGTGATGTAGACCCTGATGGCACCAAGTTAGACTTGAACCTGACCCCTGTGGTAGCCCCAAGCAATGGCACCATCCAAGTAAATTCAGACGGTAGTTACACTTACTCTCCGAAAGAAGATTATTTTGGAGAAGACATCGTCGTATTCAGTATCTGCGACAATGGCTTGCCGCTACCAGTCGCTTGTGCTTTCGACACTATTTTTATCAAAGTGAAGCTTCCTAAAATTCATATTCCGGAAGGTTTCTCACCCAATGGCGACGGTGTCAACGACTACTTTGTTATAAAAGGCATTGAGGGTTATCCAAACAATAACTTTGTGATATTCAATCGTTGGGGCAACAAAGTGTTCGAGGCAAGTCCGTACAACAACAAGTGGGCGGGCAAATCGAACGTTGGTTTAAGGATAGACAGCGAAGAACTTCCTATAGGTTCTTACTTCTATGTGCTCGATTTGGGCGATGATGCAGAACCGCCAAGAATCAGAAAAGGAACCGTTTATTTGAACAGATAACCCACAGCCTAAACTAAGATTTATATTACGATGAATAGCATGAAAAAAATATCGCTAATCGCCACGGCAATCCTCTGTTGCAGCGGTTTGTTGCAGGCACAGCAAGAGCCGATGTTTACCCATTACATGAATAATACTTTAAGTATTAATTCAGGTTATGCGGGAACCAGAGACGTGGTTACGGCCACTCTTTTGAACAGGTCGCAGTGGGTAGGTTTTGAGGGTGCGCCCACCACGCAAACGTTTACCATTCACGGTCCTATCAAAAGTCAAAAAATGGGCGTGGGTTTTTCTTTTGTAAACGATAAAATTGGTCCTACAAAATACTCGTCGGCCAACATCGATCTTTCGTACATCGTAAAGTTGAACTCTAAATCGAAGTTATCTTTTGGTATGAAAACGGGCGTGAATGCCAAACAGGCTAATTTGGCGGCTCTCGATTTGGACAATCCTAACGATGTGGCCTTTCAAAACAACATCAACAGCAAGCTTTTGCCCAACTTTGGTTTTGGAACATATTACTTCCGAGAGCGTTTTTATGCAGGCGTTTCGATTCCTCGTTTGCTTGAAAATGATTTCAACAACAATAAGACCATTAGCACCACAGGCCTTACCAACGAGCAAAGACACTACTTTTTCATAGCCGGTGCCATGATAAAGCTCTCCGAAAATTTGGATTTGAAGCCCACCACCTTTGTGAAAGTGACTTCGGGCGCGCCTGTTGAAGTAGATTTGACGGGTTCTTTCATTTTGAAGAAGAAATTGCTTTTAGGTACTATGTTCAGGACTGGCGATGCTGTCGGTGCCTTGGTAGGGTACGATTTTACCGAGCAGTTTCACATAGGATATTCGTTTGATTGGTCTTATGGACTGAAAACAGGTAAATACAATAACGGCAGTCACGAAATTATGGTCTGTTACGACTTCATCATTTTCGACAGGGGTAGAATTAGGTCACCAAGGTATTTCTAAACGTCATTTTATTTAATTACATGAATTTGCGAGCTACTACTTTCATTACATTTCTTGTTGTTGCGCAGGCTTCTGTCTTTGCCCAAACATTGAAGCACAAGCAGGCAAGCGGAAATTACCGTAATTTCTCTTACACCAAAGCCATAGAGTATTACGAAAAAATTGACCACAAAAGCGTGGAAGTCAAAAGACAACTGGCTGAAAGCTATTACATGTCGGGCAACTTGCCCAAAGCGGAATTTTGGTACGAGCAGGTGGCTGCTTCTCCCGATGCACATCCTTCCAATTATTACCGATATGCCTATATGTTGCGTGCCAACGGTAAATACGACGAATCGGCGAAATGGATTGAAAAATTTGGCGAAACCCACCCTGCCGATTCAAGGTTTGTAGAATTTAAAGCCAACAAACAATTGATCGACAAACTTAAAAATGACGAAGGCAGGTACAAGATTCTTCATTTGGATGTCAATTCCGATCACCAAGATTTTGCCACCGTGTATTATAAAAACACCATTGTGTTTTCATCTACGCGTGAAAAAGAAAGTGCGCTCATAAAAAAGAAAAAATGGAACGGGAACAGCCTTCCTTATTTGGACATATACGAAGCCAAGATTGCAGAAGACGGTCAGTTGAAAGATTTGTTGCCCTTTGAGGAAGCCGAACATTTGAACAAGAGATTTCACGAAGGACCTGTTTCATTTTCAGAAAGCGGCAATTTTATGGTGTACACCCGCAATGCTTACGACGAAAAAGCTAAAGACGGCACCGTGAACTTGGAAATATATTCTACCGAAAAAAAGGACAGTGCTTGGGTAAACGAAACGGAATTGTCTTTTAATCACAAAGAATATTCGTGTGGACAGCCTAGCCTTTCGCCCGACGGACAAACGATGTATTTCACAGCCAATTTCCCTGGTTCCTACGGGGGTACCGATATTTACAAATCGGTGAGGTATTCAGACAATACGTGGAGTACACCCGAAAATTTGGGTACCACCATCAATACTGAAGGAAATGAGATGTTTCCTTTTTACCACCCAAGCGGTATATTGTTTTTTGCATCCGATGGTCATGTGGGTTTGGGCGGTTTGGACATATTTCTTTCTATAGAAAAGCCGACTGGTTTTGACAACATTCTGAATTTGGGTGCCCCGCTCAATTCTACGCGCGACGATTTTGCCTTTATCCTGAACAAAGAATCCAAAAACGGTTATATCTCATCCAACAGGGAAGGTGGAAAAGGAGATGACGACATTTATGCCGTTACGCTTTTGAAGTACTTCGACATACCCAAGGTGTTGAAAGGCGTAGCAAGAAACAAGGCCACGGGCAAGATTATGTCCAATGCAATAATAAAGCTAACCGATGCTACTGGAAAAGAAATTGGAACGGTTATGACAGGCGAGGACGGTTCCTATAAGTTTGATGTAAAAACCGATGAAAAGTACGATTTGAAAGGAAGCAAGCCACGCCATAAAGCAACGTTCAATACGGTAAGTACGGCAGGTTTTGAGCGTACCATCAACACCGATTTGTTGTTTGAGGATTTGAACATGTCGATAGTGGGTATAGCGCTCGACAAAAAAACAGCCATACCGCTTGAAGGAGTGAAAGTGAAAATTACCAACAATAAAACGGGTGCTTCTGAAACATACACTACACTGGCTTCTGGCGATTTGAAAAAAGTGTTAGACCACGATTTGAACGAGGAAGTCGATTACACCCTGGTATTTGAGAAAAGCGGTTATGTGCCCAAAACAGTGCAGTTTAAGAAAGTGTTGAATGCAGAAGGTGAGTATAGAGTAGAAGCCAAAATGGAAAAAATGAAAGTGAATGTTGAGCTAACCGAAAGCTTGGCATTGAATCCCATTTACTTCGATTTGAACAGCTACGCCATCACAGATGCCGCTAAAGTAGAACTGCAAAAGATTGTCGATTTGATGAAGCAATATCCTAAATTGGAAATTGAGTTGGGTTCGCATACCGACTGTAGGGAGACCGCGAAATACAACCAGTGGCTGTCTGACCAAAGAGAGAAAGCTTCAGCACAATGGATAGCCAAAAGAATACCCAAGCCTAAAAGAATTTATGGCAAAGGGTACGGCGAAACGAAATTGGTAAACAATTGTGCTTGCGAGGGCGAACAAACCTCGACCTGTGACGAGGCACAACACCAAGCGAATAGAAGAACAGAATTCAAAATTTCTAAAATCAAATAACCGTTTACTACGTAGAAATTGACCATAAAAAAAGCCTAAACTAGTTTAGGCTTTTTTTTGTGCTTATGTATGTGAATTAGGCTTCCTCTTCCTCCTCTTTGTTTTTGGATTTACGAAAATGATAAAAAGCAAATCCAACTCCCGATGCTATCAAAATCCAAATATTGCCATTGACTGGAATAATCACTTCGCCACAAGCGGCTATACAATCATCATATTCTTGCGAGAGTGGGTCATACAATTCATCGCAACCACACCCAGGTTGTGAATAGGCATTGCTTGTCACAAGAAATGAGAAAACTGCCAGAAAAAGGTGTTTTTGTATATTTTTCTTAAATCCTTTTATCATCGCGTACGATTTTCATTTATTTATCAAAAGGCGTTCCACAAGCATTTTTTCTCCCCCAAAACACCGAATGGCATACATTCCATTGGGTAATCTTAATCTTGATATATCGGTCAATACAGAAAAAAATCTAGTATTGATTCCTTTGCTAACTTGTTGGTAAACAACTTCACCGCTCAAATTTAATATTTCTAAGCGAATATTGTTTGCATTTAAATCAAAAATATTGATGTTCAGTTGTTCGCCAGAGTTTGGGTTGGGTAAAACAGTCATATATTCCTTGTTTGAGCCTATTTGGCTGGCTGTAAGGTATCCCAAAGGGCTGTTGGCTTCAATACAGCTATCGTATTTGGCCGAAAATGGGTCGTATGAGTCGCAAGGCGAGCTTGGTTGCGAGAATGAGAAAGACGAGATAGAAAAAATAAAAACAATTGTGATAGGTAATTTGTACATGTTTGTTGAGTTATTTAATGTTTAAGTCCTTCCAAAATGGAAGGTGTCAATAGCGTTACAACCTTTTTTGTGTCAATTGTCAATATCAAATTTAGATAAATCGTGATTTGCTGCCAATCTTTTGAAACAATTTTTATGTATTGTAAGAGGTTTTCTTACTCCAGTTTGTATTTGGAAAACGAATTTTTATCCAAGCAAGTGCAAAAAACACATATCTTTATTTTTGTAAGTTCAATATGGGATGTTGGTTTGAGCATTTTGAATTAATATTCCTTGATTAAAGTTGATGTAAATAACACAGCGTGTAAATGGAAATTTCAGACATCGAAAATAAAATAAAAGGATACCAAGAAGCTGGAAAGACTTTGTTCACCACTTCTTCTTTCCAAACACACAGTGTTGTGTTGTTGCATATTTTGAGCAAAATAGACCAACAAATTCCGGTTTATTTTATCAACACGGGTTTTCATTTTCCCGAAACTTTGACCTACCGCGACCAAATTTCAAAAGCATTTGGTTTGAACTTGAAAATAGCAACCTCGGTTATGCCGCGTAGCATGCAAAAAAATAGTGAGGGGAATTTTCTTTTTTCGTCAGACCCTGATTATTGCTGCCATATCAACAAAGTGGAGCCAATGGAGCCCATTTTGCAAGAATATGACGTATGGATTAATGGCGTACGTGCCGACCAAAGTGAGGTGCGCAAAGAATTTAAAATAGAACAAGCTGCCAAGTACGGTTGCCTGCGGTTCCATCCTATGCTAGACTGGGACAAGCGCATGATATATCAGTACATCAAACAGCACCAAATACCGCGTCACCCCTTAGAACAATACGGATATACCAGCATAGGTTGTGAACCATGTACCCGGAAACCAGACTTGGAGTGGGAGGAAAGACAAGGTCGTTGGTTTGGTATGAACAAGACCGAATGTGGTTTGAATACCGAACTGGTGACAAAATGAGGTATTTGAATAATTTTGCATCCTAACATTAAATAAAAAATGTCTTTGAAAATTCTTGTCACGGGTGGTGCTGGCTATGTAGGGGCTGCCTTGGTCGAACAATTGGGAAAGCTTCCTTCGGTTGCTGAAATAAAAGTGTACGACAATCTTTTTTTGCCCACACGCGATTTCTTTTTCAATGCTTCTTTGAACAAAGAAAAAGTTCGATTTATTGAGGGGGACATTCTAGACACCCGTAAGTTGAGCCCCTTGGTGAAAAATGCCGATATGGTCATTCATCTTGCTTCGGTTCATTCGGCTGGCCACGACAATGCAACTTTGCATCTTTTGGAGCAGGTAAACCATTGGGGAACAGCCGAGTTGTGCTATGCTGCCGAGGGTTCAGGCGTGAAGAAATTACTGTTTTTGAGTACTACCGAGGTATATGGCAGGGGTGATGACTTGAAAACGGAAAAAAGTGAAATAAATCCCGCAAGCCCTTTTGCCCACTCCAAGTGTAGGGGCGAAGCACACATACTTCGATTGTCCAATACCATTTCCACCCAGGTATTCAGGGTTGGAAAAGTTGTAGGATATGGTCACGTTAAAAATGGCAAAGGAGTGGCAAATGCTTTTTTTTACGATGCGCTCATCAAAAAAAGGGTGACCATACACGGCGATGGCAAGCAGTTTAGGCCTTTTATTAGTTTGCAACACCTTGTGTCTTGTTTGTTGAAAACTGTGGAAGGTGACTTTCCTAGTGGCATTTACAATCTTTCGCAAGCCAATATGCAAGTATTGGATTTGTTGGAAGAAGTAAAAAAAGTGCTTCCCGAAACGGAATTTATTTTCAACAACCACCATTTACATTTGCCTAGTTTGCTGGTTTCGAGTGACTATCCTCACTTGTTTCCCCCAAAAACACTCGACATGGCACACGAGTATGGTGAATTTTTAAAACAGGCCAAGATTTAGACATTGGTGTCAGTATTTACTTTCCAAACAAAGAAAGTGGCGTAACTTGCAGCTTTATTTTGGTGCATCATGTGGTCTAAAATCGCAAGATTCGTTATTTATTATCGTATTTACCTGCTGATAGGAACAGCCCTTATCACCGCTGTGATGGCGTACATGGCGCGTAATTTAGAATTAACCTACGATTTTGTGAAGGTCGTTCCCCAACACGATGAAGAGCTCATTTATTACAACAATTTCAAAAAACAGTTTGGGGAAGATGGCAATATTTTGGCGGTGGGCATGGCCGACGAAAAAATATTTGAGCTATCCAATTTTCTCAAATTCAAAGAATTGGCAGAATCTTATGCCAAGGTAGAGGGAGTGAAGCAAGTCATCTCTATTCCCACTGTGCAGTACATCCAAAAAGACACCACCAAGAAAAAGTTTGTGCTTGCGCCCCTTTTCAAACAAAATCCAAATTCGCAACAAGAGCTTGATTCTTTGTTAGAGGTTTTTCATGGCTTACACATGTACGAAAACCAAATCTACAACCAGCAGTCGAAAGCCACTCTTATTGCCATTGCAATAGATCCTAAAGTATTGAATTCAGCTAAAAGAATCGAGACAGTTAACAACATATTGCGTTTGTCCGATGAATTTTCAGGCTCCACTTCTATTCAATTGCGCTATGCTGGCTTGCCCTATGTGAGGGCCATTTTGGTGAGTAAAGTAAGGAGCGAGTTCACTTTCTTTTTGTACTTGGCCTTGATTGTCACCACCCTTATTCTCTTGTTTTTCTTCCGCACTTTTTATGCAGTTTCTTTTACCATACTTACCATTGGCATCACCGTCATTTTCACGATGGGGCTCATGGCCTGTTTTGGATACAAAATGACCCTGCTTTCGGGGTTGCTGCCATCGCTCATCGTGGTTATCAGTATTCCGAACTGTATTTACATGTTCAACAAATACCACATGGAGTACAGGCGCCACGGCAATAAAGTGAAAGCCGTGAGCCGGATTATTCAAAAAATTGGCTTTCTCACTTTCATGACCAATGCCAATACGGCGGTTGGTTTTATCGTCCTGTATTTTACCGATATCGTCATTATCAAAGAATTTGGTTTAGTGGCAGGCATTGTGAGTTTTGCCACTTTTTTCATCACCATAGCCATAGTGCCGCCCATTTTAATGTACCTGCCCGAGCCCAAAGAAAAACACATGCGCCACCTCGATTTTCAGGTTTTGCGCAAAATCATTGATTTGGTCGAAGTGATCGTGTTCAAATCTAGGCCTGCTGTTTACACCGCTATGATGGTGTTGGTATTGGTGTCGGTTATTGGCATTTTACGCATCAAACCAGTTTCCTACATGGTCGATGACCTGCCCGAGAGCAATGGGGTGAAAACTGATTTGGCTTTTTTTGAAACCCATTTCAAAGGCGTGATGCCCTTGGAAATTGTGGTCGATTTGGGCAAACCCAAGGCCGTTTTCAAGCTGAACAATTTGAAGAAGTTGGAAGAGTTGGAAGAGTTTTTGCAGAAAGAGCAAAACATTGCACCACCCGTTTCCATACTCAATGTCATAAAAGGAGCTACCCAATCTTTTTATAACAACAACCCCGATTTCTATCGCTTGCCCGACAATATGGATAAAAGTTTTATCATGAGTTATTTTGGGGCGAAAAGTGGCAACATAGGGTTAATTAAAAGTTTTGTCGATTCTACCGGTCGCACAGTGCGCTTTTCGATGAAAGTGGCCGATTTGGGCAATGTGAAAATGAATGAATTGATGAATGAGCGCATAAAGCCGCGTGTGGCCGAAATTTTTGAAGGAAAGGATTTTGACATTCATTACACGGGAACCACTTTGTTGTTCATAAAAGGCACCCAATACCTTATCAACGACCTTTCGGGTAGTTTGTTTTTTGCCTTCATCTTAATTTCGCTCATGATGGCCATGATTTTTACCGATTTCAAAATCATTTTAATCTCGGTCATTCCCAATATTTTGCCCATTGTCATGACGGGTGGCGTTATGGGCCTAATGGGCATCCCTTTGAAACCCAGCACGGCGCTTACATTCAGTATTGCTTTTGGTATTTCTATCGACAGCACGATTCACTTCTTGAGCAAATACAAGCAGGAACTGGGCATTTGTGATGGCGATTACAAAAAGGCCATCTTGCTCAGCCTTCGCGAAAGTGGCATCAGCATGATATATACTTCGCTCGTGTTGTTTTTTGGTTTCGTCATTTTTGCCTTTTCTGAATTTGGCGGCACTATTGCGCTGGGTATGCTTACCTCGCTTACTTTGTTTTTTGCGCTTTTCACCAATTTGGTCTTGTTGCCCTGCTTGCTTGTTAGTTTTGACCATAACAGGTTGGTGCAAAACAAAACAAAACCAAAAGGCTTGTTTGGTTTGTCCAAAATCCAGATTCGCAGAAGGTTACAAATATTAAGGGCGCGCCGGCAAGCAAGAAGAGCTAAGAAGGTCAAATAGAGAAATTCAGTTTCATACAATATAGGAGATGCATTTTTCTGATATTCCAGGTTGCCAGTCACTGAAAGACACCCTAACCACTGCAGTGCAAAAAAATCATTTGGCACATGCATTGCTTTTCAGGGGACAAGAGGGTGGGGCCGCTTTGGCGATGGCTTTGTCTTTTTCAAACTATTTGCTGTGCCCCAACCGAAGCCAAACAGAAGCTTGTGGCCAATGTACTGCCTGCTCGAAATCGGCCAAGTATGTGCACCCCGATTTGCATTTTGTGCTGCCTTACAAAAGTATGGAAAAGCGTACCGAAGACGAGGATAGGGCCGAAATGATGGCCAAGTGGCGCGCTTTGTTGGCTGAAAATACTTGGGTTACACTATCAGACTGGACTGCCCATGCCGATATTGAAAGCAAGCAAATAAGCATTTCGGTGAAAGAAAGCCGCAATATTTTGTACAATGTGGCATTGAAGCCTTTCGAAGCCGAAAAGAAAATCATTTTCATATGGTTGCCCGAATTGCTTGGGGTAGAAGCCGCCAATGCATTGCTGAAAGTATTGGAAGAACCCAACCAACGCACACAGTTCATATTGGTGTGTGCGCAATACGACAAAATTTTACCCACCATCCTTTCGCGTTGCCAACTGGTGTCGGTACCTGGTTTTTCAGAACAGGAGATAGCGCAAACTGTGGCGGCTACACTTCAAGTTGACGATTCCAAAGCGGCCCAAATTGCACGACTGGCCGATGGTAGTATGAACGAGGCTCTAAAATTGGCTCACGACATGCCCGACGACAATCTGACAAAGTTTAGGGACTGGTTTCGCTTGTGCTACGGACAAAAATACACCGAGTTGGTTGCCTTGGCCGACGAATTTCAGTCAATGGGAAAAGAACCACAAAAAAATCTTTTACAATTTGCCTTGGTCATGCTGCGCGAAACCTTGGTTTGGAATTTTGGAGATGAATCGTTGGTAAGACTTTCCAACGATGAAAGGGAGTTTATGGAAAAATTCTCGAAAATTGTGCAGCCGCAAAAAGTGGAAAAAATAAGTCAGTGGATAAACGAAGCCCATTATCATTTGGAACGAAATGTAAATCCTAAAATGGTGTTTTTGGATCTTTCAATTATGATTGGCAAAACATTTAAACAATAGGAGAGTGGCCTTATGAAATTCATTGATAGATACTTGCAAGATTGGCGTATTGCTCAAGCCCTTCCACACATACCCCATCAGGCACGAGTGCTCGACATAGGTTGTTATGATGCACTTCTCTTTGAAAAAATGGGTGATAAGCTTTTGCACGGCATAGGCATTGATCCACTCATTTCCCCAATACAAACCACTAAATTTCAAATTGTTAAAGGAGTTTTTCCCAGTGCTTTGGCAAGCAGCGAGCCATTTCACGCCATTACGCTTTTGGCTGTTTTGGAGCATATTCCACAAAAAGAAATTGACGCTTTTTCAAAAGCATGCTTTGACTATTTGTTGCCCGGCGGCAAACT
>JBIKRJ010000261.1:0-2850 GCA_044349205.1 Cytophagales bacterium | reverse complement strand
GCCAAAGGTGGTCAATAGGGTCGATTTGACTGCCAATATTACTTGTACCAATGGCTTGGGCTGGACGAGCAACGAATATCCCAACAACGCAACCTATTCGATGCAGCGCAATTATGTCGATATTTTAGGTGCCCGTTCCTTGAAAATCGACAAATCGGCCGATGTTTCAGAAGTAAATCCGGGTAACAATGTGACCGTTACCTTGAATTTTGAAAATTCGTCGGAAGGTGGTTGGTTGAATGGTGGCCGAAAACATGTAAACTTTTCGTATGCATATTCGCAGTCGGGGCCAAATTCATATTTCCACTTGTTGCGCAACTGGAACAATGCGGAAGAAGCTTACATTAATCTAAGTAACTATCGTTTTTCATATTTTATGTTTGACCCTGCCAACACGGGCATTTACAATGCCGCTACAAACCCAACAGGTTGGCAATTGATAGGTAAGAACCTTCAAACAGGTAACCTTGCCAATTTTGATTTCAAGAGCGAGAAAATTCCATTTGGTGAAAATCCCACAGGTAAAAAATGGGATCAGCGACTCATTATCCGTTTTCCTCCCGATATTACTGCACCCACTCATGCAGTTTTTTCCCATTTAGGAAACAGATACCAGTTGCACAAAGGCACATTGTATCCAATATGGTATTCTGTTCAAATGGAGTCCACTCCTCCGGTTCCTCTTTTTACAGGAAAAGTGCAAGACGACTGGTCCTACATTTCCCCTAGTTTTCTTGGCACAGGGCCTGGCAATGGTTCAGAACCGTACTATTTGGTAGGGCCTAATTATGCCGATCCAAATTCAACTACTGGAGTGGTTATGGATCGTTTTGACCGCGACGCTTGTTCGGCCTTGTTTACTCCCGATAAAATTTTTGACAAATTATTGGTGGAAGAATTTGATGGCTATACGTGGAGAAGGGTAGCAGGAGAGGGGCCTTTGCCAGGTAGGGAAATGTACAATGTAACAGTACTGGACACCATACCTGCAGAGTTCGATTTTGGGGCATTCACCGACGACCTTGCCGAAGGAATTAAGGCTACTTTAGTCACTTCAGGAGGAAGGCAAATTGTACGTTGGACTATGCCGGTGGTGTTGGTAGGCATGAAAGGCGACATCAAATACACGATGAAGGCAAAAGGCACTTGTCCTGGTTTTACGGATAAAACGGTTATTTCTCGCGCATGGATTTCTTCCAGCACCGATTCTCCATTGAGTGACGAATTAAGTACAGGCATTACCTGTGGCTTTGTGCCACCACCCCTTACAGCTACCACTATGACCAAAACGGCTGATAAAGCCAGTTATTCTTTGAATGATAACATCTCGTACACAATCAATTTTACCCAAACGCAGGGCAGCATAACATCTGAAAAATTCACATCAGCAACCAATTGGCTGGCTCCCACGGGTTCTCCAGGTATGCCTACAAGTTTGAGCGGAGACCTTTCGCAGCCCTACACTGCCAATCCAAAATATTTCTACAACAAGTATGCTCATGGTTCAGATGGTTATTTGAGATTTAAAATAAATGTGGGCACCAATGGTTGGGACAATTTTTCGCTGTTGTTCAGGTATGTGTCTGGTGCGCCAGGAACTTCCAATTTCAATGGGGTTGCCTTGAATGTTTGGCCCGGTAAAAATGGAGTAGGCAGTGGAGTGATTTTGTCAGTAATGAACAACAATACTCAACTAAATTCTTCCGACCAGAATAATCCTCTTTTGTACTCGGCTCCAGCTGGCGAACTTACCTTTCATGTGGTGTTGAAGGCAGGACAAATGAGAGTATGGTTGAATGTGGCCGACACACTTTCTGGTTTGCCTTTGTACACTGTCAACGGGGTAAAACAACAAGCGGGTTATGTGGGCTATTTTCACGGCAAATCCAATAGTGGAATGGGTGGCGGTGGTGGCAACTCTGGTGGCTATCGTTTACTCGATTGGTATTCCAATTTTGATTCGGCTTTCGACCTTCAAATTACCGATCCTGTACCAAGTGGATTAGCGTTTACTTCTGCTACCAATTCGGGTACAAATACCAGTGGGGTAGTTACGTGGCCTTTACAAGCAGGGCCCGTTTTAAAAGGTACTTCATTTAGCTATTCTTGGGTTGGCAAACTGAATACTTGTCCTTCGAATGGTAAAATATTGAATTTAGCCTATGCCAACATGTATGGCAGAACCACCAATTCTCTAGGTGCTCAAGTTGCGGTTAGTTGTGGTGGTACTACGTGTTCGCCACCAACCACAGTAACCATTACTGGAAATAATTTGCTGGAAGCGGGTAAGACGCTTACCTTAGGTTCAAGTACAACCCCTGCCACCACTGGTTGGCTCTACAATTGGTATAAACTGCCCAACACCACTGTTGCCATCACGGGTTCTGGTTTAAACAAAACCACAATGGTAATTAGTGACACTGGCCGTTATGTACTTCGGGTGGTCAATACCACCGATGTCAGTTGTTTCAAGGAGTCGGCAGTTTTCAAGGTTAGTTATCTTTGCGAAAAGGCAATTATAAAGCCTTTCTTTAATGGTGTTGCGCTAAATACACCCTATAACATCAATATATGCCAAGGTAAGACGGCTAAACTTTCTTTTGCTCCGCAAAAATATAATTTCGAATACGACATCAGACAAATTAATGGTGCTACGATTGCCGATGGAGTTCCTGTAAATGCAGGAGATTCAGCCAAGTTTACTATTAATTCTACTCAGGCAGGTTCTTGGTTGTTGAGTGTATATGCTGATCCAGGCGGTTTGGGTCAAAACTTGTGTTTTTCTTTGACTGATGTACAGACTATACAAATAGTAAGTGCCAACCCATCCGTCCCCGTTTCCACCGTCAC
>JBIKRJ010000260.1:0-2865 GCA_044349205.1 Cytophagales bacterium | reverse complement strand
CAACACTACACATTCTACTATCTTCGATATGGAAGCCCTCAAAGCCGATTCTTCGGAAATAGAGGTAGAAAGTTTTCATTATCGCAACAAATATTTTTACAAACAATCCGCATTGAAAAAACTGCGTGATTTTGAAAATGCTTTTGCCAAAAGCCCAAATCCAGAGGCAAAAGTTGAGTTTAAAAATGCGCAAAATTGGATAAGAACAGGTCGCGGCGGGTTGATAATTGGAAGTGCTTTGACGGTCTATGCCTTGACAGACTATCTGTCAATGAATGATAAAAGTTTCAAAAACTGGTATAAAGCCAATCCTGAAATGAGCAAAAAATGGATGATTGGCGATAAAAAAGCATTTTTATGGAGCGGAATGGGATTTATGGCGGCAGGGTTCTTGTACAACATTGTAGGAAAATCCGCCTTGTCTAAAGCTATTCGCCTACACAACAAGTCAGTGTATGAAAAGATGAGCTTAAACCTTGCGCCCGACTTGCTGAACCGTGGGTGTATATTTCAACTAAACTTACAGCTAGGACAAAACTTAAAGGAAATTAGACATTTACATCCCAATCTTTCCCAATAAAATGTAGAAAGGTATCTCCTCTTAAACCCAATCTAATGGTTTCTAAGGGTATGATGTCGTTGGGAGAAATATTTCCCACATTTACATTGGCACCCAACAACTTAATGAACCACACCTGCTGCTCTTTTTGCGGGGCTTCCCAAATAATGCTTTCGAAAGGAATTTGGGTCAAAATCTCTTCTACCAAACCAGAGCGCACCTCGCCAGTAGAACGAAATAAGCCTACATTTCCACTTTCCCTTGCCTCACCTATCACTTTCCAAGAACCAGCCTCAAGCTCGGCCTTCATCAAAGCTATCCATTTGTAAGGAGGAATAATTTTTTGGTCGTCTTTAGACCCCACTTCCGACAAAACAGTATAGTTTTTGGCCAATTTCCTGATGTATTCACACTTGCGATCGTGTGGCAATTCTATCGAACCATCTGAAACTTCCACATACTCGATACCAAAAGTATCCAAGGTGCGCATGTAGTCTTCAAATTGCTTTCTCACAATAAAAGCCTCAAACAAAGTACCACCCAAATAAACAGGTACCGAAGCACTTTTATATAATTTGATTTTTTCTTTGAGTTGGGGAGTTAAAAAGGAGGTGCACCAACCAAGTTTTACAATGTCAAAATAATCGCCTGAGCTTTCCAGCATATCTTCTACTTGCCTCAGACTCATACCTTTGTCCATGACCATCGTAATTCCAGACTGTCTCGGCTTCGAAGTACGATCGGGTAAATTGTGTAGGGAAAAATTCATTCTTTGTCTTTGTATTGCTCAATGATTTTATACAAACCCTTTTGAACTTCTAGATTGGTAAAAAACTCAAACAAAATGGGGTGCATTTCAAAGTCCAAAATTAAGGCATTTTGTAAAAAATCTAAGGCTTCCTTGTACTTTCCTTGATTGATTAGATAAACGCAAGCATGATAATGCAATTCGGGACTCTTAGGATTTTCACCCAAACCCATACTCGCAATATTGTATGCTTTTTCATAATCTTCTTGTTCATAAAAGACAAGCGACCAATTCACCCAAATATCAGGGTTGTCGGGGTCCAGCACTGATGCTTTCTCGTAGGATTCCAAAGCATGTGATATGTTACCAATTTTAGCTTCGACATCGGCCAACAAAAACCAATAGTCACCATTTAGCTCATCGATTTTCACAGCCTTTCTCACAAAACGATGCGCCTCAAACCATTTGTTGCGTTTGTCCAAACAATAAGCCATGCCGTAAAGTGCTTCGGCAAAATTTGGGTCTAGGCGCAAAGACAGCTTATAATGACCGATGGCAGAGTCTATCTGTTCCAATTTCTCATAACAGTTTCCCAAATAACAAGTAGCTTCGGCCGATGCCTCTTCAAATTCCAACACCTTTTTGTAGCATTCAATAGCGTCGGAATATTTTTGTAAAGTAAAATGTGTATTTCCCAAATTGAACCATGCCGATGAAAAATCGGACTTTATAATCGTAGCATAATCGTACGCGTTCATTGCCGACTCGAATTGTTCCAATTTGCTGTAAACAAGCCCAAGATTGTACCAAGCATAATGAGAATAAGGATCTTGGTCAATAAATTTTTGATAATAGGAAATACTTTCATCAAGCATACCCGACATGTCCAAACAAAAAGCGAGCTCAAAAAAAACCTCTTCATTTTCGATGTCATTCTCTAAAGCTTTTTTATGATAGAGAATAGCATTTTCAAACTCACCATTTACTTGGTACGCCAAACCCAAGTGGAAATATATTAATTCGGGTTCGCTGCTCATTTCTACAGCATATTTCAAATAGTCAATGTTTTTTTGATGCTCCCCATTTTGCATAAAAAGCTGACTACGTGCAATGATAACATCAACATCGTTAGGTTGCATGTTTTCAGCGAAATCCAAAAGACTGTGAGCTTCGTCAAATTGCTTTTTGTGAGCTAGTACAGCACACTTGTCTAGTAAAAAATGGGTGGAAAAAGGATATTGGCTTATGGCAAGTTCACAAGCTTTCGCAGCATGATTCCATTGGTTTTTCTCTATGTAGTAAGAAATAATGTAGTCATAATCATGCGATTCGAAGAAAAAACTAAGGTTATTTTTGAGCATTTGCTCAAATTTTTGCACAACCTCTTTGCGTTCTTTGGCATTGTCATGTCGTTTCGCCATTCAGATGCTTTGTTTGCCCTAAGTTATACATTTTAGGGATGTAGGAAAAACATTATGAAAATAAAAAGTGGCTAAAACACTGTTTCAGCCACCCTAAAGACAATACTTAAATTATGAATTACTTAACGTAGGTTGTG
>JBIKRJ010000259.1:0-2878 GCA_044349205.1 Cytophagales bacterium | reverse complement strand
CTTGGGCCAAGTAGAGGATATCGAAACAATTTTCAGAGAAGTGGACCAAACTACTGCCGAAAAATTGATTGACCTACGTCGGCTCTATTTCGACCTCGAAAAAATGACTTCCCTTTCATTTGTCCCCAACTAAGTTTTCGATGGAATTTTTACCCAAAGAAATTCAGGAATATTGTGAAAGGCATAGCACTGCCGAACCTGAGCTATTGAAAAAGATAAACCGAGAAACACATTTGCGCGTGTTGAAACCACGCATGCTCTCGGGACATTTCCAAGGCAGGCTTCTCTCCTTTCTATCCAAATTGCAAAAACCAAAAAACATTTTGGAAATAGGCACTTACACGGGCTATTCTGCCATTTGCTTGGCCGAAGGTTTGCAAAAAGGCGGAAAACTAATAACGATAGACTGTAATGAAGAATTGCAATCTATTGCGTTGGGCAATTTTAAAGCCGCCGAAATGGATGAAATAATCGAATTCAGATTGGGCGATGCTACAAAAATTATTCCTGCATTAGAAACCAAATTTGACTTGGTTTTTATAGATGCCGACAAAGCCAATTACGGCACTTACTACGATATGGTATTCGACAAGCTGACACCCAATGCGCTGATAATAGCCGACAATGTGCTGTGGAGCGGTAAAGTAGTGGACAAAAACCTGAAAGCAAACGACGAAGCAACCCAAGCCTTGTTGGAATTCAACAAAAAAATTACATGCGATGAACGGGTTGAAAACCTACTACTTCCCGTTCGAGACGGACTAATGATTGTGAGGAAAAAATAAAAAATCTTGCGCTTTTCTGTTGACGAGCTCGGCAAAAACAAGTTAAATTTGTTTCTGGAATCAATAAAACGTAACCAAAAACCATAAACCATGAAAATTCTATTCCGCTATGCAACGCTCCTTTTTGTGAGTGCCACTTTTTTAATTTCTTCTTGCAAAAAGAAAGCCGATGATGTAGTGCCAGTAAATCCGCAAAATCCGGGAAAGCCATCTGTTAAAGTTGATTTTCTCGGCTCAGATTACGGTAAAATGCAAAACCTGAAAGTATCTGCGACAGTATCAACCCAAGGCGACTCGGCCTACATCTTCCTTTCTGTTGACGGAACAGAGGAAACAAGTTATATTTATATGCAAAAGTCCGAAAACAATGCTGAATTTGAGTCTTGGAGAAGAGTATCTGGACCGTTAAAGGGTAAAAGCCTTGACGGTTCTGCTTTTGGTGATTTCACAGAAGAGGCGTCCATTGGCACAAGGAATTATACTTACGAGGTTTCTACGTCAGCTTTAAAGAAAGCTTTCAAACTTACTATTCCTATAGTGTTAAGAACCACCACCTCTGCAAAGTCTGACGTATTTCGTCTTTGGATTACTAGCGGAGCTGGTAAGTTTAATAACCCTGCTAAAAACTTGGCTTACGGTATAGCTGAAATCTCCTTCAACTATACAAACCAAGCGCTTATCACCAACTACTCTACCGAGTTGGGTAACACAGCAAACGCTGACGGGTCTTTGTTTTCCACAGCAACGGGATCTTCTTATACAAGGAAAGAAACCGACGATGATGCGGCAATAGGAAAGCTAATCGACTTCCTTTATAATACTACTGGCACCGGTACAACGTTGAAATACATCATAGCATCTGCTCGTGACAAAGACGGAAATGTTGACGCAACTGCTACAGTAGGTTTCCAATCTACTGGTTTCGCAAACATTACCAATATTACAAAAATGGCTGAGTACACTGGCACTACAGATTTTGATAACATAGTTGGAGAAACTGACTTGATAAGTGCAGTAGGAAATAACCTTACTTCTACTTCTACTACTACTAAAGTTGAGTTCTCGTCCAACCCAGCAGGTAAAGTAGTTGCGTTCATCACTGAAAGCGGCAAAAAAGGATTGGTTAAAATCGTTTCTGCAAGTGGAGATGGTTCTACTTCTGGTTCAGCAGTGCTAAAAGTGAAGGTGACGAAATAACAAGTTCCGCTTTTGTATCATCTCGTAAAAAAGTAAGCCTTGGCAAATTGCCAAGGCTTACTTTTTTGTTTCGTCCCTGCCCTGTTAATCCATGTGTCATGAAGCATGTTACTGAGGTATGGATGCCTTCGCTTAAACTGGGCATCCGTTGGAAGTGGCAAAGTGTTTCAGCGGACGCTGAAGGTAAATACCCTTGCGCTAATAGACTGGAAGTATCACATTTGAAAACTTGACAGCTAATGATGTATCAAGTCTAACTTCTGCTACAGCTACGAAAATCCAAGTAACAGATAATACAACTTATATCTTCTTGATTAAAGATGGTAGAAAAGGAGTTATCAGGACTTTTAAACTATCAACTGCTTCTACAGCTAAAAATGTTGATGTTAGTGTCAAAGCCCTAACAAAATATATTCTGCTATTCTGCAAAAAAAGCCCTATTTTTCAATAGGGCTTTTTTTGCAGCATTTTCACCTAGCTTCCTTCAAGGCTTTTGCCAACCATAAAAATTCGTTGAGAAATGTATCAATACTTTTGGTGTAGTTTTCGTCGAGCAGGTGACCTTGCTCGTCAAACTTGTTTTGCACCGAAGACACCAACAACATCTGCGGACTGGGAATAGCCCATAATGCCAAAATGAATTGCTGCAAGTGCATGGCGGCACGCATTCCCCCCATAGCACCTGAACTAACCGTCACTATGCCAATGGCTTTTTTGGCAAAGGCCACTTTTGGGTAATGGTCGGCCATGTTTTGTAAAGCTACCGAATAGCTGCCATTGTATTCGGGTGTAACGAAAAGCATGGCATCGGCACGGCTCAGTACATCGAAAGTTTGCGAAATTGCTTCGTTAGGTGTTGGCAATCTGGCCATCACTTCTTCAAACAAAGGCAAGTT
>JBIKRJ010000066.1:0-10875 GCA_044349205.1 Cytophagales bacterium | reverse complement strand
GGTCATGCGCCGTTTTATGGGTCGATTTCCGAATGAAATAGTTTTCGCGTTCTAAAATATCCACGATTTCATATTCACCCGTGCTGTTTTTTTTGAAATGCACCCAATCGCCCACCGCTATGGGATTAGTTACTTTAAGTCCGGCTATTTTAAAGACACCTCTTAGTCTTGCCTTTACTCGATAGCCGTCTTCTTCTTCTCTGATATCGTACCAAGAACCCGTTGATTTGACTACCCTACCCTTCATGAAATAAAATGGGAGGTTTGATTAAAAAATTTGCAAATCGACACCCAATGCAAGTAAAATAAGAAGGAAAGAACCAAGTGCAATGCGGTAGTAGCCAAAGAGTTTGAAACCATGCTTAGTCAAATACCCAATAAAAAACTTGATGGCAGCCATAGCCACCAGAAATGCCACTATATTTCCCAAAATAAGCAAGGGTATTTTATCTGCCGAATTCATGATAAGCTCTTTTTCATCATAAAGACTCTTGAGTGTGGCTGCAAACATGGTAGGCACTGCCAAGAAAAAAGAAAATTCGGCAGCGGCTTTTCTAGTCAATTTTTGTGTAAGGCCACCTACTATGGTCGCTGCCGAACGAGACACACCTGGCACCATAGAGATGCTTTGAAAAATACCAATGATAAAGCCCGTTTTATAATCCACCTCTTCCAAACCATCATTTTCGTTTTGCGCAAAAATTTTATCGATAAAAAGAAGTAAAATGCCGCCCAATAAAAGCGTAACGGCCACCACCTCCACACTCTCAAGCAAACCATCGACTTGTTTTTTAAAAAACAAACCCAAAATGGCAGTAGGAAGAAACCCACAAAACAATTTGATGTAGAAGTCAAACCCTTTGAAAAAGCGTTGGAAATAGATAACTACAACCGAAAGTATTGCACCAAACTGAATACAAACCTCAAAAACTTTAGTAAAAGAATCGTTTTTGATACCTAAAAGCGCAGAGGTAATAATCATGTGACCAGTGGAGGAGATGGGCAAAAATTCGGTAATACCCTCTACTATGGCCAAAATAACTGCTTCTATCCAAGTCATTTTATTTGAATTTAGAAGCCTCCTCGCCCTTGGCAAAAATAGCGTAGAAAGGAATGGCAAAACCAATCATCACAACGATGGGCCCAAGCGTAAGTCCCAGAAAACCAAAGCCATATTGTTTAGTATCCAAGCTCATAATGATGAAACCAAGCAACAATACCACTACCCCAACGATAAAGGCTACATAATTTTTTTTATGAAACACAAGTTTGTTTTCCGACATTTTTTTTTATTAAATAAGGGCAAATCTACCATTTTTTGGCAAACGAAAATGGAAAAAGACCAACGACAAATAAGTCTTCGCCCACTTTGCGTTTCAGTTTCCTTTTCTTTTTTTTACATTAATTTCAAATAAAAACTAAAACTCAAATGATAGGGCAAGAAAAAACCAACCATTATATTTCTACAGCATTCTTGATTGGATTGGGATTGCTGGTTGCAATTGGGTTATATCCTTTTTTAAGAGCTTTTTTGGGAGCCATCACGCTCTACTTTTTATTAAAACCCGTCAAAACATGGTTGGAAAACAAATGGAAATGCCCCAAAACTCTTGCCACTATAGCTTCGCTTTTACTGTCATTTGTTGTCATTTTGCTTCCTTGCCTTTTTACTATTTACACCCTGGCCGAACGAGCCAGCAGCTACTTGCAAAATTCAGATGTTATGATGTTGCAAATAGCGCAATTGGAAAACTTTTTATCTTCTAAACTTAAAATTGATTTACTTTCAGACGCCAACGTAAACTTGTTGCGTAGCAATGCCACTACTTATATTTCGGGAATACTGAGCGAAACTTTGGGCACTATTTCTACCATCGGAATTATGTATTTTGTGCTCTACTTTATGTTGCAGGAATCTGATAAAATGGAAAAAACTATTAAAAACATTTTGCCCTACTCCGACAGCCAATCTGCGACATTGAAAAAAGAGCTGGAAGGCCAAATTTTCTCGAATGTACTCGTCAGCCCATTGCTGGCGCTTCTTCAGGGTATTTGCGCTTGTGTCTTATTTTATTTTTGCAAATTGGAAGAACCTATTTTTTGGGGTGTTATATGTGGTATTTTTTCATTTATACCTTTTGTGGGAGGGGCACTTATATGGATACCTGCTGGCTTGTTTATGATTTTCAAAAACTATGTGTTGCAGGGTAGCATTATTTTGCTGTGTGGTTTTCTTGTAGTTTCCAACATCGACAATATCTTTCGCTTTGTGCTTCAGAAATATTTTAGCAACATACACCCGGTCGTAACTGTTTTTGGGGTCATCATTGGTTTAGATTTGTTTGGACTCACTGGAATCATTTTTGGACCAGTGCTTATTTCTTTCTTTATCATCTTGTTAAAAAATTACCGACAGGAATTAATGGCAAGCAATTCGACCGAGAGCAAAATTTAGTAAATTTTACTTCTGCTATTTTCTTCTGAAATTTGCACACCATGCTTTCAACTTTTCTCATTCGTACAGCTCAAGTCTTTATTGCTGGTTTTCTTATTTGCTGTTTGAATAGTTGTGGCATCTATTCCTTTACCGGCACTTCCATTTCGCCCGATATAAAAACAATTTCTATCCGAAACTACAGCAATGAAACAGGTTTGGGGCCTGCCAGACTCAGCCAAAATTTTACTGAAAAACTGAAAGAATACTTCCTGCAAAACTCCAACCTCAAACTTGTAAAATCGGATGGCGATTTGCAGTTGGAAGGAACCATAGTGGGCTATTCGCTAGGTCCAGTGGGTGCCCAACAAGGCACCAACCAATTTCAGACTGGACAACAAAACCGCCTCACCATTAGGGTGCGAACCAAATTCACAAACACCAAAGACGAGTCTTTGAACTATGAAAAAGAATTTTCGTTTTACGATGATTTTACCCTAAATCAATCATTGAGCACGGTTGAAAATCAGAAAGTAGAAACCATCACCGACCAAATTGTATTGGATATTTTCAACGCTTCGGTAGCCAATTGGTAATTTCTTTGTTAATTTAAATCATGGACAAAGCAACTTTCGAACGTTTGGTCAGCATACCAGGAACCATCTCTGAAAACGAGGCGGTTCTTTTGGAAGATTTGGCTCAAGCTTTCCCCTATTGCCAATCGGCTCATGTTTTGTTGGCCCAAGAAAGCCACCAGAAAAAATCGATGCTTTACCCTAAAAAACTTAGAAGAGCCTCCACCTACATGCTCGACAGAAAAGTCTTGCACCAGCTACTTCACCCCTCAACTGCAACAATATCTACAGCAGAAAAACCTATTTTGGTTCAAGAAAACACCATTCCTACCCCTATAGGCAACGAAAAAAACATCTCTATTCTAGAAGAGCTGGAAGAAACCCTAAGGGAAACAAGAAAAAGATTACATCAATCGCCATTTAAAAGCGATGCCATTGTTTCGGTTAAACCCAAACCAGCCGAAACAACCAAAGACCTATTCCTACAAGAAAATATTTACAACATACGTTCCGAAAGCAGATTGGGCGAAGAATTGAATTTGCACGATGAATTAGATCATTCAGATGTGGATGTTTTTCTAGATTACCTGCATCAAATCCAAAATTTCAAACCAAAATCGATACAGCCCCAAAACTTGCAATTGGATGTTATCGAAAAATTCTTGGAAACCCAACCCAGAATTTCAACACCTTCTAGCCTGCTTCCAAGCGAAGAAACCACCGACTTATCGATTGAAAGCACCCAATTAAAAACAGAACCAATTACCGAGAATTATGCCCAAATTTTGGTCAAACAAAACAAACTTGAAAAGGCAACCGAGGTGTACAATAAATTGATATTGAAATATCCCGACAAAAGTGCTTACTTTGCGGCCAAATTGAACGAATTAGAAAATAAATAATGTTTACAGCTGTTCTTGTTCTTATCGTCATACTAGCTATTCTACTTATTTTGTTGGTATTGATTCAAAATTCAAAAGGAGGACTTGGCGCCGCAATGGGGTCTGCTTCCAGCCAAATAATTGGCGTAAAAAAAACGACCGATATTCTTGAAAAATTTACTTGGGGACTTGCCATTTCCATTATGATATTGTGCTTGGCTTCGAACTTTGTTCTTGAAAAACCCGACGCTGGTACCGAAGAGGAAGTAAGTACTGTAAACATTGACAAAGCGCAAGAAAACCCAGGAGCTCAGCCTGCTCCCGCAAAAACACCTGCAACTAGCGACTCTGGGAAATAATTCGTTTTTCCATTTTCTCTTTTCCCTTCTTTTGAAAATCCCTGATAACGTATAACGAAATCAGGTAAAAAGGCATAATTGGGATTTTGTAGCGAACCAAAGTGCCAAAATTTGATGTGGAAACCCCAATGGCAAAGGCAAAAGTGATGGAAAACACTAAAGATGCAGCAACAATTGGGTGATTGGATACAATGGCAAATGTCTTTTTCAATCCAGTACCAAAGACTGCTGAAACTGTCAGATAAAGAAAAAAGAGACTCTCCAAAGCCGACAACACCATAATGGCTTTTCTTGATTCCCACAAATAAGGGCGAAATAAAGTAACATTGACCGCTGCTGGGAATTTTTTCAGCATGCCAGTGGCAGAATAATCCATGTCGCCCAAAGTATACAAAGACCCTTTTTCTGTTTTACTCACATAAACTAGCCATTCAGCGGTGTTTTTGGCAGTATTAGCCATATTGTCTATACTGTATTTTTTATCCTCTTTCGACACATAGTCGGCAGCCAAGTAACCAAACAAAACCGCCAAACCTACCATTAAAGGCCTGAGAAGAATCTTTGTTACCCTTGAACGAATTTTGTTGTTAAAAACCATAAAAAGCCATAAAAGTGCGGCTGGGATAAAGCAAAGTATAATGTATATTTTTACAATTTTAATGACCCAGAAACTGACCAAAAAGACAATAAAATCCCACTTGGAAGCTTTCTTAATGATAAAAATTTTATAAAAAGTGCTAAAAAAAAGTCCTAAACAGCCAAAAGTGATGGAATCTTTCATCAAACCCGAACCCCAAAAAATAACCGAAGGAAGCATAAAACAAGAAAGCATGATTTCTTTCCGTAGCTGAGGGTATATTTTGACAAAAGTGACAAACATGCTCCATACACCCATAAAACTTATGAGGGCAAAAAGCATTGCATTGGCCGAATAGGTATGAAAAGTAAAAAGCCCGAAAAAGCCCGATACTCTCACAATAAAATAAGAACTTGGGTCACAAAAAAACAGTACGCCCCTCAGGTATTCGGCATAATGATGGCTGTAATCACAGTTTTGGGTAAAAATCATCCACAATCCGGCGATTGGTTTTTCAAGAAATGCATCCCATATTTTCTGACTTCCAAAAGTAAAATAACTGATGGTATCGCCGCCTTTGTAATAAAACTTATACACCAGCCCCAAAGCCAATGCGCCCACCAATTTGAGCGTGAGCGCAGGTATAAAAAATTGCCTAATTGACTTGTCGGGACATACTTTGTTGCGAATGGAATAGGCCACGAAATAAATCATGGCTAGATATACCGGACCTATGAATAAATCTTTGTATTCCATTTATCAAGACAACACCTCTTCCAAAATTTCCAGCGATTTGATAGTAGGTAGCTCTATGTGGTGGCTAAGATAACGCAAAACAAATCTTACGACACCCCTTCTTTCTTGTTTTGTAATACCCAATGGGGTGTATTGTTGCATTTGGAGCAAATGAGATAGCGCCCTGCTGATTGCCGCTTCCAATTCGTCTATCTGTGCCAACTCCTCAGTCTGAAGCAAAAAACCAAGTAATTCAGAATATCGGCATAAAAAAAACAGGTGCAGGTCTTGTACACCAACTTCCTGATTTTCGATGTGTTGCACTACATGACACAACAAATCGTAAAGCCTGTGGTCTATCTCATGTTCTTTGTAAGTTCTAAGCACAATTTCGGCCACAAAGCAAGCGATAGCATAACTTTTGACTTTTGGTGTAATGCCCAGCGCAGTTTGCAACATTCGAATGTCTTTCGACCTCAAAATACCGTGGTTTTCTTTCATATACACAACCAATTCTAGGTGAGAAAGTGGCTGAAGATAGATTTGGTTGGCATTCGCATTTTTTTTTCCGATACCGTTTACCAAAACCGACAGCATGCCATGCTGCAGCGTGAAGATTTTACAAACAACCGAGTTTTCTTTGAATTTGAAGGAATCTAACACTATGCCTTGTACCAGCTCGGTCATTAGTCTAAAATAGCGATTTTGCTTACAAGCATCTCTGTACCATCTTCTTTGGAAGAAAAGATGAGGTAAATTCCGGGTTGTGGCCTACTACCTGTGTAATCTAAAATGTTCCAAGATGCCAAACTTCCCTCCGATTTGGTCTGATAAACCAACTTGCCCGAGATATCGGTAATTTTGACCAATGAACTATTGGCAAGACCTGAAATGGCAAGATAACCATCAAAATCACGAGTAATGGGATTGGGGTACACGATTACAGCTGCATTTTCATCGGTTCCCAACATAGAATTTCCCCCAAACGACATAAGGCCTTGGTCGGTAGCGATAAACACCTCTCCAGTGCTTTGATTCACCTTTACATCTACGATAGAACTCGAGGGCAATGGGCTGTTTTCTTTTTCAAAATGTGAAATAAGTTTGCTGCCATCGCTGCTAAACAACCACACTCCCGAATTGAGCGTGCCTATCCATTTTCGATTACTTCCGTCCACATCTATCGAAGTGATGGTTTCCCCTTTGAGCAAGGCTTTGTTGCCATACACAGGCACAGCGGCCTTTATGGTTTTATTTAAAAACACTTCGTTGGGGTCGGAAAAAAAGCAAACCCCATTATCGGTACCTAACCAAACCCCACCTTCTAAATCGGAAGCTATGCATTTTATATTTTGCCCACATATTTCTTCTTTTGTACCTTTTACATATTGCAAAAATCGGGGCAGGGCAAATTTCGTCTCGTTGTACACAAATACACCTCCCGTGCGACTTGCTATCCACTTGTTGTCATATTTATCGACAAAAATTAAGGAGTTGAAATATTGTTTGTCGTTGATGACACTGTAAGTAAAACTACCCCACACATCGGTGCCCGACCAGGGAAAACCAGCCCAAGACTTGTCGGCGTTGTATCTGTACAAAGAGGGCTCTGATGGATTGGGGTCAGGCATGTTTAGAACCCATACAGCGCCCTTGCTGTCTACTGCCAAATCGGGCACTCTGCAAAAATTTCCACCTGGGTCGGGTGCCGAACACCATCCGCCAGGGTAAGTACAAGTTCTGAGCGGACAGCCTGGAGTACGGTAATTGAACACCTTGAATTCGGATGTCTGATCCCATTCCAACATACCACTACCATAAGAAGGAAAATACACCTTGTTGGTGACTGAGTTCAATTTGGCATTGCATATGTCGTAGAAGAAGGGTAGGTTGCCCGAAGCCCATTTGTAAGATGACCATGACCCATTTTCATACACTGAAAATCCGTCGAGTTTGCCCAACTGGCTCAATAAACCATCGCTGTAACCGCCTGAAACTGCTAACACTTTTCCTTGAAAATAGGACAACTTGAATACTGAGGCAAAACCAGGGCCACTCGTTTTGATAGCACTAAATTGAGAATTGAATCGATTGGTAAAAAGCCCTTTATTTTTGGTTCCCAACCAGATATACCCGTCCTTGTCTTTGTCTATCGAAGTTATGAAAGCCCCGTCGTTGTAATAAATCCTAGTACAAACCCCGTTTCGATATTCGAACACGCCACTGAATTGGATTACATACAAGGCATCACCTATGGTTTTCATGGCTGTGATGTTGCCCGAGTTTTGGGTAAAGTACAATGGGACTACAACGTCTGGATTGTCCTCCCATTGGCCTTTTGTAAATACTTTAAAATAATAATCACAAGAAACATATAATTTGTTTTCGTAAGATGAAACTAATTTCACGTTTATATTCGAAATGCTATCGGCTGGACTTATATTTTTCCAATTGCGGTAGTCCAACTTGTTGACAGAAGTCGCCCAGGAGGCCGCATACAGCCCAGTAGTTGTGGCAACAAATAACATGTCCTCGTTTACCGCGCTGCTATTTACTTTTTTCACCAAGCCATCTGAATCGAAATATTGGTACACATCTACCACTTCCCTTCTGGTCAAATTGTACACAACAAGCCCAAAATCGGTGGAAATAAGCACGAGGTCGTTTACAAAAGACAAATGGTTAATAGTCTTACTACCACTAATGTTGGCAATATTCAAGTCATTTACTGCATATATTGTGTTGTCTTTTACCAGATCAATTTGGCTATTGTCGTAGGCAATTACGGTGGTAGCCGTGTTGGCACTAAAACCCATCTGACTCACATTCGTTTGGGAAAAACCCTGTATTTTGGAATAACTTGTGATACTGCTATTGTCGATATTATAAGAAAAAAAAGTACCCACATCTCCCGCAAATACCGTGTTTCCAGTTACTGCTATGGTCTTTGACGAATTGTTGGGCAGATGGCTCTTCCATCGTCCTATGGGCAAGCGATCTTGGGCAAGGCCTTCTTGTCCGAAGGCTATAAGAAAAACAAGAAGTAGCGAGTTAGTGATTATTTTCATTTTTGAACAATAACGCAAATTACTTCGAAAAATTGCCATTAAAAACAGTCCATAAAATGTTCTATGTTCACTTCGTTTTGAATTTCAACAATAGCCACCACATCGAATCGTATATCCTGTTTCCAGTTATTTTCGAATATATAATGTTCCGCCGCCGATTTGATGCGCTTTTCTTTGGCTGCGTCCACAAAACTTTCGGGGTAGCCAAAATGTACGTTTGTGCGATATTTTACTTCCACAAAGACAAGAATTTCTTTCTCAATGGCAATGATGTCTATTTCTGCTCTACCATATCTGTAGTTAAAAAACTGTATGTCAAACCCTTTTTCAGATAAAAATCGGGCAGCTTGCTCTTCCGCTTTTTTTCCAATTTGAGTTTTGGTTTTTGATGGTTTAATTTCTCTCAACGCAATTTTTACTAAAACACAACATCACATTCATTTGATTGGTACATTACAAAACAACTTCCTTTCGAAGAAGCGAAACTGCCAGCTCTTTGTCGGCATGTAACTGCTTTTTCAAGTCTTCAACAGAAGCAAATTTCTGTTCATCTCTCAGGTATTGCACAAAAAACACCGTAATACTTTGATTGTAAATGTCTTCAGTAAAATCAAAAATATGTACTTCCAATGTTAGCGCAGACTCTGAAATGGTGGGGCGATAGCCTATGTTCATCATGCCTTGGTAGTGGTTTTGACCTACTTTTACCAATACGGCGTATACCCCTGTTTTTGGAACAAGTTTTTCGGTAAAAGACAAAGAGATATTGGCTGTAGGAAAGCCAATGGTGCGACCCAACTTATTTCCCTCCACTACTTTTCCCGAAATTGAATATTGTCGTCCCAAAAGCGCTTTTACATTTTCCATCTGTCCCAAGGCCAGAAACTCTCGTATTTTGGATGAACTTATAGCCAAATTATCTACCTCCTGCTTGGGAATTTCCTCCAATTCAAATCCATAAAGTGGCGCCAACTGGGAAAGCAATTCCAGCCCCCCTTCGCGATTCCTGCCAAAGCGATGGTCGTAGCCCAAGACAATTTTTTTCACCCCGACACAATCGCATAAAACTTTTTTCACAAATGATTCAGCAGTCAATTGCGCAAAAGATGCAGTAAACGGAATGATGAGAAGGTGGTCTAAACCCAAGTTTTGTAACAATTCTATTTTTTCGTCGATACTAGTTAGAAAACGAAGTTCTTGGGCAGATGTATGCAACACTTTGCGCGGGTGTGGCCACATGGTGATGACCATACTTTGCATGCCTGCCAACTTGTGCTGCATCAGGTTTTGCAATATCTGAACATGACCCAGGTGCACACCGTCGAAGTTGCCAATGGTAACCACGGCATTGCCAATGTAGGGGACTTCGTTTAGGCTGTGGTAAACCTGCATAGGTTTTTCGGTATTGAGTCTCAGAAATTAGGTGATATTTTTTTTATGTATTCTACAAATGCAGGTAGATCGTAGGCGTCTTCGACTGACAAGTGACCTACTTTGGTTCGCCTCAAGGCCGACAAGTGCGCCCCTACCCCCAATTGTTGCCCTATGTCATGGGCAAGGGTGCGAATGTAGGTACCTTTGGAACAGCGCAGCAGAAACTGGACTGTGGGCAAGCTAATGCTTTTTATCTCTATGGAATAGATAGAAACGGGGCGGGGCTGTAGTTCTATTTCCTTGCCTTTGCGGGCTAGCTTATAGAGACGTTTGCCATCTACCTTCAAGGCAGAGTACATGGGGGGCATTTGCATTTGGTTGCCTACATAACTCATAATGGCTTCGGCAACCTGTGCCTCGCTGAGGTGGGTAATGTCGGTTTCGCTGTCGAACTCGGTTTCGAGGTCGTAGGAAGGGGTGGTTTTGCCTAGTGTGATGGTGGCTAGGTATTCTTTTTCAGTAGCCTGGATAGTGTCTATCTGCTTGGTCATCTTGCCGGTACAAAGCACCAATAAACCTGTGGCGAGTGGGTCGAGGGTACCGGCATGCCCTACTTTTTTGGTACGGATGGTGTGTCGTACTTTGTTCACAACGTCGAAAGAAGTCCAGGTGATGGGCTTATCGAAGAGGAGGACTTCGCCTTCTTCAAAGTTGAATATTGGGAACTGCAAGGCTATAGAATTGAATCGCAAAGCTACGAAGATTCATTTTTAGTTATCGGGCAATTAGCTCCTACTAATGCAAGATGGTGACATGCCCGTCGTAGTTTTCCGTCCTGCCGTTCTTCCTTACCTCCAGTATGTAGTAGTAGG
>JBIKRJ010000065.1:0-10895 GCA_044349205.1 Cytophagales bacterium | reverse complement strand
GTCTTGCCCTCCCATGCCTAAATGTCCATCACTAGAAAAGTATAGTTTCTCATTTTCAACTGAATAATAGGGATAAGTCTCATTACCAGAAGTATTTACCACTGGTCCTAAATTATATGGATTACTCCATATTCCGGCATCATTTACACACACATACAAGTCAGTGCCACCAAAACCGCCTGGCATGTCTGAGGCAAAAAACAGTAGCTGCTCCTTGGCATCGACAAAAGGCTGTGCAAACGAACTTGGGCTGTTATTAAAAACAAAATGACGTACTTCACCCCATAAGCCATTTTTCTTCTCTACTTTATACAATTTAACTCTCATCACATTGTCATTGTCGGCTTTTGTTCTGGCAAAGTAGAATACATTGCCTCCACGGGCAAATGTGCCAGAAGTTTCATGCTCGTCTGTGTTAAAGTTGTGATTGAATGATACAGGTTTCTTCCAAGAAGAATCTGAACCTTTTTCAGAGAAATAAAAATCATACGAAGGAGCGCCATAGAACCCTTCTTTTTTTCGGATGACCACCTGCTCTCTATTCGATGAAAAAATGGCTTGATTTCGAAAACTTGCTACAGAAATCTCTGAAAAAGAAGAATTTAAGCGATAAAGATTTTCCACCTTCCATTTTTGGGGCTGCCTTTTCCAAGATACAGCCGAATCGCAAGCAGCCATCAGGGAATAAACAATATGAGGACTTTTCGACTTGGGAAGATACTGCATGAAATGTTTTTTGGCATCTTGATATCGACCGTTCCTTCGCCACATTTCTCCTAGTAAGTGATGAATCGTGTCTTGTTCAGGATATTGCTGAAGAAGATATTGATATGATTTCAAAGCTTCTTTGGTTCTGTGTGTGTGTTGGTAACACAAAGCCAATTTGTACACCACACTATCTCGGTCACCTGCTATTTGCAAGCATTTTTTGTAATAGGGAATAGCGGAACTGTAATGCCGTATTTGAAAAAAGGCATCTGCAACCGATTTCACACGGTGATACTGTCCTTGAGAGAATGTCAACAATGGGAAAAAGAGCAAGAAAGAAAAAATCTTCATGATTCTGAGGTGAATATTATTCTTGATACAACATCTATTAAAACCATCTTCTGTTTCCACCAAAAAAAGTTAACAGCACTAATTTTACAAATCGAAGGGAGAAATGGCTTTAGGTTTTTTATAAATAGTTTCTCTATTTTTTGGCATATCAAAAAGGGCACGGAAAACAATCTCATGCGTGGGACCAAAAAAGTTTGTTGCCTCGGCAAAAGTCAGGTCGTAATTATAACCTATACGTATGTCTTGCAAACTTTTGTTAATTCTGCCCAATTTCAATCCAGCTTGAAATAAGACTGCTTGGCGTGTGCGATACCCAACTCCCATCCACAATTCCTCTCTGTATAAAAAGGTGCCATTTATTTCTGCCTGCGATAGGTTCGGCGTGCGGGCAGAACGCATCATGACCGATGGCCATAACTCCCAATTTTCATGCATTTTGAATTTTAGTTTAACATAGCCAAACACTTGCCTATCGATGGTGGCATGGGAAAGCAATTCGTTGAAATAGCCTAGCTTATGTTTGAAAAGATGGCTGACAGACAATCCTGCATCCCAAAGTTGAGAAGTATAGAAAAATCCAAAACCTAGGTCAGGTTGGGTAGAATTTAGAAACCCATTGCCTATTAAATGATCATCCTCGTCCTTTATGGCAATTTTTGAAGCATCGAATCGGTAATTGACAATCCCTATATTCATACCAAATGCCAATTTACCAGTCGACAAGTTAATCTTGTAAGCATACAGGGCCTGAACAGATAGCTTGTTATCGGCCACTATACTTTCTTGCAAGATGTTTATTCCTACACCCATTCTTGAATAATTGAAGGGCATATCGGCAGAAATGCCGTTGAAGCCAGGAGCATTTCGGACTTGTGTCCATTGCCTGCGCACCAATGCTCCAAACTGAATTTTCTCTTGGGCTCCGACCGCTGCCGGATTGAAAAGCGTTGGTAGGTGCATGTACTGTGACAACAAAGGATCTTGCTGCGCAAAAGACACAGTCGACAAACTAAAAAGGAAAAGGAAAACATATGCCCTCATCGTGCTAGTGTAAACCCACCCGAAAAAACTTTTCCCTCTTTTGAAATTTTGAGTAAATAGAAATAAGAGCCTGCGGGTAAATCGTTTCCATTCCAAGTATTATTATAATGTGTGGTTTTGTAGACCACATCACCCCATTTATTTACAATCATCAATTCATTTTCGGGATATTTTTGAATTCCATTTACAAAGAAAAAATCGTTCTTATCGTCTCCATTCGGCGTCACCAATTCAAAGACTTTTAAGGTTGAGTCTGTTACAAAAACATTGGGTTGGTCGACTGACTTTATTTGTTTTGGAGCATACCATTGCAACAAACCCTCATGAATATACCCAGCCGCACTGGTAAAAGTTGTGTTGGCCAATTCCCCGATGGTGTAGTCTATTTGAACATTTGCATCCTTAACCATTCCACCAGAAACCGAAACAAGCCTCTCGGGAAGCAGTTGAGCCCAGCCTTTTGATAAGAAAATGAAAAAGCACAAAAAGATGAAAATCCTCAAAGTGACCTAATTAGTGTTACACAAAGAAAACAAATACCCAAATGGAAAGAAAAAAATTCAGAGAATAGACATCTTTTTTAATCAAGAAACGTATTGTAATTTATTCATTGACATTAGGATGTATTACCAATTCAAATTTGAGATTTACTTTTTAGAAAAAACTATCTTAAATCAATCAACCATAAAATAAATTAGTTGAAAAGTGGTGTTGAAAGCCACTATTAATCATTTTTTAAAATGAAATCTTTTATTTTTATCACTTTCTATTTGTATGTATGTCTTACCGCACATGCACAAGTTCCGCAAACTTTCAACTACCAAGGGCTCGCAAGGGACAACGCTGGCAATGCACTCAGTAACCAAAACATCATGCTCAAAGCCAGCATCTTAGAGGAAAGTTCCACTGGGATACCCCTTTACAGTGAGATGCACAATATAAACACAAATGCTTTTGGCTTATTCAGCTTGGGCATAGGTAGTGGAAGCATTTCTACTGGCAATTTCTCGGCCATCAGATGGAGTACGGGAAATAAATTTTTAAAAATTGAAATTGATCCAACAGGGGGGAACAACTTTACACTTAGCAATACCACACAGTTGTTGAGTGTGCCCTATTCTCTGAATGCCGCAACTGTTTCCAATGAAAGTCAGACATTGACTCTTAATGGCAAAAATCTTTCTATCTCGCAGGGTAACAGCGTTGATTTATCGCCTTTACTCCCAAACCCTTACGAATCATGGTCAAAAGTGGGGAATAACTGCATTTTGGATTCCCTCATTACCAATGTGGGCATTGGGGTGAGTTCCCCTTCGGCGCAATTTCACACCAACGGCACTTTACGATTTCAAGGATTGAACACAGACAACAACCTTGAAAAAGTGTTGGTAACTGATACAAGCGGAAACGTATTTACAAGAGATTTTTCAAGTTTTGAAAATAGTCAATGGACAAATGTGAGTGGAGGTATCAGTTATATTGATGGAAAGGTCGGAATAGGTACTTCGACACCATTTGTACCTCTCAACATCGAAGGAATTTTTTCAGGTTTTGACAGAAACCCTATTGAATTGTATAATAAAAGTACTGCTCAAGATGGAATTTGTGGTATTGGTTTACAAGTGAACGAAAATTCCGTTCAGGATAGAGGTTTTCTACAAATGGTAAGCAGTAATTATTACCCAACTAAATTACAATATCTATCAGGCAGATTAGTTCTATCATCAGTATCCAAAAATGGAATTAGAATAGATGCTGGTAATAAAAATACAGCAAATATTGAACTTGCTGTAGGAACAGATGGATCAAAAGTATTGACTCGAATGATAATTTCTAATTCTGGCAACATTGGCATAGGCACTACTTCGCCCAAATCCTTGCTTCACATTGCCTCTGGAGACGTTTACATAGAGGATGCTACAAAGGGCATCATCATGAAAAACTCACTAGGACAATGCTACAGAGTTACGATAGGCACAACAGGCACTTTGTCCAGCACCCTAATAACCTGTCCATAAAGTTACTTTCCCACGTAATAAATAACACAAGCTTGTTGCACTCTTCCTCAATCAACAAACGTGCGACTTGTGATAAAATCTGTTAATTTGCGGTTCTTTTGATTAAAATGATAAAAATTACTCTCCCCGACGGTTCTATTCGGGAATACGAAAAAGGAATCTCGAGCTTAGAAATCGCGCGTAGTATAAGTGAAGGTTTGATGCGCAATGTACTAGCCGCAAAATTAAACGGCAAAGTCCAAGATGCCACGCTTGCCATAAACGAAGATGCCAATTTGCAATTGCTCACTTGGAATGATACGGATGGAAAATCAACTTTTTGGCACTCATCTGCTCACTTGCTCGCCGAGTCACTGGAAGCTCTTTTCCCAGGAGTAAAACTAGGAATTGGCCCAGCAATAGAATCGGGCTTTTACTATGATGTCGATTTTGGCGAACAATCTTTTTCGCAAGACGACTTCAAAAAGTTGGAAGACAAAATGTTGGAATTGGCTCGCAACAAAAGTGAATACCAGCGAAAAGAAGTGAGCAAAAGCGAAGCCATCGATTATTTTACAACAAAAGGTGACGAATACAAACTCGAATTGATTGATGGATTGACTGATGGTTCTATTACTTTTTACACCCAAGGCCAATTTACCGACTTGTGTCGCGGCCCACACATACCCAATACCGGATTTATAAAAGCGGTAAAAATTCTAAATGTAGCGGGCGCTTATTGGCGTGGCGACATTGATAGAAAAATGCTTACTCGTATTTATGGCGTCACTTTTCCCAAACAATCCGAATTGGACGAACATTTGCGCATGTTGGAAGAAGCAAAAAAACGCGACCACCGCAAACTGGGACAAGAAATGGAATTGTTCACTTTTTCAGAAAACGTAGGAAAAGGGCTTCCATTGTGGCTACCCAAAGGGACAATTTTGCGTGAGAGATTAATGAACTTTCTAAAAAAAGCGCAAGAAAAAGCGGGTTATGAACAAGTGGCCACGCCGCATATTGGAAACAAGAAGTTGTACGTTACTTCTGGCCACTACGAAAAATATGGCAAAGATTCGTTCCAAGCCATAGACACTCCAGAAGATGAACAGTTCTTCCTGAAACCGATGAACTGTCCTCATCACTGTGAGATATACAAATTTCGTCCGCGGTCGTACAAAGAATTGCCACTTCGGTTCGCAGAGTTTGGAACAGTGTACCGATACGAACAAAGTGGAGAACTTCATGGCCTAACGCGCGTAAGGGGATTTACCCAAGACGATGCCCATATTTTTTGTCGTCACGACCAAGTAAAAGACGAATTCAAGAAAGTAATCGATTTGGTACTTTTTGTTTTCAAATCTCTTGGTTTTGAAGATTATACGGCTCAAGTTTCACTACGTGACCCTGCCAACAAAACCAAATACATAGGGTCGGACGAAGCGTGGGCTTTGGCAGAAAATGCTATTGTAGAGGCGGCTGCTGAAAAAGGGTTAAAAACTGTCACCGAACTAGGAGAAGCAGCTTTTTACGGTCCAAAACTAGACTTTATGGTGAAAGATGCTATAGGACGAAAATGGCAGTTGGGCACCATTCAAGTTGACTATAATTTGCCAGAAAAGTTCCAGCTTGAATACATAGGCTCCGACAATCAGAAACATCGTCCCGTTATGATTCACCGCGCACCGTTTGGCTCGTTGGAAAGGTTTACGGCCGTGCTTATTGAACATTGCGCCGGCAATTTCCCATTGTGGCTTGCACCCGAACAGTACATCATCCTCCCTATTTCCGAAAAATTCCACAGCTATGCCCATGAATTGAAAACGAAGCTCGATGAGTATGATATCAGAGGATCGGTTGACGAAAGAGATGAAAAAATAGGGCGCAAGATTCGTGATGCAGAGGTAGCAAAAGTACCTTACATGCTTATCATTGGCGAAAAAGAACAAATGGAAAACAATATCACCGTTCGTAAAAAATTTGAAGGTGACAAAGGCAGTATGACATCCGCTGAATTTGTCACTATTTTTCAAGAGGAAGTAGCCAAAGCAATGGCCCAATCATAATATGCAAACAGCTGCCCAAAAACTTGTTTTTCACGGCTCTGGAATACGACTATTTGCGCTTCAGATTGTTAATATTTTGCTCACAGTTTTCAGTTTTGGACTTTATTATCCTTGGGCAAGAGCGGCTTATTTTCGATTCACTTTACATGAAACCGAATTTGCAGGCAACCGATTTTCATTTAGTGGTACAGGCTGGGAACTCTTCAAAGGATTGGCGGTCGGTTTGTTGATACTGGCTGTTATCGAATCGGGTTTGTTATACCTTTCTAGCTATTCTATTTTGCTTAGCTCATTTCTATCCTTCATGGTTTTCATGCTATTTGTTCCTTTTGTGATACATGCAAGCATGCGGTACAGAACAAGTAGAATAAGTTGGAGGGGAATACATTTTGGCTACCGTGGCGATTTGAAAATACTGATGAATATTTCAGTAAAAGGTGCATTGCTCACGGTGGTCACACTTGGTATTTACAGTGCATGGTATGCCATGGAAGTCCGAAATTATGTGCTTGGAAATGTTCGATTTGGTAGTATACAAATCAAATATAAAGGCAAAGGCCTAGATTATTTTATAATAAACCTTAAAGGAATTGTGCTCACCATTTTCACTTTTGGTCTTTATTGGTTTTGGTGGAACAGAAATTTGCTAAACTATTACATAGACAAAATTTCACTTATCCAACACGATAAAAACATCTTCCTGAAATCGACTTCTAGTGGAAGTGGTTTTTGCTGGCTTCAAATCACAAATTTGGTCATCATCATATGCACTTTAGGCATTGCTGTGCCCTGGACTACAGTACGCACATTGCATTACATTTTCGAACACATAGAACTATTGGGCGAACTAGATCTAGAAAATATCCATCAAACTGAAGAGGAATATAAAAATGCGACAGGAGAAGATTTGATGGGAATATTAGACATTGGCTGGGTATAATGAATCTACATTCAAACATTTTTGAAGGCCAATTGTACGATGGAAAATCTTCTAACCCGATACCCGTTGCAGTTATTTTATATTCGGATAAATTGGTCATTCACCCTAAGGAAACAGAGAAAAACCACCCAACACAAACCTGGGAAAACAGCAAGTTAAAAGACTATCAAAAATTGTCGATAGACTTGGTTCAAATTCGGTATGGCGACTTCCCAAGCCAAACATTGGAAGTAAAATCAACCCTTTTTGCTGAAAATTTCAAACCGCCCAAATCGGGTTTAACAAGACTCGTCCACAAGTTGACACACAGCGGTTGGATAACCTTGACCACCATCATACTTTTCGCTTTGGGCGCACTGTTGTTCCTTTATATGTATGCTTTGCCTTGGCTATCCGAACAAGCGGTTCGTTTTGTGCCCATGGAATATGAAGTAAAAATGGGTGAAGAACTGTATGAAAACCTGATGAAAGAGGAAAAAATTGACAGCGCGCGCACAAAACTTGCCAATCTTTTCATCAAAGAAATAGATTTCCAAACAGAATATCCACTGCAGGTAACAGTGGTGGAATCGGAAATAAAAAATGCTTTTGCACTGCCTGGTGGGCATATTGTTATTTACTCCAAGCTTTTAAACGACATGCGGCAGTATGAAGAATTGTGCGGATTGCTAGGCCACGAAGTAGGCCATGTAAAACTTCGACACACCACCAAAAACATATTTAGAGGCTTGTCGGGCTACCTTCTTATCTCGGTTTTCTTGGGCGATTTCAGTGGAGTATCTGCCACATTGCTAGACAATGCCCATCAACTAAACCAACTCTCCTATTCGAGAGCTTTGGAAACCGAGGCCGACGAGGCTAGTTTGGCTTGCATGCAGCACAACAAAATAAAACCAGAAGGAATCTTGTCTCTTTTCAACAACTTGGAAAAAGGGCATAATGACAACTTGAACATTCCTGAATTTTTCAGTACTCACCCAGTAACTGAAAACCGAAAGCAGCACATCAAAGAAAAAACAGCCAAGGCAAAAAATTTGTACATAGAACATGCTTTTCTGGAAGGACTATTTCAGCAAATGCAGAAAAATTAGTTTTTTCTTTTAGTCAATATTTTCCGCTAAACTTCTTATTACCAAATCAATACTTTGGAACATGTTTCAGGTTTGGTTTATTTCCCAAAGAAATGTAAGTTTGTTGGCTGTAAAAAGTTATTCATCATAATCTACCTATTATGTCAAAAATTAAAATTGGAATCAACGGTTTTGGTCGTATCGGCCGCTTAGTTTTTCGCGCTGCTATTACAAACCCACAAATAGAAATTGTAGGCATCAACGACCTTATTGATGTAGATTACATGGCTTACATGCTAAAATACGATTCTACTCACGGAATTTTCAATGGCAGTATTGAAGTAAAAGACGGCAAATTGGTTGTAAATGGCCATAGCATTCGCGTGACTGCTGAAAAAGACCCTGCAAATTTGAAATGGAACGAGGTGGGTGCTGAATACGTGGTGGAATCGACTGGTTTGTTCTTGACTCAAGATACCGCCCAAAAACACATAGCTGCTGGTGCAAAACGTGTAGTACTTTCTGCTCCTGCTAAAGACGATACCCCAACATTTGTAATGGGTGTGAACAATAAATCTTATACCAAAGACCAAACTATAGTCTCGAACGCTTCTTGCACGACTAACTGTTTGGCTCCTATTGCCAAAGTATTGCATGACAAATTTGGCATTGCCGAAGGTTTGATGACCACTGTACACGCTACCACAGCCACTCAAAAAACTGTCGATGGCCCTTCTGCTAAAGATTGGCGCGGTGGTAGAGGTGCTGCCCAGAACATTATCCCTTCTTCAACTGGTGCTGCCAAAGCGGTAGGTTTGGTTATTCCTTCTTTGAAAGGCAAATTGACTGGCATGTCGTTCCGAGTTCCTACTCCAAACGTATCGGTGGTAGATTTGACTGCTCGTTTGATAGTTCCAGCTTCCAAAGCCGAAATTGACAAAGCCATTAAAGAAGCCTCTGAAGGCGATATGAAAGGCATTCTTGGATATACCGAAGACGAGGTAGTTTCTACCGACTTCTTGGGAGATGCCAGAACATCGGTGTACGATGCCAAAGCAAGTATTTCATTGAATGACAATTTTGTGAAAATTGTTTCTTGGTACGACAACGAATGGGGATATAGCAACAAGCTTGTTGATTTAATTCAGTATATGGACACTGTGAAATAAGCTTTCAATCTTCATTTTGCAAACAAAACCCCGGGCCTACAGTTCGGGGTTTTTCATTCGAAAAGTTTAAATTGCTAGCAGTTACAATATGCGTCAAATTCTTTTTTTCTCTTCTTTTTTATTGATGGCCAACCTGTTGGCTCAAAATAAAAAAACCACCGCCGACAGTACCACAAAAGTGGTGTACACCGATATTGTGAAAGTGGACAGCACCAACCGGTTCGAGTTATATCAAAAAGCATCTAAATGGATAGGTAGCCAGTCCTTTACATTGGTGGAAGAAAACATTTTGGAAGGAAAAATAATGGCCAAAAACAGTTTTGATGTATTTAGCGAAAAAGGAGTACTCTCGAAACCTAACGGAGTTTTCACGCACGATGTAAGTATTGATGTAAAAGATGGTAAGTACCGTTACACTTTTTCCAATTTTTTGTACCGAAAATATAAGCAAGACCGACAAGATCTTTTGAAATATATTCCTGAAAGAAGCACCAAAGCCATTGAAGACAACAAAGCGCCTGGATGGTCTAAACAATGGTCAAAAAATAAAATGCAGGCAACAGACAAAATAAATCAGTATATAATAAGCTTGAGGGACGCCATGAAATATGTTGCACGAAAAACAGCTGCCCCACCCAAACCAAAAGAGGAATGGTAACATTTCCCCTAATCGAAGAACGAATTGAATACTGAATTTTTCATAGCCAAACGGTATTTATTCTCGAAAGAGAAAAAGAATTTCATACATATTATCACCCTAATTTCAGTTTTAGGAGTTGCAACAGCTACCATGGCATTAGTGGTCATATTATCTGTTTTCAATGGCTTGGAAGATTTGTTGCGAAACGTGTTTCGCTCTTTCGATCCCGATTTGAAAGTTATGCCCATCAAAGGAAAGTCTTTTTACCTAGATAACGACTTGATTGGTAGGCTTAGAAGTATTGAAGATATAAAAGCCGTACACCCCATTCTGGAAGACAATGCGCTTATCAAGTACGAAAACAGTCAGCTAGTAGTAAAATTCAAAGGGGTTCCCGACAATTATTTTACTGAAAACCAATTGGATAGTATTTTGGTAGAAGGTAAACTAGAAATAAAAAAAGATACGATTCCTTTTGCGGTTTTGGGACGAGGAGTGCAGTTTTTTTTGAACGTGAACTTAAAAAACGAGTTCATTCCGCTTCAATTTTGGTATCCCAAACTTCAGCAAAAACAAATTATTGACCCTGAAAAAGCATTCAATCGTTTAATTGTGCTGCCAAAAGGAGTTTTTGCGGTCGAAAAACAATTCGACGACAACTATGTCTTTCTTCCTATAGCTGAAGCTATTGCGCTGATGGACTATGGAAACAAACGAAGTTATATGGAGATAAAAGGGCGCGAAAATGCTGATATGGCTTCATTGAAAGAGAAAGCACAAGAAATCCTGGGTGATAAATTTGTAGTTTTGAACCAAGACGAGCAACACGCCACACTACTTAAAGCAATTAAAGTAGAAAAGTCATTTGTGTTTATCACATTCATCGTCATTATTGCCGTTGCAGCTCTCAATA
>JBIKRJ010000258.1:0-2905 GCA_044349205.1 Cytophagales bacterium | reverse complement strand
TGCTTGAATGGGCAAACAAACACAGCAAAACTATTTCATTTCACAAGATAGCTGAGGAAGGTAGCGGTCATCAAAAAGTATTCACCGTGGAAGTGTGGGTAGAATCAGATCCAGTAGCCACTGGAAAGGGAAACTCCAAGAAAAAAGCTGAGCAAGAAGCTGCACTGAATGCCCATGCTATTTTAAACGAATCCAAAGGTTCTTAGGAATTCTAAAAACGGAAGGACTAAGTATGTTACTTGGCGTAGCTTACAGCACGCATCTCTCTGATAACAGTCACTTTTATTTGACCAGGATACTGCATGTCTTTTTCAATCTTTTGTGCAATGTCATAAGAAAGCTGATCGGCTATTTTATCGTCAACTTTTTCAGAGTCGACCAACACGCGCAACTCTCGACCTGCTTGTATGGCATAGCATTTGTTGACTCCTTCAAAATTCAACGCCAAATCTTCGAGTTCGTGCAATCGTTTCATGTAAGCTTCCATCACTTCGCGACGAGCACCTGGTCTAGAACCCGAGACAGAATCGCATATTTGGATAATGGGAGAAATAATGGAAGTCATTTCAATTTCGTCGTGGTGAGCACCTATGGCATTGCATATTTCGGGATGTTCCTTGTATTTCAAAGCCAATTCCATCCCTACAATGGCGTGAGGTTTTTCAATTTCTTCAGGATACACTTTGCCAATATCGTGCAACAAACCAGCCCTTTTCGCCATTTTGGCATTTAAACCAAGTTCGGCGGCAAGTGTAGAGCAAAGTTTCGCAACTTCTCTAGAGTGCTGCAAAAGATTTTGACCGTAAGAAGAACGGAAACGCATACGGCCCACCATTTTGATAAGTTCAGGATGAAGGCCGTGAATGCCCAAATCTATGCACGTTTTTTCCCCTATTTCAACTACTTCGTCTTCAATGTTTTTGGTGGTTTTAGCCACTACTTCCTCTATGCGGGCAGGATGTATACGGCCATCTTGCACAAGTCGATGTAGAGAAAGACGCGCAATTTCCCTTCTGACGGGGTCGAATCCAGAAATGATAATGGTTTCGGGAGTATCGTCCACTATCACTTCCACGCCAGTGGCGGCTTCTAGCGCTCTGATGTTACGGCCTTCTCTTCCGATGATTTTACCTTTGATGTCGTCACTTTCGATATTGAAAACGGATACACAGTTTTCAATGGCAACTTCGGAAGCGGTACGTTGAATAGTTTGTAAAAGTATTTTTTTCGATTCTTTGGTCGCAGTAAGTTTAGCTTCCTCCATCATGTCTTTGATGAAAGAAGACGCCTTAGTTTGGGCTTCATTTTTAAGCAGTTCGACTAGTTGATCTTTTGCTTCTTCTGCCTTTAGGTTTGAAATTTTTTCAAGACTTTCTATGTGGTTGTTTTTCAGTCTTTCAATTTCTTCTTTTCGCTTGTTGATGATTTCTTGTTGGGAGCTCAGATTTTTTCTCGCATTGTCCAAATCGGCCTCTTTGCGGGCGTTGTCTTCTATTTGTTTGGCCAATTGTTGTTCGCGCTGTTTGATACGGTTTTCGCCTTGCGCCATGGCTTGTTTGCGCTTATTTACATCGTCTTCAAACTCGGCCTTTAAGCGCAAGTATTTTTCTTTAGACTCTAATATGCGTTCGTTTTTGACTTTTTCGGCCTGAATTTCAGCTTCTTTGACCAAGAGTTTGGCTTTTTCTTCCAGTTCTTTCTCTTTGTCTTTTGCTTTTTGGGTTTGTAATGTTTTGGTAATAAATAGGCCTATTCCAAAACCAGCCGCTGTGGCTATGAATGCAATAATGATAGTCTCCATTTTCTTTAAGTTTAAAAGTGTAAACTCAAAGAAACCGACAAAAAATGCTATTCGCTGAGAGTGTTGTTGATTAGGTCTTCTAAATAATCTAGTCTTGTGTCGATATGTTCGTTGGAGAGGGCGATTGATTCTTCACGACGAAGTTTTTCGACCATTAAGTCGAAGGCAGTCATGGCCAGTAAATCTATTTTGTCATCTTTTCCGAACTGTTCTCTAAATTGTTTTACCTTCTCATTTAACAATTTGGCTGCCAATCTGATGCGTTCTTCCTCTTGTTGTTTCACCTTCAGCGGGTATTCCCTGTCGGCTATTTTTACTTTTATAGAGAGATGTTCCATCGAAAGGCCACCATTTATTTATATTTCCTCACTCAAATACGCAATACATTTGTCAATTTCCTTGATGTATTCGTTAATTTTTATTTTCAACTCGGTTGACGATTTTTCGTCGGTCGAGATTGAAGATACAATCTTAGCAATTTTGTCCTGATTTCTGAAATTTAAAAGCTCTTCATTTTTTCTCTCGAGGGTCATTTTAAGGTTGTAGTTTTCAGTATAAGCCGTCTTAAGCTTTGAATTCAAAGACTTATAGGCTTCCACAAGTTTTCTAGTCTTGGCTTCAATTTGTTCAAGTTTTTCTGGGGGATACACCTCGTTGCTCATAACATTCTTATTTGCAAATGAAGTTCCAATTTAGCACAAATACATGTAATAACATATCATTTGTCGTCTCATTTGTTCGGTGGTAGGTATTCTTCTACGTCTTATTTCGCATAGTCGTAGTTATTTTGTTATTTAGCGAATCAGGTTTCGACAGTACCTGAGCATTTATTATTGACCGACCGCTATTTCCTTTTTGGAATGAAGAAATATTTTTCTTTAGGTTGGTTTTGACTTAGAATGAAGATGTATACTCCTGTTTTGACAAAAACCAACATAGCTGTACTAGGGGCAGGAAGTTGGGCTACCGCAATCGTAAAGATTCTTTCAGAAAAAGAGGTAAAGATTAAATGGTGGATGCGCAACAAAGAAGCGGTAACCCACATTAAAACATATCATCACAACCCCAACTACCTCAGCGACATTTTCATCAACTCCAAAAAAG
>JBIKRJ010000064.1:0-10932 GCA_044349205.1 Cytophagales bacterium | reverse complement strand
CAGATAAAAGAAACTTTGATAGAAGAGGCTCAAACCGCTGCTTCCAATCCTGACTGGAAAGAGTCGACCAAACTATTGAGCGAATTAAACGCAAAATGGATTAAAACTGGAAAAGCCGAGAAAGAATTAGAAGAGGGCTTGGAGACGGCATTTCGTGCCGTTTTTTCCGATTTTTACGACAGAAAGAAGAGTTTTTACGAGCAAATACAGCTTTTGTACACCAAGCGTTTTGAAGCGTACAAGGAATTGCTCGAAAAAGTGAAGGAAATACACGTCCGTAGGGGACATCCAGCCGAACTGAAGCCCATACAAGCCGCTTGGAAAGAGGTTGGAAATGTTCCAAAAAGCACCCTTCACCCTATTATAAAAGAGTACAAAAAACTGGTCAAAGAAATTGTAAAAGCTTTCAAGTCCACCAAAACAACAGAAGAGAATTATGCCAAATGGGAGTCTTTGGCAATTGAAATAGAGAAAATAATCGAGGCAAAAGATTTTGCCAACCCCGACAAAATAAAAGAGATACAAGAGCGTTGGCGCAAGTTGGGTAAACTGCCACCGCAAAAAATAGACATCTTGCACAGGTTCACGGCGGCAGTCGACAAGTATTTCGAAGTTTCGTATCTGGAAAACACGATGAAAAGAAAGCATCCGGGTATCGAACTCAGAAGTACGCGCGAACAGCTTGAAATAAAAACCAACCTGATGAAGGAGTTTATCAGAAGAGAAAAAATGGAGATTGAAAGCTTTCAGGCAAGTTTGGCAAAAGTAACTACTGCAGGGCAGGATAGCCAAGAGGAGCTGATGCTGAAAAAGAAAATCGTCTTCCAAAACAAGCGTTTAGACAACAAAACCAGGCTTTTGGATGAGATTCAGGCGAAATTGCAAGACATAATAGGTCTGTAAATCGTGTCAAGAACCATCAAATTTGTACTTGTGGCGGTTCTCGCCGTCATTGTATTGGGTTGGATTGCCAGTGTGCAGTTTCAGCCCAAGTCCAACACATTTTCGGGCAAACCTCATATACAAAAACCTGCACTAGATTTTGTATTGAAAAATTTGGAAGGACGAGATGTGGCGCTTTCGTCATACAAGGGCAAACTCATTTACCTCAAGTTTTGGGCCAGTTGGTGTGGCGATTGCATCAAACAGGTAGTGCCACAGCGCAACTTGCAAAAAGCTTTGGCAGGTGATAGTTCCATTGTGTTTGTTCATGTTTCGATAGACGATGATGAGCAAAAATGGCGCGAATCTGTAGCAAGAAACAAACTGAATGCCGTTGAGTTGTGGAGCAGCAAGGGCGATGCAGGCAATGTTGCCGAAAACTACGATTTAGACCAAATACCGCGTTACATCTTGATAGGTAAAAATGGTCTTGTGCTTGACAACAACGCACCCAAACCCAGCGAAATAGACCCTAGTTATTTTTCAAAATATCTATAAATGTCCATCGACTTTCTGTACACATTGCACCCATTGGCTCTAATAGCCTTCTTTTTGCTTGTGGGGGTTCTTTTGGCCACACTGGCACGCCACACTTTCTTGTGGTTGGGGTACAAAGTGCTGAAAACAAAGTACCCTGAATTGGCCTCGAGCGTGAGAAAACGCATGAGGATTTCTTTGAATTTATTCTTCCCAATACTCATTTTCAACATCTTAATACATGGAGATGAAAACATAATGTATATCGAAGAAATAAACCACTGCATACGCATTGCCTTTATTATTACCATTTCCAGTATTGTCGTAGCCGTTACCAATGTGTTGGAAGACCTTTTGTACATGCGTTTCGAAAAATCGTCGCGCGACCCAAGCGAGACCAAACGCATCAAATCGCAGGTGTCTTTTATCAAAAAAATCTTACTCATTTTCATCGTCATCATTGCTGTTTCGCTGGTCTTGATGAGTTTCAGCAAGGTGCGCGAGTTGGGCACTTCTATATTGGCTTCGGCGGGTATCATGGGCGTGATATTGGGTTTTGCTGCCCAAAAATCTATTTCCAACTTGTTGGCAGGAGTGGAAATAGCGTTTAATCATTCGTTGAAAATAGACGATTTTGTGTATGTGGAAAAAGAATATGGTAGGGTAGAGGAAATCAATCTGACGAGTGTGGTGGTGAAATTGTGGGACCAACGCCGAATGATACTTCCCATTACCTATTTTACCGACAAGCCCTTCGAAAACTGGACACGCAATTCTTCCGAAATCACTGTTTCTATTTTCATGCACTTGGACTACCGTATTCCAATAGACGAGATGCGTGAGTTTTTTATCAAGAAAGTACAAGCTTTGCCCCTGTGGGATGGCAATACCTGCAAAATGATTATCTCCGATTTTAGCGAAAAAACCATGCAGGTGCGCGCCACCATGAGTGCCTCTGACCCCGACAAGGCTTTCGAACTGCGTGCCCTCATTCGGGAAGACCTTATTCAGTATTTGAAACAGCATCATTCTGATTTGCTTCCACGCATACTCATCAACAATACCGAATAGTGTTTTTTATTTTATCCAAAATACTTCATTTCCTTTTAGTGCCTTTTTATTGGCTTCACGGCACTTTGTTGGCTTCTTTGTTTGTTTCGCCCAAAAAAAAACGTGTTCTTCTTATTTCCTCTATTTGCATTCTATATGTGTACACCACCGAAATTATTTTAAATCCTTTGCTTTTGTGGTGGGAGTCGCCATTGGTATGGTACAAAGACGTGGAAGAGGGCTACGATGCGGCCATAGTGTTGGGAGGAATGGCATCTTCTGGCAAACTTCCCGACGATAGGACACATTTTGCTGGGTCGTCGGATAGGCTTATGCACGCCATGCAATTGTACAAGTTGGGAAAAGCAAAAAAAATTATATTAAGCGGTGGCAGTGGAGATATATTCGGGAAGAAAATACCCGAAGCGGAATATTTAAAAAAGGTATTGTTGTTGTGTGGGGTAAAAGAGGAAGACATTTTGTACGAAGACAAATCGCGGAATACCCGTGAAAATGCCACCAACACTGCTATTTTGGCCGAAAAATATTTTGCACCAGGGGCCAAGTTTTTATTGGTTACTTCGGCATGGCACATGCCCCGCGCCGTGGCTTGTTATGAAAAAGTGGGCTTGAAAGTAAAGGCCTTTCCCGTCGACTCGCAAGCCAAGGGGGCCATTATATCGCCAGATTATTTTTTTCCTGGCGTGTTGGCTCCTTGCAAGTGGTACATCATTTTGCACGAACTGATGGGCTATGTAGTGTACAAAGTAAGTGGCTATATTTAACCGGTATTTACTTGAAAAATACTTAATCTATTTTCGGTGCATGTTAAAAGCTCTTTCTACAAGCTCAGCGAATGGGCATGGTACGAACTAAGAACTTTACACTTCTAAAGATAGACCATCGAAACCTAGTTCTATCCCTTTTGGCAATTCCTTGCTTACTTGTGCATGCAAGCCCATGTGATGGCTAATATGAGTGAGGTAGGTCTTTTCCACTTTCAGCGTTTTGGCCACTTCTATTGCTTGCTCCAAATTGAAATGCGATTTTTTAAAGAGTTAATTGTCTAATTCTCAATTTTAATTACTAGCTGGGTTAGCAATAGTTTACTTTTGAACCTTGGGCCGTTTTTGCAGCTACTGTAATCTTTCTGAGAAGGGAACCTCAATTAAAGAAGTGATTTCGAATTTATAAATTCGAAATCAGTGAAATTTTAATGGCAGAGAAATAGATTTCCCGTTCTTAGATATTAAGATGGTAAAGTTTGGTAAATGACTGTTTGGTACAGAGAATAGCAGTAATAGTAACCAATTCTTTATTGTATCATAACATTTCTTGAGAATGCATACAGTTTTAATAATAAATGCTTAAAGTTTTGAGAAATAAAGATTTACAGTGGGCTTTTACATTTGCAATCAAATTAAACTTGAACGATATGCGTAAATCTACCATTTGGCTTGGAGCACTAGCTTTCGGCCTATTGAGTTTGCAGCAAAGCCTTGCGCAAACTACTTTGACGGTACGAGTGGCTACGGCCGATGATGACCAAGAGGAATTTCTCCCAGGTGGAACCAAACAAGCGGGCTTGCTAGATGCGGGCAGCTCGGACCTCGAGTTTGGTTCAGAGGCAGCCAACAACGCAGACCCACAATTGGTAGGTATGCGTTTTCAGAACATTACCATCCCCCAAGGAGCTTACATCACGGAGGCTTACATCCAACTAGCAGTAGATGCTACTGGCAAGAACAGTAACCCAAGCAACCTTGTCATCTTTGCAGAAGACGTGGACAGTGCAGTTACCTACAACCCCGCAGAGAACTTCAACATAAGTAAAAGACAAAAGAGCAAGGATTCTGTCTTGTTTAGTTTTGGCCCTTGGCCTTTAGTAGGAGAAGCAGGAAATAACCAGCGCACTGGCAACATCGCAAAACTTATACAAGGACTCATAAGCCGCAGTGGTTGGAAAAGCGGCAATGCGGTGGCGTTTATGGTAAAAGGATCGGGCACACGCGAAGCAGAGTCATACGATGGCGATGCTCCAAAAGCCCCATTGCTAGTGGTGAAATATATTCTCCCTTCTGCTCTGACAGTGAGGGTGAGTGCTGCGGACGACGACCAAGAAGAATTTCTACCTGGGGGTACCAAGCAAGCAGGTTTGCTCGATGCGGGCAGTTCAGATTTGGAGTTGGGCTCGGAAGCCGCCAACAATGCCGACCCTCAATTGGTAGGTGTGCGTTTTCAAAACGTAGCATTGCCCAAAGGTGCCATTGTTACACGGGCTTACATCCAGTTTGCCGTAGATGCAACCGGCAAAAACAGCAACCCAAGCGACCTTGTAGCCTATGCAGAAGATGAAGATAGCGCCGTCACATACAATCCAGCCGAAAACTTCAACATCAGCAAAAGGAAAAAGTCGACCGATTCGGTCACGTTTAGTTTTGGACCTTGGCCTTTGGTAGGAGAAGCAGGGGCAAACCAACGCACTGGCAATATAGCAACCCTCGTGCAAGCTATTGTAGGCAGAAGCGGCTGGAAGTCTGGAAATCCTATGGCGTTCATGATCAAAGGGAAAGGTACTCGGGAGGCAGAATCGTTTGACGGCGATGCACCCAAAGCACCACTATTGGTGGTAGAATACGTGGCTCCAGTGCAAGTAAGTACCCGAATAAGCCAAGCCGATGATGACCAGGAAGAGTTTTTGGCACCATCGTCCAAGGTAGGCACACTAGATGCGGGAAGCTCCGACTTGGAACTGGGATCTGAAACAGCCAACAATGGCGATCCTCAACTAGTGGGGATGCGTTTTGCCAACGTTGCTATTCCGCAAGGAGCCAAAATCATGAAAGCATATGTACAGTTTGCGGTAGATGCCACTGGCAAAAACAGCGACCCTAGCAACCTCGTGTTGTATGGCGAAAACGTGGACAGTGCCTCCACCTACAACCCAGCAGAGAACTTCAACATCAGCAAAAGAGCGAGAACTTCAGACTCGGTACAATTCAGCTTCGGCCCTTGGCCTTTGGTGGGCGAAGCAGGCGAAAACCAACGTACTGCCGACATAGCAAAAGTGATACAAGCCATCGTGAACCGCCCAGGATGGAAAGCAGGAAATGCCTTGGCCGTAATGATAAAAGGTGTAGGCACGAGAGAAGCTGAGTCGTTTGACGGAGATGCCCCCAAAGCCCCTCTTTTGGTGGTAGAATATCTGGGGACGGGAAGCGTGGTGATAAAACCCACGCCAAACCCGACCACAGCATTTCCAATTCTTTCTGGCAGCAAATGGTCGTACCAAGACGAAGGCAAGGACCTTGGAAGCAATTGGAGACAGCCTACTTACAACGGTGATAGCACCTGGAAGTCGGGGGCGGCTCCTTTGGGCTACGGCGACCCGATGAACACGTTCGTGTCGTTCGGTAGCAACGCCTCAAACAAACACACCACGACTTATTTCAAAAAACGATTTACAGTTTCCAATCTGGCATCGCTACCTGACACGCTCGACCTCAGCTTGATGTGTGACGACGGTGCTGTAGTATACCTAAACGGCGCGGAAGTGGCTCGCCAAAACATGCCAGCAGGACCTATCTCGTTCAACACGTTTGCATCAACAGCTGTGGGCGGTGGCGACGAAACAGCCTTTACCATATACAAAGTGGCGAAAAGCAACTTACAGGCTGGCGAAAACTTCTTGGCGGTGGAGGTACACCAGTCCGACGCTAATAGCTCGGACCTTGGCTTCGACCTGGAACTGACAGAACGTATAGTGGCTTCTAACCCAGTAGCAATGGGCTGTGTAGACGGGAGCGACCATATAGCCTGCTTTACTTCCCTTTTGCCATCCAATCAAGGACAAACCATGGTGATACCTTCCTCTCACGCTTTCCAAGTCATTGCCCAAGAGGGCGATAGCTACGTTGGCAATGTTGGCAAAGTAGGTGGGAGCAACGACTTCACTGGCTTCGTGCCTGAAAACATGGTCAACAGCCGCAAAGGTGTACTCTCTGTCAACCATGAAACTAGTCCTGGTGGTGTATCCATGTTCGACTTGCATTTTAATAACAATTTGGGCCATTGGGTAGTGAGCAATTCGCAAGCAGTTGATTTTAGTGGTGTGGTGAAGACCGAAAGCAATTGCTCTGGCGGAATTACTCCATGGGAAACCGTCATTACCTGCGAAGAAAGCATGTCTGCCGGCGACGTCAACGGCGATGGTTACCAAGACATTGGTTGGAACGTGGAAATAGATCCTAAGACAAAAAGGGTAAAAGAGTACGGCAATGGCAAACAAGAGAAACTGTGGGCCATGGGGCGCATCAGCCACGAAAACGTTGTAGTAGCCCAGGACAGCGTCACTGCGTATTATGGAGAAGATGACGGCAGCGGCAACCTCTTCAAATTTGTCGCAAACCAAAAAACCAACCTTTCTGCTGGCACCTTGTATGTGCTAAAACTCAACTCCCCACTCTCAGCTGGAGAGCCTACCACAATGCTTGGCGAGTGGGTAGTAGTACCCAACACTACCGTTTCAGAACGCAACAACACCAAAGCAACGGCTGCAGCATTGGGTGGAACCTTCTTCAACGGTATCGAAGACGTAGAGATAAACCCTGTAAACGGGATGATCTACTTTACAGCAAAAGGCCACAACCGCACCTATCGTTTCAAAGACAACGGAAGCACAGTCGGCGACTTCATCACCTTTGTGGGTGGCAAGAGCTACCAGATCAATCATGGCGCTTCTGTAGCCATGGAGGCATGGGGCAGCGGCAACGACAACCTCACGTTTGACGACAAAGGCAACTTGTGGGTACTGCAAGACGGCAGCCGCAACCACATATGGCTCGTGCGTCCAGACCATACGCAGACCAACCCCAAGGTAGAGCTCTTCATGAAAACTCCAGTTGGATCCGAGCCTACAGGCATGACTTTCACACCCGACTTCAAGTTTATGTTTTTGTCTATCCAATCGCCTTCGAGTTCAAACAATGCCACATTGAAAGATGCTGCGGGTAAAGATGTGGCATTCAACCGCTCTAGTACCGTTGTGATTGCTCGCAAAGAAATGTTCAGTATCGTGACAGGTTTGGAGAATGATGCAATCAATACTTCGGCTTTTGATTTCAACGTCTATCCCAATCCAAGCCATGGCGAAGCTAGTGTATTGTTCCGAATCAACACACCCACAAGGGTTAAAATTGGTGTATTCAACTTAGAAGGACGTGAACTGATGAAATTGGCTGACAATTTTATGTCTAAAGGTGAGCATGTAATGCCAATTAATAGCTTGTTGGCTGGTACATATTTCATCAAAATCGAAAGCAATGAAAAATCGGAAACTCGCAAGCTGATTGTTCATTAAGATTATTAGTATACACAACAGAAAAACCTGTCCATCTGGGCAGGTTTTTCTATAGTTTAAACGCTCAAACAATTTAAAAATGAAAATGCTCCTTCATTATTCTTTTTTGCTCTTTTCAATGGCAATATGTCAAGCCCAAACTTTAGTGAAAAAGGCTAACAAGTTGGAGGAAATTACTTATACCTTATATGACCAAGCTTTGCAATATAAGGATAGGGTTAAAATCATAAACTTGAAGGAAAAACACATGGATTCGGTGCCCAAAAGCATCAACCAATTTCCTCATTTGGAAGAAGTGAGTTTTATCAAAAACCATATTGCGTTCTTACCTGATGAGTTTTACCAAATCAAAACCCTGAAAGTTGCCAAGCTGAAAGGAAATAGTATCAGCACTGTTTCGAATCATATTCAGCAATTGGAACAACTACAAATATTCAATATCGACAAAAACAAACTTAAGTCTTTACCCGAGGAAATTGGCGAATTGAAGCAGTTAAAAATATTGAGTGTAGACAATAATCAGCTTACATCCCTTCCCTCTTCCATAGGCAAATTAGCAAAATTAGCCACACTCTACGCCAACGGCAATCAATTGACCAAATTGCCAAATTCACTTGAAAAATGCCGTTCGCTACGTAACTTGGAGATTTCGGCCAACAATCTAGAAGTATTTCCAGAACAAATCTCGAATCTAAGTCAATTGCGCGATCTGAAATTGGCTGAAAACGGGCTACAAAGTTTAAGTAACTCAATAAGTAAGCTTAAAAATCTCCGTTCGTTAGTTCTAACCAACAACCAACTGGAGAGCCTACCCGAAGAAATTACCCAACTGCCCTTGTTGGAACTTTTGGTTGTTTCGGGCAACAAACTCCAAAAACTACCTCAAAACATAGAGAAGATGGTCTCACTCAAAAGTCTCATCGCTATCAAGAATAATTTTTCGCTAGATGAAAAAGAACGAATTCGTAGGGCATTGCCAAAATGTGATGTGAGGTTGGATTAAATTTCCAACACCAAACCATCGAAACCTAGTGCTATCCCTTTTGGCAGTTCCTTGCTTACCTGTGTGTGCAAGCCCATGTGATGGCTTATGTGGGTGAAGTAAGTTTTTTCCACTTTCAGCGTTTTGGCCACCTCTATAGCTTGTTCCAAATTGAAATGCGAGATGTGCCTTTCTTTGTGCAAGGCATTTAATATCAACACCTTACTGCCGTATATTTTTTCCTTTTCTGCATCGGCTATGTAGTTGGCATCTGTAATGTAGGTAATGTCGCCAATGCGGTAACCCAATACGGGAAGTTTGTGGTGCATTACTTCAATTGGGATTATGTCAATGCCTTCTACTTTGAAAGGAGAATAGTTTATTTCGTGCAACATTACCCTGGGTATGCCTGGGTAGGTCACATTTTCAAATATGTAGGCGTATTCTTGCTTCAGTTGTTCAAGTACATGTCTTCTGCCATAAATGGGCATATCCATTCGGTGGCGGTGGTTGAATGGCCGAATGTCGTCGAGACCTGCGGTATGGTCTTTGTGCTGATGGGTGAACAAAATAGCATCTATCTTTTGCACTTTTTCACGCAACATTTGTTGGCGAAAGTCGGGTCCAACGTCGATGACGATTTTTTTGTCTTTTATTTCAAAAAGTGCCGAAACGCGCAGCCTTTTATCGCGATAGTCGGCAGAACGGCACACAAGGCAATTGCAACCGATAACCGGAACGCCCTGTGATGTGCCAGTACCGAGTAATGTGATTTTCAAATGGCCAATTCGGTTTGATTGAGCTCGCGATAGAACTTTTTGTTGTTTTCGCTAAAGAGGTTGATGTCAATTTGTACGGTACGCAAAATGTCTATCAGGCAATTTATTTTGCCTTCGAGGGGATAATACTTATTGACGATAATGACTTTTTTTTCTTTGATGACGCAATAACCCGATTTGAAATTTCCTTTCTCGTACCGAAGCATGTAATCCGATTCTGCAAAAAGATCTTCGAGCTTGTTTTGGAAATGCTTGGTATATTTTACTAACATCGTTGAATCAGAAAAAAGAGTACTTTAGTTCTGGGTGTATTTCTTCACCAATTCTACAAGTTGGTCGAAATTAAGTGGTTTTTGCAGGTATTCTGTAAAACCAACCGATTTCAAATATTCTACACTATGGTTGGCGGCATTGCCTGTAATGGCAATAACTGGGATAGATTTTTTAGTGTCATCGGCGTGTTGGCGAAGCAGTGTTACGGCTTCTATACCGTCCATTATTGGCATGTTGATGTCGAGCAGAATAATGTCGAAATGTTCGTTTTGTACGGCATCCAACAATTCTTTACCGTTTTTCACGCTGTGAATATCGAAGTTTTGGAACTGAAGAATCTTCTTGGTCAAATTTTGGATTACGGAACTGTCTTCCGCTATCAATACTTTTTTCTGTGACATGTTATGGTTGGTGTTTTATGTGCGTATCGAAATAGTTTTTATATTCTTTCCATAGGGATAGCAAATTTTCGAGATGGATGAGCAAATGCTCGAATTCGCCGTTCTTTATCCTTTTTTCAATTGCTTCTGCCAATTTAGATATTTTTAATACACCAAGTGTACCCGTATTTCCTTTTAAAGTGTGCAATTCGCGTTTTATGGTGTCATAGTCTTTATTTTCTAAAGCCTTCAAAGACTTTAGTATTTGTTCTTGCGATTCTGCCACCAATTCAGTGTAGGTTTCTTGTATCAAATCGTCGCCGCCAAGCTTGCGAAGGCTTTCTAGTATATGGTGGTCAACCACGGCATCTTCTTCTACAATTTCCTCTTGTTGTATTGAATTCGACTTTTTATTTTTTGCCTGGACTATACTTGTAAAGTTTTTCATGTTTGGCTGTTGCTTTTCAATCCACTCTTTTATTTTCAATAAAAATATATCGGCTTTAATGGGCTTTGATACATAATCGTCCATGCCCGATTTCAAAAACTTTTCCCTGTCATCGCTCATGGAATAGGCCGTCATGGCAATTATGGGCGGTATACGCATCAAAGGCAAGGCTTTTATATGCTGGGTGGCCGTAATCCCGTCCATGTCGGGCATTTGTACATCCATCATCACCACATCGAAGA
>JBIKRJ010000257.1:0-2913 GCA_044349205.1 Cytophagales bacterium | reverse complement strand
ACCGAGGTTTTTGCACTTGGCGCAATGTCGGCTTGCAACATCATAAGTGGTTCGGGGTAGCCGTCTTGCAAACCGCCAATCGGATTCACGCCGTTCACCGCGATATTATTGGCACCACCATACATGTCGTTGTAGTACTTGCTCATAGTGCGGTACTGTGTAAAAGAACGTATGTAGCCAGAAAATCTTACGGGAACAGATGGTAGAGCTGCCGATGGTTTGATGTCTTCTTGTTCGTCGGGATCTGCTTTGAGTTGCAACAATTTAGAGGGCTTCAACAAACCTACCGATTTCAATACATTCAGTTGCTTGAAAGCACTATTGCCCGATGTTTTTACACCAGAAGAATCTTCAAGACCGTTGGAAGCAATTGAAACAAAAGAAATGGCAAAAATAAGAGAAGCAGGTAGAAGTACCTTTGCTGATAGTATTCTCAATGTGTGCGCTATTAGCAAGTAAAAATTCCTTTTTCGTTAGTTAGAGTGCTTTAAAAATTTACATCTTGTAAAGCGGAGCAAAAGTATAGTATTAGTTTTAAAAAACAATAGTTTGTTCAGGATTTCAATTTGAAAAAAAGCTTAGCAAAAGACTATCCTTCTTTTTTGGCATCGGCGTGGCCCAAATTTTTATTTGGCGCAATCTTGTCTCTTAGCGTTTGTTTCAAGTATTTTATTTCGGGAAATACGCCTTTCTCTTTTCTGTCGAAAAGCACCTCCCCCTCAATTTCAATTCGAAAAGAACCTGCAATTGCCGAGGGGCGCAAACTAACCTCGCCTATTTCCTCCGAAAAAGTGGTAAGAAATTCTTGGGCCATCCAAGCGGCACGCATTAACCAGCCACACTGTGGACAATATTCAATCGTGATGTGAGGTTTCATACTTTACGCCAATACTTGCATTTCTTTTTTCAAGGCTTCCAAAAAATACTCAAGACTCGAAGGTTGAATGTTCAGTGTGGGCAAAAGACGTATCGTGTTTTTATTGGAAGCATTTCCGGTAAATACTTTGTGTTTGAACAGAAGATTTTTGCGCAAGGCTTCCACCGCATAATCAAATTCAATTCCAATCATCAATCCTTTTCCACGCACTTCGACTATAGCAGGCAAACTTTTCAATTCGTTGATAAAAGTTTCACCAAGTCGGCTGGCGTTAGCAATCAAATCCTCTTCTTTAATCACATCCAAAACGGCAACCGCGGCAGCACAAGCCAAATGGTTACCTCCGAAAGTAGTTCCCAAAAGGCCGTAAGAAGCCTCAAATTCGGGGCTTATCAATATGCCACCCAAAGGAAACCCATTTCCCATACCCTTGGCCATGGTAATAATGTCTGCTTTTATATTATAATGTTGGTGGGCAAAAAACATGCCGCTTCGTCCGTATCCCGACTGTATCTCGTCGAGTATAAGTACAACCTTGTGTTTGTTGCACAAACCCCGCAATGTTTTCATAAATTCGGTACTGGGCACATTCACCCCGCCAACCCCTTGAATACCTTCAATAATTACCGAAGAAAGTTCCCCCTTCACAAAATGTTCTTCCAAACCTTCCAATTTGTTCAATGTATGGAAGGTAACATGTCCGTTTTTATTGATTGGTGCTTGTATGGCTAGGTTTTCAGTAGCTTCAACTGCCGCCGAAGTGCGCCCGTGAAATGCCTTGGAGAAAGCCAACACATTTTTCTTGCCGTTTTTGAACGAAGCAAGTTTCAACGCATTCTCGACTGCTTCTGCTCCTGAATTTATGAGAAAAAGTTTATAGTTATCGTAAGCAGAAATTGCTCCAAGCTTCTCGGCCAATTCTATTTGCAAGGGAATATGAACCGAATTGGAATAGAACCCAATTTTAGAAAGTTGTTCCGTAATTTTGTGCACATAATGTGGGTGGCTGTGGCCAATAGAAATAACAGCATGCCCACCATATAAGTCTATGTAGCGTTCGCCTTTCGAATCCCAAAGAAACTCGCCCTGAGCCCGAATTGGTTCAATGTCGTAAAGTGGGTAAACGTCGAATAGTTTCATTATATAGTTTGTTTAAAAACCGGTACCTTTCAATTTCAAACCTTGTTTTTCGTCCAAACCAAACATGAGGTTCATATTTTGGACGGCTTGTCCGCTGGCTCCTTTCAGCAGATTGTCTAATATACTCAAAACAAGCAAATAATCACCGTGCTTTTCTAGGTAAAGGAATGCTTTGTTGGTGTTTACTACTTGCTTCAGATCTGGATTTTGAGCACTCAAAAATGTAAATGGGTGATGCACATAATAGTCTTGATACAATTCTACCGCTTTTTCAAGAGTCAAATCGGTTTTTAAGTGCAAATTGGCGATGATGCCACGGGTAAAATCGCCACGGTATGGCACAAAATTTAGCGCATTCGAAAAAAGAGGCTGCAATTGCACAAGACTTTGCTTGATTTCATTCAAATGTTGATGTTCGAATGCTTTGTAAACCGACAGATTGTTGGCTCGCCAACTAAAATGCGTGGTATCGGTAGGTTTTTGGCCTGCCCCTGTGCTTCCTGTGATAGCGGTCAAATGCACATCGTCTTTAAGTAGACCTGCTTTGGCCAAAGGCAACAAAGCAAGTTGTATGCAAGTGGCAAAACAACCGGGGTTGGCAATACTTTTTGCGTTTTTTATTTCGTCTCGGTTCAGTTCGGGCAATCCATACACAAAACTTCCTGTGTAGGCATGTGTATTACGGTTTAGTAAACGAAAATCTTGGCTCAAATCGATGATTTTGAATTTCGCATTTAAAAAACAAGCTTCGTTTTCATCGATAAATTTTAAAGAGTCGCCATGTCCCAAACACAGAAACAATACATCGACAGAAGAATCCAAATTTGAACTAAAACACAAATCGGTATCGCCCAACAAGTCGCGGTGCACTTGCCAAACGGGATTTCCCGCATTGC
>JBIKRJ010000256.1:0-2929 GCA_044349205.1 Cytophagales bacterium | reverse complement strand
CTCGCCTGCTGCCATCACGCCCACAGTCGATTTGTATTTTTCGCCATCAAACGAAATAGATTTTACTTGGCCTTCGAAGTACTCGTTTACTTTCAATTGACTCATTTTTTTTGGGGATAAGACACAAAAATAGAACGGTAATTTGGAATTGGGAAATGTATCAGGCTTTCGGGTGTGCTTTTTCAAACACTTGCTTCAGTTTTTCCAGCGAATTGTGGGTGTACACCTGCGTGGCAGCCAAGCTGCTGTGCCCAAGCAAATCTTTTATGGCATTCAGGTCGGCGCCACGGTTCAACAAGTGTGTAGCAAATGAATGACGCAGTACGTGCGGACTTTTTTTCTCGACCGTGGTAACGTCGTCGGCCAAATAAAACTTCACCCTACGTTGCACATACATGGGGTACATTTGCAGCCCTTTGTCAGTCACCAACAGGTACTCGTTGCTGGTTTCAAATTGGCTTTTTTTGATCGAAATATATGTTTCTATCAGTTGTGAAAGCGATTTGTTGATGGGTAAAATACGTTCCTTGTTGCCTTTGCCCAACACTTTTAGCGTGTGGTCGTATTTGTTGTAGTCTTGCTCTTTTATTCCTATGAGTTCCGAAAGACGAATACCGGTTCCGTACAGCATTTCCAATATCAGCTTATCGCGCAAGCCAGTAAAACCTTCAGGAAAAATGGGGTTTTCGAGCAGGCCATTCATGTCTTTTTCTTCCACATAGTCGGGCAGGCGCTTTTCTAGCTTGGGTGCCTTTAGTTTCAGGGTTGGATTTGCTGAAATGTGCCCTTGCTTGTGCAAAAATTTGTAAAAAGATTTCAAGCAAGCGATTTTTCTGGCCAGACTTCTGGGTTTCAATTCGTTGCCCGCCAGGCTTAGCAGCCAAGAACGCAACATTTGGTAGCTTGCAGATTGTAGTTCTTTCAATTCATAAGCACTTTCCAAATACACGGAAAGTTGCTTTAAGTCTGTTTGGTAAGATGTGAGCGTGTGTGCGCTGAATCTTTTCTCGTATTGTAGGTATAAAAAAAAAGTGGCTACCATATTGCATTGCAAGAATGGTAGCCAATCTATAAAAAAACTTTCAGTTTTTAGCTGTTGTTTTTGATAAATTTTTCTTTGTAGATAGCGTCTTTGATTTCTTCGCGTCTTGTTACAGATGGTTTTTCAAAATAGTTTCTTCTGCGAAGTTCTTTCAAAACTCCTGTTTTTTCGAATTTCTTTTTGAAGCGCTTAAGAGCTTTGTCAATCGATTCGTTCTCTTTGATATTGATTAGAAGCATAAATTTCTTTTTACTTGATTTTTGAGGGTGCAAATTTAGCGAACAGTTTTTTGATTATCAAAATATTATTGTGGATTGTGAAGCTTTTGAGCTTTTTGATTTCAAATCACCAAACTGTCTAACACATATTTGTCTTGCTCCGTCAATTCTTCTTTTAGCAGATGCTGGGTTAAAATGTCGTTTTCAGAAATAAGTTCAAGTTTTTGTTCGTTCAAATTGCCTATTTCTTTAGCTTTCGAATAGGGCACATGGCTAAAAGTGACTAATTCGTATTGGGTAGCCCATAGGTCGTCATACAATTTCTTTAGTTTGGTTTCGATTTGACGCTTTTTTAAAAAAGCCTTATCGGTCACTAAATCGCGCATTTCTATGAAATTTTGCAAGGCAAGTTGGCCAATAGCATCAGTATCGGGTTTTCTTTTTCGCTGGAATTCGTAAAAGCTCATTGCCAATTCATTGTGCTTCAGTATTTCTTCAGACAATAATCGGGCATCTTCCAGTCCTGCATTTAGTCCTTGTCCGTAAAAGGGTACAATGGCGTGTGCTGCATCGCCCAATAGCAACAGTTTGTCGTGTAGGTTCCAGGTTGCACAACTTTTGGTGAAAAGATCGGAAACAGGATTGTGGGTAAAATCAGCTTCGAAATCGGGCATAAAGCCCAAGGCATCGTGGAAGTATTTTTCGAAAAATTCTTTGGCACATTGGGGACTATGCAATTCTTCAAAACTCGAAAATGGTTGGGTGTTGTCTGTATTTTTTCGGAGAAAAAGAGTACAAGTAAAACTTCCTTCAATATTTGGTAATGCTATGAGCATAAAGCTTTTACGAGGCCATATGTGAAGTGCGTTTTTATCTATTTGCCAAGTGTTGTTTGTGCCTGCTGGAATGGTGAGTTCTTTGTAGGCATAGTCCAACACACATTCTTCGGTTTCGGTTTTGCCATTTTCATGCAAGTATTTTCGCAATGGCGAAAATGCACCATCGCAAGCCAATATACTTTTGCCCTGAGTCGAAATAGCACCATTTTCAAAAGCCAATGTTTCGTTTGGCAGGTCGTACCCATTGCATTTGTGTGCAAAATGAATTTCGATGTTTTTTTCTTCTGCCAAGTCCAAAAGAAGGTTGTTCAGCAGGTTTCTTGAAACCGAATAAATACAGTTGCCTTTTTCGGAGTAGGGTTGGAAAGTGATGTGGCCGCGTTCGTCGTGTATCATTCGTCCGTACATGGGTACAGAGGAATGCTTTTTTATGCTTTCGCCTATTCCCAACATGTCTAAAGTGCGAAAACCACGTTCGCTTAGGGCAAGGTTTATAGAGCGTCCTCGTTCGTCGTGCAAGCGAGGGTCGGGTCTTTTTTCATACACGACAACGCGGTGACCTTGGGTATGTAGGAGAGTAGCAATACTGAGTCCAACTGGTCCGGCACCGTTTATCAAAAACTCGTTTAAATAGGGCATAGCCGTAAAAATAGAAAAAGGCTTTTTAGTTAAAAATGATTTTTCCAAGTTTGGCGAATTGAAAATTTAGCCTACTTTTGCACTCCCTAAAGGGATGGTGCAGTAGCTCAGTTGGTAGAGCAAAGGACTGAAAATCCTTGTGTCGGGGGTTCGATTCCCTCCTACACCACATCGAATAAGCCACAATATTT
>JBIKRJ010000255.1:0-2931 GCA_044349205.1 Cytophagales bacterium | reverse complement strand
TTACCCCTTTTTCTATCGCTTCTTTTTCCTTGTACATTTCTAATAGCTTGTCGTCCGACAAGTCAGAGCCCTCTAACAACAATTTTATTTCATCTTCTGTCTTTTTTAGCTCTTCTTGATTTTTGGCTATGCGTTCTTTGTTGCCGTCGAAGGTGGTTTGTTTGTAACCAATTTCTTGTTCCAAGCTTTTTGTTTTGTTGCTTAATTGGTGAAAAAGTAAGTTTTCCTGATTGAATGCAGCCGAATTCAAGTTGAACTGCTCCCTACTTTTTGTAAGTTCTTGCGAGTAGTGTTCCGCTTGTTCTTGCAGCACCTTTATTTCAGATTCCAATATTTGGGATTTGGGCGTGGTTTCTTCAATATCTTTTTGTAGTTCGGAAACGCGTGTTGTCATTTCTTCTTTCTTCAATTCGGACGAGCTAATGAATTGGCGAACCTGTTCCAATCGGGTACTGAAAGATGCTTTTTCTTGCTCCAATCGACTCACTTCTTGCCGCAGTTTCTCTATTTGGTTTTTGTACGAGTTTTCATCTACAAGTTTATCTTTTAGTTTTAGTTTGTCATCATACATTTTTTGTATGTCGGCCACTTGCTTTTGTAGTGCTTTTATGTCTTTATCTAGCTTTTCAATGTTTTTGGCCCTTCCTATTCTTTTTCCTTCAAACAAGCCGACCGAACCACCTGAAACGCTGTATTTTCGTTTGATGAGTTTTCCGCTTTGGGTGATGAATGTAACTTCTTGGTCTTTAGGTACATTTTCTGAGGTGGCTACATATACGTCGTGTAGCAAGTGGGCGACCAGTTTTTTGTATTTGTCGTCATATTCTACAATGTCCAAAGCACAAATACAATGTTCGTACTGTTTTGGAGTAGAAATTTTGAAATTGTTGAAAGCATTGGAAATGAAAAAATTGGCTTTGCCTTTGGCGGCGTTGCTCAACATCGAAACGGCTTGATACGCTTGTTCTTCCGATTCCACCACGTAGTAATTCATATACGGATCCAAAAAATTTTCTACGGCTACTCGGTACTTTTCGTCGGTCGTAAGTATGTCGGAAAGCAGCGGCGTATTTTTAGCCCAATCGGCATTTTTTTTCAGAAACTTGACCGCATCGGGAAAACCTTCCAAGTTTTCGACCATGCTTTTGGTCAAATTGTACTCGTGTTGTGCGGCATCTAGCTTGCGGTTGGTTTTGTTTAAGTTTTCGCGTATTTCGTCTATCTGTTTGTTGGTTTCACTAAGTTGCAACGCCAATTCTTCCTCTTTTTTCTGAATGTTTTCCAGTTCGGTTTTTTTGCTTTGCAGTTGAGACGCTATTTCGCCAAGCTTTTCAGAAAAATTTTGGATGCTGGCCGTTTGGTCACTGCTTTCCGAAGTGGTAGTTTCCAGCTGCATTTTCAAGCTTGAAAGCTGTACTTGGTTTATTTCCAAGTTTTTCACTAACTGATAGCTTTCGGTTTCTTTGGTTTTGAGTTGGTTCGAGAGGTTGGTTACCTGTTCTTGCAAGGAAGATGTGTTGTGCTTGCTTTCTTCATAGGCCGTTTTCAGCCCATTTACTTTGGTTTCTTGTTCGGCCAGTTGCTTTTCTATTGTCGCTTTTTCTTCGGCCAAACTTTTGATACTGAATTCTGCTCGGTCGTTGCTGCGTTTGTCCTGGTCTAATTGGTTGTTCAGGTTGTTGCTTTTTTCGGTCAAAAAACGAAGCCGTTCGTTTTTGATTTTCTTTTCGCTCTCGTGCTGACGAATGGTTGCAAAGTGTTCATTCAGTGTCTTTTGGCGGGAGGCCAACAACTTTTCTTTGGCCACAATGTCGAGTTTCAGTTTTTCATATTCGGCTTCTTTTGTGGCTGCTTGTTGTACTATGGAAGTGCGTTTGTCGGTCTCGTTTTCAATGACCTTGATTAAATGTTCAAACCCCATTTTGTGGCGTTTTATGACCATTTGAGCCAATAGGATGCTCAGTTTCTTGTATTCTTCTTTCAGTATAAAATATTTTTCAGCCTGTTTTGCCTGCTTTTCGAGCGACTTCATGTTTTTTTCTATTTCAAACAGCAAGTCTTCCACGCGAGCGAGGTCTGCATCGGTATCTTCTAGTTTTTTCAGGGTTTGTTTCTTGCGAATTTTGAATTTGGAAATGCCAGCAGCTTCTTCAAACAACAGCCTGCGCGAATCGTTTTTGTCGTTCAAAATATCATCGACCATTTTCAATTCGATGATGGCATAACTGTCGGGACCAATTCCCGTGTCCATAAACAGGTCGTTGATGTCTTTCAGTCTGCAATTCACGCCGTTTAGCAAGTATTCGCTATCGCCGGTACGGTAATAGCGCCTTGTGATGGTGACTTCCGAATATTCGGTAGGTAATAGGTTTTTGGTGTTTTTGAATGTGATGGAAGCCTCGGCCATTTGCAAAGCTTTTCGGTCGCTAGTGCCATTAAAAATCACGCTTTCCATTTTGTCAGAACGCAGGTTTCGGGTTTTTTGCTCGCCCAATACCCATCGAATGGCATCGACCACATTGGATTTTCCACAACCGTTTGGTCCAACAATTCCCGTAATACCTTGGTCGAAATGTATGGTGACTTTGTCGCCAAAGCTTTTAAAGCCTTTAACCTCGAGTTTACTTAGCTCCACTTTCTAAAAATTGATTTTTGAAATATTAATGCAAGATAATGGTTCTATTTGGACAGAAATAAACAGTTTATTCACACGCAGATAATATACTCAGTTTTTGAGTGATGGAATTTCACAAGACAATCATAGCGCTATTTAAAGATGTTTAAAACAAATAATTTCTACCTAAAGTTAACGAATGCTTTAGATTTCATAATTCCCCAATGAAAGCATCACCAATGTGCAAGCTTCCACTATTTCAATACCTACAGCGCGCGCAATTTCGGCCAGCTGCTCGTTTTCGGTGCCGGGATTGA
>JBIKRJ010000063.1:0-11073 GCA_044349205.1 Cytophagales bacterium | reverse complement strand
GTTATTGAAAGAAGGTACAAAGCAGGGATAAAGAATTTATTTAAAATATATAGTAACAAAGTAGATTCATTACTTATCTATGACAACTCAAAGGCAGAATCTGAATTGATAGCAGAAAAAGAAATTGAAAATGAGAGTTTTATAATTCACAACTATCAAAAGCTCAAAGCACTTAAAATGATTTCTAATGAGCAATAATGAAAAAGAAATTTTAAAGGAAAAAATAAAAAAAGCTATCAAAATATCTTCTCAAAAATTGCTTGAGAAGAAAAAAGCTCTAGGCCAAAAGCTTGTAATAAGCGAAGAAGGCAAAATTAGAGTTATTGAGCCTTGACACCCACTCTTCGGAATTTTCAATTCCGAAGCCATATCGTAGGTTTTACAAACCGAACTAAATAACTTGAACAAAACAAGTTAAATATGTCATTTGTATACATTATTATTGATAAGGCGGCATAGTTGAAAAAGAACAAGACTATTTAAACAGCCGTGTAGGCGAGTTTTATAGCGTAAGGAAAAGCAAGTTAGTATTAAGAGTGTTTTGTTAATAACGGGTCAGAGACCCTTCGATACGTCTTCGGATTTGCAAAATCCGAAGAGCCCTTTAATTCTGCACCTATTTAGGGGGCTAAGACACATAGCAGCACATTAGCCCTCTCACTATTTATCCCACGATTCAGCGAGCTCAACGTACAAAAGAGGAGAATCAAAAAATGTTTAACCCAAACAAAAAGCACTTACAATTTACTTGTAAGTGCTTGACTATCAGAGCCCCCTGCCGGGATCGAACCAGCGACCTACTGATTACAAGTCAGTTGCTCTACCAGCTGAGCTAAGGAGGCTTCCGTTTTGGGACTGCAAAACTAAACAGCTTTTTCTATAATACAATCATTCAGCACTCATTTACATGTAAAAATTGAGCCAGAAACCTTCCCAAGAATCTATCTGTTGAAATACTGAATATCTTTGCACACAATATTTTGCATTTTCTAAGTTTTAAGGTGAAAATTTACCTGTTGTGAAGTTGTCGCTGAATCCTAAAATGAAGGCTGTCACCCGCTTTGTGGTCACTGCTTTTTCGCTGTACATTGTGTGGTACATCTTCTATGACTTCTATCTCGAAAAACACACCCATTTTGTTCAAAACTTGATTTTTTTCGAAACCTCTATGACAAGTAAACTGCTGAATTGGCTTCCCCTGAAAGACCACTTCAGCTCTTTTCAGCAACACATTTTCTGCAACGGAAGAAAAACCTTGAAAGTGGGTAATGATTGCAACGGATTGGTACTTTTTGCCCTCTTTTCTGGCTTCATCATTGCGTTTCCAGGCAATCTGAAATCTAAACTGTGGTACATTCCACTGGGTATCGTACTCATACTCGTTTTCAACATTGTGCGCATGGCCTTGCTCACGTTAAATTTTTTGCATTACCGCGAAAGCTTTGCCTTCAACCACCATGTAACATTTACCTACACGGTATATGCATTTATTTTCTTGCTTTGGATGTTGTGGGTTAACAAACTAAGTCAGCCCGCATCGTCAAATAATTAAGTATCCTTATGTCTGTTTGGCAACGTAACCTTAGTATAGCACTTGTGCTGCTAGTGTATTTTTTCTTTGGGCTTTTACGCTGGAACTACATTCTAAATCCGGGGATATTGGAGGGCGATTTTCTCTTGAACCGTTACAGTCCCGAAAGCCAACAAAGCTTTAACCAACATTTCTCCGACCCTATTCGGTATTTCTTGTTCACCCCTAAATGGATATCGACCTTAATATATGGAAATATATTCCTGTTTTTGAATATTCTCGTCATTTATTTGGTTCACCACAAGCGCGCCTACATTAGCTTCACATTTTGGTTGTTTTTTTGGGTATCGGTTACAAGTGTGCTAGCCCTGATAGTTGGTTTTTTGAGCAACACGTACGACTACGTGTACCCTGTAGTGGTCGATGTGAAAGAATTACAACAATCGCCTTTCACGCTCATTCTGTTGCTGGGGGCATTTAAACTAAACGAAAGATTTCCCACAAAAAAAGCAGATGGTTAAATCTGCTTTTTTTGTTTGTTGGGAAAAATCTCGAGATACTATTTCCCGTGGTACAACCACAAACGCTTGTTATTTCTGGAAACATGTGTTGTTTTAGTCTCCCCACGATGGCTTTTACAACTTGTATTGACAAGGACAAATGCGAAAAGCAGAAAAAGACTGCATATAGTTACTCTCATACGCTGAAATTATTTTTGAACCACAAAATTAAACTAAATACAGAATAAATAGTACTTTTTTTAAGGTTAATCCTTGATTAAAATAGCAGAAGGCAAAAACTTTTTCACCCAACCTTCCGATAATTTTAGCTTGAACTGGAATTTAAATTCCCCTTTATTAGAAACTAATGTATTGTAAAACAAAGTATTAGCGTCTATCACTCGTTGTTCAATGGCTTGTTTTATTTTAGTGAAAACAAGCGGAAGCAGCTCCCCATCTTTCTCGAAAATCACTAACGACTTGTCGGTAAACGAAAGCTGCAATTGTTGTTCCAGTATTTGCAACACATGCAAAGACTTGTCTATGCCACAACCGCTCAGTTCGTTGAAATGCTCGTCGGCCGCAATGATGACAAATCGGTTTTCGACCAACTGAAAAGAAGCCAACACCTCTTTTCCGTGGCTTTGCCAGGTTTTCATAAAATGAGACAAGCTTTCCGAAACCAATTTTATTTCTTCATTGCTTAAAATTCGCGATGCGGTGTACACCCACACTCTGGCATAATCGGGCAAATTTTCGAATGGAACGAACATAGAGTCAATGTTTAAGAGTCAAATCTACCATTTTTTATAAAATGTCAACAAAGCTCGATTCTAAATAAATGAATATTTTCTGTAATGTTTATCACCTTTTGAAATTGTGTTATTGCTTATCCACAATTGGATGTGGATAAATTTGTGGAAAAAGTAAAAGTGCGTGCCTGTATGTTTGTGTAAGAGAATTAAATCAAATGGCAAGAAACAACGCATTCAATTTCAACAGATTAAGCAGGTACAACTACAATTTTTTATGTTTGGAGGAAGTGATTCTGCTTGAATACCTCATTTTTCACCAGGTGCGAAAAATTGACATTCCTGTGCAAAGCAGTCGTGTGGAACAGGAAACTGGGCTAAAAAAACATCGTCAACAAAAAGCGTTCGATCTTCTCTCCGAAAAGGGATTTGTAAAGGTAGATGCGTCGCTAGTACGCAAAAAAATAACGCTCAACGGCGTATTAATCAACCAGTCGGCACAGCGGATTTTCCCAAAAATAAACAAATCGATTTTACGGTTTTTGAACCAACTAATTTCATCGACTCCCGCCCCAAAAGAAAAACCAAAAGCCAAACAAAGCGCTACGGCAAAAGTCGAAAAACCGCCGAAATCGGCATCGGGCAAAGTGGCGATGCCCGCCAATCAAATAGGCTTATTTGATTGAGGATTCAAGAAATTTAAGGCAAATTGTGGAAGGCAGGGCTTCAGAAGCACTGCGATGTCTTACATTTGCGAACATAAAGCATTATTTCTGATACATAACACTGAACAAATGGAATTGCAAAACCTGATTGAAAAAGCTTGGGAAGACCGTACATTACTGCAAAACAACGAGATACAAGCTGCCATAAAAGCCGTAGTAGAACAATTGGACAAAGGAACTTTAAGAGTAGCCCAGCCAGTGGAAGACAAATGGGTGGTAAATGAATGGGTAAAAAAAGCAGTGATCTTATATTTTCCAATCAGGAAAATGAAAGTAGAGGAAGTGGGCATTTTTGAGTACCACGACAAAATGAAGCTAAAAACGCATTACGAAGAATTGGGAGTGCGAGTAGTGCCACCAGCAGTTGCCCGCTATGGCGCTTTTTTGGCAAAAGGAGTGATTTTAATGCCTAGCTATGTAAACATTGGAGCCTATGTCGACGAGGGAACAATGGTAGATACTTGGGCCACAGTAGGTAGCTGTGCTCAAGTAGGAAAAAATGTGCATTTGAGTGGCGGTGTGGGACTTGGTGGCGTGTTGGAGCCTGTGCAAGCTGCACCAGTTATCATAGAAGACGGAGCCTTTATCGGTTCGCGTTGTATAGTGGTGGAAGGGGCACATGTAGGCAAAGAAGCAGTTTTGGGTGCCAATGTGGTCATTACAGGTAGCTCGAAAATAATCGATGTAACTGGAAATGAGCCTATTGAATACAAAGGGTACGTTCCTCCTCGTTCGGTTGTGATTCCGGGTTCTTACACCAAAAAATTCCCTTCAGGCGATTACCAAGTTCCTTGCTGCCTTATCATTGGAAAACGTAAGGAAAGTACCGACCTGAAAACATCGTTAAACAACGCCCTGCGCGAGAACAACGTGAGCGTTTAATCCAAACATTTTAAACGAAGTTTAGTCGTCTCTCCTACCCAAAAAGATAGATACCCAATACAACAACTGGGCAAGAGAACCCAAAGCGGCAACAACATAGGTCATGGCAGCCCACCAAAGGGCATCTTTAGCCATGTCATGTTCGTTGCTGGTCACAATGCCACGAGTGGTCATCCATGCCAAAGCACGGTTGCTGGCGTCAAATTCAACAGGAAGAGTAATTAGAGAGAAAGTAGCCAGACCAAGGTTGGCTGCAATAATGACCAATAATATGGTAGTATTTACCGCGCCTGTGCTGTAAAAGATAAACCCGCCACCAAAAAGAAGCAGCAAGTTTACATAGTTAAGAATAGTGGAACTCACATTCACAACTGGCACCAAAGTTGACCTCAGTTGTAGCATTGCATAGGCTTTGGCGTGTTGTACCGCATGGCCGCACTCGTGTGCTGCTATCGCTACCGATGCAGCGCTACGACCATAATATACATCGTGACTTAAATTCACGGTTTTGTCTAATGGATTGTAATGGTCGGTAAGTTGCCCATCGACCGAAATAATTTTCACATCGTAAATGTTATTGTCGCGAAGCATTTGTGCTGCCGCTTCGGCACCACTCGAACCCGACTTTAGCCCTATTTGGGAATACTGATGAAATTTGCTTTTCAACCTGCTGCTCACTAGCCAACTAACCAACATAGTGACAAGACCGATAATCAATAACATACGCTTCTAATTTAGATTTTTAATTTTGTTTACAATTTTAGTAGTGGAGTATCCCTGTACCAATGGTACTGTTTTTACAACTCCTCCATTTTTTATTACAATATTCGCACCAATTATGTTTTCAACTGCATAATCGTCACCTTTAACCAAAACATTAGGCTGAAGGTATGCAATTATGTCATACGGTGTTTGCTCATCGAACAGCACCACCAAATCGACAAAAAAAAGAGAGGCCAACAATCGGGCACGACTATATTCATCGTTGATAGGTCTTTCCGGACTTTTTTCTTGCCTTTTCACCGATGCATCTGTATTCAAACCCACCACGAGTTTATCGCCAAGTGCGCGAGCTTTCTCCAAATAGTCTACATGCCCAAGGTGCAAGATGTCGAAACAACCGTTGGTAAAAACCACGCGGTTGCCTTGTGCTTTCCAAGCCGACACATGCTCGAATGCTGAAGACCAATCGACTATTTTTTCCGCTGCTACCAATTTCAATCTAGCTATTCATTTATTGACTATGCCTCTTTTATCTTGTAAAATTGACTTCCTATCATGGACAATAAGCCAAAGGCAATGATGACGACGGTTTGCCAAGCATGAAACACGATGGTGAAAGCCAACGCTTTATCAGGGTTCAAACCGTAAAGCAACGTAAGACCTGCGGGCACTAACACATGATAGCTTCCCGTTCCGCCTGGCAATGGCATAGCCATGGCAATTGATCCAAGGGTAAAAATGGAAAGGGCTGCGTCTAATCCCAATTTTTTAGTCTCGGGAAAGGCCAGCATACACAACCATGCCATCAAAAAATACAAAACCCAAATAGTGAGCGAATAAACTAGGAATAGACCTTTCTTTTCCAAAGTAAAAACTGAAAACAAACCTTTTTTCAAATTGCCCCACACCTCATTCAACTTGGGCATAATTTTGGCCAATTTGCCCGATTTAATAAGCACAAACGCTACCAATACCAAAACGAGCAGCAAACCTATGGCAAGCCACATAGTAGGAAAAGCATCTGTGGCTACTTGCGCTTCTTCCCGCTTTTCCAAAAATCCAGAAAGTAACTCTATCAGCTTCTCATACTCGATAAGGAAAGAAGTGGCAATAAATCCCAACAAAAAAACCACATCTATTAGCCTTTCTGCGACCACCGTTCCAGCAGAAGTTTCCAAAGGCACTTTTTCCAAACGAAACATATTGAGGCAGCGCGACACTTCGCCACCGCGAGGAATGGCTAAATTGATAAAATAACCCACCATTACCGAATAAAAGCCACTCAACAAGCTTACAGAATACCCAATAGGCCTCAACATCAAACGCCAACGTTCGGCTCTTACCAAATGGCTGAGAACGGCTACCAAGCCCGACAGAAAAATGAAAAATTTATCGGCCTGGTTCCACGTTTCTTTTATAAAGTCCCATTTGCTTTGCCCTTCGGGTGCTTCGATATTCCCTAGCGAAAACCAAAGCAAAAATCCAGTAATAAGCAACATCGCTGCATAGGAAAGCACATTCTTCAATGTCTTATTCATAAAAATTTTTGAAAGTAAAAGACACTACAATCTGTTCATCTCGTCAGGAAACACCAAAACAGGTTCATATTTTTTGGCTTCCTCAAAATCGAGCAAACAATAGGAAAGAATTATTACTCTGTCGTTTACGTGCATTTTGCGAGCTGCAGGGCCGTTCATACAAATAACACCAGAACCCCTTTTGCCTTTTATGACATAGGTTTCCAAACGCTCGCCATTGCTCAAATTCAGCACTTGCACCTTTTCGTTCTGAATCATATTGGCGGCATCCATCAAATCCTCGTCAATTGTCACACTGCCCACATATTCCAATTCGGCTTGCGTAATTTTTACACGATGTATTTTTGATTTGAGGACTTGGATTTGCATTGCTGAATTTTTGATGCGAAAGTACTGAAAAATCTATTACTCCTTTTTATTTACCCTATGCTACCGCTGGAAAACAATATTGTCGATTAGCCTTACCCCTTCTACATACACAGCAAGGCACAATGCGACCTCGCCCTCAAAATTTTCTGAAATGGGCTGAAGCGATTGGGTATCCACGATTTCAAAATATTGCAAGTCGTATCCTGGCTTCGCTTCAATATTTTTTCGGGCTGATGCCATTACCGTTTGCAACTGCTCTCCACCTTGTATGGCCTTTTTGGTTTTCAAAAGCGTAGCATGCAACATAGAAGCTTCTTTTCTTGCTTCAGCACTCAACCGTATATTTCGGGATGACATGGCCAAGCCATTTTCTTCACGCAAGGTGTCACATACTTGCATTTGTATCTGAAATCCTAAATCTTGAATCAATTGCCTGACAATAACCGTTTGCTGCAAGTCTTTTCGACCAAAATATGCCACCGATGGTTGTATAAGATGAAACAACTTTGATACTATAATGGCCACGCCGTTGAAATGGTCTGTACGATATTGGCCTTCCATCACTTCTTCTAATGGGCCAAAATCAAATTTCAACTTTGTGACTGAGGGATACATTTCTTGAACAGAGGGAATAAAAACCCAGTCGCAGCCTGCTTTTTCCAAAAGCTCTAAGTCTTGTGCTTCCCGTTGCGGGTATTTAGCAAAATCTTCTTGATTGTCGAACTGCGTGGGATTGACAAAAATGCTGCAAACCGTTTTTAAGTTTTCGGCTTTGCTTCTTTTTATCAAAGACAAATGTCCTTCGTGCAAAGCGCCCATAGTGGGCACAAAACCCAATGAACCTAAGAAGGTATTCTTGGCAGAAAGGTATTCTTGAGCCGTTCTAAAAACATTCACAGAGTATGCTGCAAAAGGAGTTTGGGGCAAAACTAAAAGTTTGTTTGGCGATTGCTATTGAAAAAGGGGATTTTTTTATATAATTTTGTAACCGCTTTGCACGAAAAGTACAGCCGAATCGTTTTCACACTATAACCCCAGCTACCCTATGTCCAGCAAATTGAGACTCTTATACGTGGCCAGCGAAATTAATCCTTTCTTAAAAACTAGCGAAGTTGCCGATTTTGTCAGAACCCTTCCTCAGGCCATGCAAGAAATGGGCATGGAAATCCGAATTTTAGTTCCCCGATTTGGGCTAATAAACGAACGAAAAAACAGATTACACGAAGTAGTGCGCCTTTCAGGGATCAACATTACTGTAGGCGACGAAGAAAAACCTTTGATTATCAAAGTAGCCTCTATTCCAAATGCGAAGCTTCAAGTTTATTTCATAGACAACGAAGACTATTTCCAACGCAAACACGTTTTTCATGATAAGGAAGAGCGTTTTTACGAAGACAATGACGAAAGAGCCATTTTCTTTTGCAAAGGTGTTTTGGAAACTGTGAAAAAACTTGGCTGGTCGCCCGATATTGTGCATTGCAGCGACTGGATGACCTCGCTCATTCCCATGTATCTGAAAACCACCTATCAAAAAGACCCTATCTTCAAAAAAACAAAATCTGTTTTCAGCGTTTACAACAATTCTTTTGCCTACAGCTTTTCGCCCGAGGCGCTTATGCAAAAAGCAAAGATGATGGACATTGACGACAGCATGTTGCAGCACTTGAAAAGTGGCGATTATGCAGGCTTTATCAAAACTGGTATTGCTTATGCCGATGTAGTTTTACGAAACAAAGACCACAATACTGATGTTTTCAAAGCCTTGTTTACCGAATTTGAAAAAGACAAAAAATTTGACACAATCGAAGACAACGAAAGTGTTTCGGAAAAGTACTTCAACCTGTATAGCGAGCTGGCCAGTTAAACTGACCAGCTTTGTTTTTTGTGTGGGTAGTCTTTTTTATTCCTGCAAAGACCCAAAAAGAGTAAGCCTAGAAAGACAAGTATTGGAAAATGCTTCTGGCATTGCTTTTGTCGACACCTTTTCAATCAAGGTAGAAACCATTTGTATTGACACGCCTTCCACCAAAAACCAAGCGCATTTGCTTGTAGGCAGCTACACCGATGCATTGCTTGGCACCATACAGTCGGAAGCATACGCACAACTTTCATTTTCAGGTTTTGATACTTTGAAAATGAGCAGGATAGATAGCGCCGTTTTAAGTATCGATTACGATTTTGTTTTGGGAGATGACCTTACAAAACCCATTTCGTTTACACTGCAAGAAGTGAAGGAGAAGATAGACAGCACTGCTTCTTACAACCGATTATCCATTTTGCAAAAAGAAAATAATCCTCTCGAAACCATCACTTTAAACTACAACACCAATAAAACATATTCTGCCAAAAGTGCATCGCTCAAAACCCTGATGGAGAAATACTTAGGTTTTAGCGAAAACGATTTCAAAGACGCTTTCAAAGGCATTGCCTTGATGGCCCCAAACCCTTCTTTTGCAATAGGGATAAAGTCGGGAAGCAAAAGTGGCTTTAACATAAAATTGTACGGATTGGCCAATCCTACCGACATATTTTCAACCACTTACACGCTGGATATTTCCGAAAAATCGCAACGCTTCAACAAAGTGAGCTACAATGCAACTGGAAAACCTTTTGCCAACCTTGGTTCCACTTCCAACACCCAAAATATGGCTGTGTTGAATGATGTATTGGGTTTAGGAGCAAAAATCTCTTTTCCTGGTCTTTCCAATTTTTTGCAATCTATTAAAACAGATTACAACATTTTGGAAGCCTATTTACTGCTTCCATCCTCTCCTAAATTTTCGCAAAGTGTCGATTCGCCTTTTCCTATTTTGTCGCTCATTGAATGTGACGCCACTGGCAATGCTTTGAAAAACACCGATGGCAGTTTTAAATTAGTGCAGGCCGAAACCCAAACTACAAAGGGCAGCAACATGACGGCTGGTAGCTTGTACTCTACCGGAAATGAATTGTATTTGGGATATGACAACCAAAATGCCCGTTTCAAATATCCTTTCAGCTTGTATGCCAAGGAAATACAAAAAGGCGGCAAACCGAATAATCCATTCGTGCTTAGTCTTTCGTCTCTTTATTTTACCAAAACCGAGTCTAGCATAGGATATTCTTTCCACGACCAAACAAAAGGAGGGATAAAACTTGTTGTGTATTACAATAAAAATACATTTTAGACTGATATTTAGGTCTTGTTTATCACAATCTATTATTGAAATTTAACTAACTAATTTGAATTATGTGCGGCATAGTAGGTTATGTGGGCAATAAAGAAGCGGCCCCAATTCTTATCAAAGGACTAAAACGTTTGGAATACAGAGGCTACGACAGTGCAGGTATTGCATTGCTCGATGGCGAAATAAACGTGTACAAAAAGAAAGGCAAGGTTAGCGAGCTAGTGAACGTGCTGAAAGGCATTAATCTGCACAGCACGATTGGAATAGGACACACCCGCTGGGCTACCCACGGCGAACCAAACGACGAAAATGCGCACCCGCACTATTCTTCCTCGCAAAAACTTGCCATTATTCACAACGGAATCATAGAAAACTATGCCTCGCTGAAAAGAGACCTCATAAACAAAGGACACGTGTTCTTGAGCGAGACCGATTCTGAAGTACTCATTCATTTCATAGAAGACATCTGGATAAACGAAAAATGCTCGTTGGAAGAAGCGGTGCGTTTGGCGCTAACGCAAGTGGTTGGCGCTTATGCTATTGTAATCGTTTCAAAAGAACATGAAAACCAACTGATTGCAGCACGAAAAGGCAGCCCTTTGGTTATTGGCGTGAATGAAAGTGAGTTTTTTATTGCGTCCGATGCCTCGCCTATCATTGAATATACAAGCGATGTAGTGTATTTGAACGACTATGAAATTGCCCTCATCCGCGATGGTAAATTGTCGGTTCGCACCATACACAACATTCCCTCTACCCCATACATCCAAAAACTAGAACTCAATTTGGAGGCCATCGAAAAAGGTGGTTACGAGCATTTTATGCTGAAAGAGATTTTCGAGCAGCCCAATTCCATTAAAGACAGTATGCGTGGAAGAATAAGGGT
>JBIKRJ010000062.1:0-11135 GCA_044349205.1 Cytophagales bacterium | reverse complement strand
GATTGTTGGAAGAAGTCCAGCCCTCTTTTGAGCCATTGAATTCCCAAAAATTAGTATTTTCTATGGCTATCACTCGGCTATGTTGATAAACCGAGGCAATAAACGACCTGTTATTTTGTTTGGTAAGTTCTTCGTTCCAGGTGAGGAAGTACGACCACATGGCATCGTCTTGGATGCATTTGTCAATCTCGGGAATGGGTCCATTTTCGGTCATGGCCACCAGCTTTTCGCCTTTGCATATATTGTACATCTGGCTAAAAATCGCTTTTTGGCTGTTGTGGTGAATGGGGTTTGGATAAGAATCGTATCCAAACATGTCCAATTTGGCATTTCCCAAATACCAACCCTCTTCGGGCGTGCTCCATATCCATATCAAATTGTTCAATTTGTGGAAGTTGGTAAGTCTGTTGTACATAATGTCCCAAAGCTGTTTGCACACGGTGGCACCCTTGGCACCCCACCAAAACCAAGCTTGACTGCCGTCCACATTGCCATTGCCTGCGGCTTCGTGCAACGGCCTCCACAATACCGGTACGCCCGCTCTTTGTAGTTTTTTCAATTGGGAAGCAATAGAATCTATGTCTTCCATTATTTCGGTGTATTCTTGTGTACCTTGCAACACTGCTCTCGACACATCAAAACTTGTTTGATTGGTCATGAAGGTATTGCGGCCTGGCAAACTGTTCATGGGCGGGTGCCAATGCCACTGAAAAGATACAATTCCCTGCCCTTTGGTGCTATTGTACCAATCGATTGCTGCCTTAGTGGTACCATCGTCTTCCCAACCAAAGCTGTGGGCGCCATTTCTCCACAAGTAGGCATAACCTTGCGAGTAGTGCTGAAAATCGAAAGCCCTTACTTTGGCTTGCTTTCGGGCAATGAAGGTAAGGGTGTCCCAAAAATCAATTTGGCCAGACAAGATATTTTTGCCGTACTGTAATCTTAAATACTGGTACAATTCTTTTGTTTTGGTATCGGCATTGGGATTGATGAGCGATGCAGCCGTTTTGGTATAATCTACTGGAGGTGTGAGGGTAAGGATGATTTTGTCGAAAACAGCCCAGCCCCACTCGCTTCTAATTTCAATTTTGTTTGCACCCTGGTTTAAAAAAATTGCCCCCATGTCGATGTTGAAGAAGTTGGCATTTGCATTCATTTTCAACTTGCTGAAATAGCTGTTGTTTATATACAAACCTTGTTCTTTGTAGCCGCTGGGTGTGGCCACTGTAAGTTCGAATTTGTAGTATCCTTTTTGGGCAATATTGAAATTGTGGATTATTGATCCATTGTCTCTCATTTCCACACAGGCTGTCGACTTGTAAGTACTTACAACAGGCCCTCCCGAAAGTGTGGCATTTTCAGATTCGAACACTAGTTGGCCAAACCCTTTTTGAGAAAACCCCACAATAGCCAATACAAAGACCAATAAACGAGTTTTCATGTTTTACTGTTTGATGATTACTTTGAAATTTTGGTTTCCCACTTGTACTATATAAAGACCAGCCGACATCTCGCTTACCGGAATTGTGATGGAATGGTTACTGAAATTTTTGCTAAAAACCGTTTCTCCCCACATATTTCTCATTACAACTTTCAATTCAGACATCTTGTTCGAAACCACTGTAATTTGGTCGGTTGCGGGATTGGGGAAAACCTGTATATTTTCTTCATTTATCTCCTCCTCTACACTCGTCACTGTACCCGAATAAGCTATCGAATTGCTGTAATCGTAATTGAACCTACGATCGGGAGCAGACTCTCCATTTATAAAATTATCTTCAATATTATCTATCTCCTTTGGGTTGTCGAATATTTGGTAAAAGAAGGCCACCTCGCTGGAGGTATAGCCTAGCAAACTCCTGTGCACGGCTATCTCTATTTGATTGCCCGACACTTTGTAGGTTGCAGTACCCACGCCAATCCAGATGGAATTTGAACGTTTTTTGAGTGTAGTTTGGCTTGCCGAATTGACCCCCATGTTCAAAACAAAATCGAATCCTTCCCAACCAGTTGTTTTATTTTTATCGGTGTTTAGGTAAATCATCATCCAATTTGGGTTGGTGTAGGACGTGATGTTTGCTGCAGTTTTAATATAGAAATAGACATAAGAGGCGTCGGTGGCTACCCTGCTTTCTACAATGTCGTTGCGCCCAGTGGTATTTACTAAATTTTGTTTGGAATCAAACCTTGGGTGGTTACGGTGTTGAGTATCGCCAATCGGATCGGAATACACGGGCGTCACTGTATTCCACTCGCTAAAAACCCCATCGATGGTGATGTTTTTTGGCGCTGAAACGGCTTGGGGAGCCTGCATTCCTTTGTATTTTCGAATGTTCGAGAGCATTTGGTAGTAGTAATTATCGCTCCAACCGCCTTTCATTGGTTCTATATCCCGATTATATTCTCGATTGTACACGTCCACAAACCAAGATTGCCCATCGATTGTAGGTTTTCCCAACATGTTCTGACAGCCATCTATGCTGCACAAAAAACGTTGCGCCACCCACTCGTTCCATTGCGTAATCATAACCAGCTGAGGGTCTACTTCAAGGGCTCGTTCCCATTGTTTGGCAAAATAAATACCTTGGTTAGTGACTGTTGTAACCCCGTAAGCATCGGTGGCGGGCTGAGTAGAACCATTGAAACTTTTGCCCACATTGTTGGTAGGGTGGCTAGCAGTGGTCACAGAAATTTGTTCGGCGATGCTAGCATCTCCACCTGTCCAACCATAGTCTTGTGGATAGGTGTCCAAAAACTGCCAATTGTTTTCGTTGGCAGGGTTTGTCCACGCCCAGCTGTACTTGATGGTGAAAAAGTTTTTCAATTCAGGACGCAATTCAGGGTCGGTCGATTTGCCCATAATCAAAGGTTTGCCCTGCCACACAAACCATAGTGCCTTGTACTTATCTAGTGCATAAAATTTATCATAAATGCTGTTTATCGTTTTTCCACTCGCTGAATTTGTCGTGAAACATATGTAAGGAGCGGGTATGCCTTGCGCTCTCATATTGGCAATCACTTTGCAAACGCTGTCCACAGTACTAAGGTAGGTTGCACTATTGGTTACATCAAAAAATATAAAATCGACACCCGCATTTACCAACATTTGCATGTTTCTTTTTATCACCCAAGGATCATCGGCACGGTAATAGCCTGCTTCAGGCTCGCCCCAATGGTGCAATGCCCACCTTTCACCAAAAGTTGGGTTGGTAGGATTGGCTTGCAAGGCTTTTGAAATATCCACGATAGCAGTCCCAGAATGCCATAGGTAATAAAAGACCCCTACCGTTTTGTTCAGCTTATGCCCTCCTGTAGTCTGATAGTTGGGAATGGTTCTTCCAAGTGCATCGGTGGCTACCCAGTTGGCATTACGTATTGCGACAGAGGGGCTATTTGCAGGATTTTGTTGTTCGGTCAAAGTAAATGAAGAAATATTAAACCCACCATTGGCCACATCTACAAACAACTTACACAAGTGCACACCCTTTTTCAAGGACACCGTTTGGTCAAAATTGCTGTAGGTTTGAATTCCGCCAGTACTATTCACGGTAATGGCATTGCCCAAGTTTTCACCATCTATTTCAAAATGCACTTTGTTTGAATTTGAGACAGAAGCCGCATTGAGCGTTAGTTTGTAAGTAGAACTGCTACCCACATTTACCAAATATTCCATCCATTCGCCGGACTGCAACCACCCTATGTTGTGCCCACCGTCGGAAGCAGTTTCAATATCCACTGCTTCATTCGTGCGGTATTTTGTCCCTTGATTAGATGGTTCAGAATCATAATAGGCATTTTGCTGACCTCCCCTATTGAAATTTTCGGCTTCCATTTTTCCCGCATTGGGCGCTTTTGCCACTGGAAATGCTCCTGCAAACTTTACAAAATCTATCTTCACCGAACCACTGGATGCAATGGTTGGGTCGAGGCGTATTTGTTTGACAATACCCGTCCAATTGGAATTGGCCGAAAGATCTATGATGTAAATGCGCTGTTTGGTATCGTTGGCAATAATGGGAAAGGAAACTCTTTTTGCTCCATCGTACCCTGTAGCCGTGTTGGTTATCCAAAACAATTCGGCCGTGTTGGAATTGGTTTGGTTTTGCATGCTTACAATCACATATTTATAGTCGCTAGTAGCTATGTTCAGGTTGTTGGGCGAATGAAAATAAGGATCAGCATTGGTGATGGTAAGGTTTGCAAAACCTCCTGATGCAGAAGCTGTCACATTCATAAGGGTATTCCAACCTTCAAGCGATGTGTTGAAATTCCAATAATTGGGCGGATTTACACTTCCAGGACAAGTCATTGCCAGTCCTGTCGCCACGGGTGTGCCAAAAATAGGGTTATCGTTGGCATCGAATGCAAAGGGTTGAATACGTGTGCTGCGCGTACCGTCGCAAGCTCCAGCCGAATTATTAACAGCATGGTACACCAGCCACCATTCGCCATTGGGAGTTTGAACTGTGGCATGGTGGCCAGTGCCATACACGCTCTTACTTGGATCTTGGGTAAACACAGGCGCGGTAGATTTGACCCAAGCAGAGGGGTTCAGGAAATCGCCATTGGAACAAGTAAGCATGGCCAATGAATATTCGGCGGCGGCACACCCGCTCACAGAAAATACCAAGTGTAGTTTGTTGCCTTTCTGCAAGAAATAAGGCCCCTCGTTTACCCACCATTTGAATTTTTCCCAAGCGCTGGCAGGATATGACAGTCGAACCCCAGTGCCCATTTGGGTTGGCGACACCATTTTACAAATGTAGTTGCACTGAATGAGCGACGCAGGATTGGCATTTGGAATATTGTTGTCCCATTGCGAATACGCCATATATAAGTCGCCATTGGCTGGATTTTGCCAAATGGTTTGGTCTATTGCGTACTTGCTCGAAAGTAATCCTTTGTAGGCGTATGCTCCAAAAGGATCGGCGGTATTGGCCTCCAACACAAACATCCGCATACTTTCGGGATTGCTTTGTCCGGTTACGCTACCCGAAGCATAAATGTAAAACTTGCCATTTATTTTGTGTAGCTCGGGAGCCCACACATGCCCTACTATTTCACTATTCCACGACCATATTTTTTTAGCTCCGTTTATTGCATCATTTCCTACCTCATGCATGTTCTGGTGCCTACGCAACCATACTCCATCGCCCGTTGTGAAAAGGAAATAATAATACCCGTCTATGTAGGTAATCTGCGGATCGGCAGCGCTTGTTTTTATGGGGTTGGTAAAAGTACAGGTTTGGGCTGGCAGTGTGTGCACACACATCACTGCCAACATTGCCCCAAAAAGCGTTTTCACAAAATGCTTTTTCATCTTCCAACCATTATTTTATGGCTTTTTCCGTCTATTTTCAGCACATATACTCCAGAGGCGAAATCGGCTACCGACAAGGTGTGCTCGTTGCCAGAAACAGGACTCCTGTACACTACCTCGCCCAATAGGTTGATGATTTCCAAATGGGTGCCGCGCACCATATCCAAACGGATGGTGAGCAGATCTTGCGCTGGATTGGGGAAAACGGAGATGTTTTCATGTAAAGTATTCTCTTGCAAATTGGTAGTGAGTGCCTGGGCAAAGGTCAACTTGTTCAAGTTGAAACCGCCCGTGGCATTGTCCACCACAAACTTTAAAACATGCTTGCCTTGGAGCAAATTGGCTGTAGACTTAATGTCGAAATATTGTTGCAAGCCACCAAGGGTGTTCACAGTCGTGGTTGGCACGATGGTTTCGCCGTCCAGCTCCAAATGGAAAGCGTTGCTGTTGGTGGCCGAAGCAAGTCGCATCAACACATCGTAAAAGCCAGTTCTGCTAACATTCACCAAATATTCCATCCATTCGCCCTTGGCTGTCCAGCCTATGTTGAAGCCCCCTTCGGCACAAAGTTCGATGTCCACGCTTTCGGTTGATCTGTACTGACTACCATTGTTGGGCGCATCGGCGTCGAAATAGGCATTGCCCTGCCCACCCTTGTTGAAATCTTCGATTTGAATAGTTCCAGGAACTGCCAAAGCATTGGACGGATAAGCTCCTAAGAATTTGATAAAGTCAATTCTGACCGAACCACTCGTTACCGACACCGTGGGGTCTAATCTCAACTGCTTGATAAGACCTTTCCATTCGGCATTGGCCGACAAATCGATCAAATAATACCTGACTTTGGTATCGTTGGGAACGATGGGAAAGGAAACTCTTTTTGTTCCGTTGAAATTGCCATCGTCATTCCTTGCCCAAAATAGCTCGGCAGTATTAGAGCTTGTCAAATTTTGCATACCCACAAGCACATGAGGATAATCGGTTGCTGAAACTGCCAATAAATTGGGCGAATACATGTAAGGGTCGCCGCCTGAAACTGCTCCTGTTGCAAGGCTATTGGAAGTTGTGAATGAAATTTGATTGAACGTATTCCATCCTTCCATGCCATTGTTAAAATGCCAGAAGGTGGTAAGGCTTGAAGGGTCCACGCTTAAATTAAATGCGGAAGAAGTTGCCCTGCAACCAAATGAGTTGGTCACCCTCACGGTGTAACTGGCAGGGTCTATGACCGAAATAGAGGTTTTGGCCGAATCGACAAAAAGATTGCTTTTATACCACACATATTTTGTATTACCGGCATTGGCAGTAAGCGTAGTAGCCTGACCAGCTTTAATAAGGTTGCCCGTGCTGGAAGTAATGGTGGCCGTTGCGGGGTTAAGGGTAATGCTGTGCGTAAGTGATGCTTTGTTGCCAAAAGCATTTGTAAAAGTAGCGACGTAATTACCAGCTTGTAGCGTGGTAATATTCGACAAGCGAATTTCCCTGGTAGTGGCCTTAAATCCATTGGGGCCTGTCCACGACCAGCCATTGGCTTCGACTGGATGTGGCCCAAAAGAAACGGTATCGCCCGGACAGGCATTGGCAGTAGCACCTGCTTTCCACCCTACCCTATTGATATTGAAGTACGGTACTATGGTGATGGTGCCATCGCAACCACTGGCCGAGGTTTTGCCCGTATTGCCGCCTACACAGGCGTTGCATTGGTCTTTATAGGCAGTACCCCGCCACACCCCATTGCAATCGCGACGGTCTATTCTCGAAAACTCGATACGGTCGATAGACACTGAGGTGCCTATATTGCTACCCTGTGTAGGTTGAAACAATAGCCTTTTAATGAGGCCGTTGTAGTTAGGCACGGTACTTAGGTCTATCACATAGTCTACATAGGCTGTTTTGTTTGCAGACAACGGATAGCTATGTCCTGCGTTGGTGCCGTCGGCACGGAACCATGAAATTCTTCCCATGGTTTCTGTACCCGGATTTTTCATGCGCACATGAAAATACCTAAACTGTTCGGTAGGAATAAACACGTTGTCGGGCGACCAAAAATGGCGGTTGCCTCCAGTCGAAGTGGCTTCGATTGTTTCATCGGTTTGGGTAAAAGTGACATCGGCACCCCAAGCCCAACCCCACAGTTGAAAACCTTTGTCCCACAAAGTATCGGAACACAATGGTTTGCCTGTATTGCCACCTGTACATTTGCCGCAGGCATCTACAAAGGCAGTTCCATTCAACACGCCCGCACAATCGTAAGGGTTTTCAATGTTCACCGCCATTACTTTCGTATTGCTTACATTCGACGTGTTTCTAGCCGTCACTGTCAGTTCGTAAGAACCATTTTTAAGTGCCTTGGTATCGTAATTCCACTGGTAAAGAGCGGTATTGTCGGTAAAAGTGGCTACTGTCACTCCTTCCAATTTCAAGGTAAATACCACCGAAGCTATGCCGTTGCCATTGTTTACATTGTCGTTGGAAGCCGTGGCTTCAAACGTAGCCACACCTGCCAGTTTTTGATTTTCAGTTGGCTTGGTTATGTTCACAAAAGGCGCTGCAGTGCTGCTGTTTTGCACCGAAAGCCAATCGAATGTCATGCCATCGGTAAGGGCTTCTACCCTTATGGTGTGATTGCCGCGCGTGATGCTGGTGGTGAAAGTGTGGGTACTAAAGTCGCTGGCGGCAAAAGTCTTACGCCCTACTTCTAAGCCATCTACCAATATACGGAACTGATTGTTGGCCACTGAAGAAGCCATGCTGGCCTTGATGGTATATGTACCTGCTGTGGGCATTTGGAAGGAATAATTCCACCACTCGTTTGTTTTGATATCGGATATGTAGTAGTTGGTCGATTGGGGACTCATTTTGGACAAATCCACCATTTCGCCCTGCCTGTTGTCCAAGTGATCAAAGTTTTTGAATTCGGCCATGGTCAGGTAGTCGAATGCCCTTTTTTCAAAATAAGCAACTCCCTGTCCGCCGTGGTCAAAATCCTCGGCTTGCACAATGCTGTTGATACCCCATCTCTGGCCCATGAATGGTCTGGAAGCAACAGGAGCCACCCCAAGATGACTGCCTGTGGGCGAGGTAATTAAGATGTTTTCGGTTCTTTCATCGTTGGAATAACGGGCTATCAATTGGAAAAAGGCTCTAGAACCATCCCAGTAATATACGTTGTCGCTTGCCGCATTGTAGTCGGCTTGCGAAAACACCCTACGCAAAGGGGTTTTGTTGTCGTAAGGCCATTCGTTATGTGAAACTACATTCATGGATTGTGGCATGCCTTCTATGAAAAAACGTATTTTGTCTCCAACACGCGCTTGGCCAAAACTGACGGTCATTTTCTTGGGCGTATAGTCGGTCATGCGGAAACGGTACATACGGGCACTGTTAGGCATAACAGCCATTTCCCAGTGAGGCCCCAGCGGACGGTTGTGTGCTTGGTGGCCATCGGCCCATTCGGCATACAAAGTGGTTTTGGTTTGTTCGGTAATGTCGTGCACCACAAAACGAAGGCGCGCAAAAGGATTGTTGGAATAGGCTCCCCCAATGTCGTTGCCCGCATCTAGTTTGGTAAAAGTATTGTCGGTCAAGAAAGGATGATTGAGTACCGACCATCTGTTGGCTGCACCCAATATTTGCCCCGTTTTATCCCAAATTAGTGACGAATAGGTGTTTTGTTCTTCAGGGTTGCCGTCCCACGTTTTCGACAAGTGCATCACACGCGCATTTTTCTTAGTACAATTTTCCATTGTCATGGGCAAATTTTTACTTGCCCCGCCTATCATGGTCGTGATCGCTTGATTGGTTTTGTCGAAATTCTCGAAATGGCAGTTTACCAATTCGTGGTTGCCATCGTACATCGCAGTACCGTACATCATCACATCGGACGAACTGGTTTTGTTGGCTGAATGACCTACCATCAAAGAGTTTTTAAAGGTGCCATAAAAAGTAAACACATTGCCTCCTTGATGCGTGTAGGGGTTTGCCGTCATGGCATTTTCAAAAGTTGCTGCATTTCCTCTCCACCACAAAGTGCGCAAGCAATGGAATGAAGTAGCATTTTTCACCACCTGCCCAGCCGGACAATGATAATGCACGGCTTCAGTCCTAGAACGATTGTCAACATCCGCAAAATCTACCATAAAGCCGGCATAACAACTGTGTGTTCTGTTGCCATCCACATTTCCTAGAGGTTTATTGTTTACCCGAACATTGGGGTCGAAAGAAGGGCCGTCCGGATGATCCAACAAAGCATACCAAATACCTGTACCACAGCTTGAAACAGCATTATTTACCAAATCATTTGTAGGATGTGAAACCCAAATTCCTGAAGGCCCGTCAATACGCGAAGGCAGGTTGAATACATCGCTGGGACGAATCACTTTGTCTCTGTCGGGCTTGTGAACGTATGAAATCAAGTTGTTCTTCACTAAGGTGCCCGTTTCGTTGCCGTCCTCCAAAAAAATGGCATGTCCCAATATGTCGTACATCACATTGTCTTGTACGGTAGCATTTTGCGCGGCATGCACCGTCACAGCCCTCTGAAAGGAATGGTGTACCGAAGAGCCTTTGAAAAACTGCCCTTTTACGTCGTTGGTCAAATGCCAGTGGAAGGGATATCGCGCATTGAGGCCAGCTTGCCCCATTCTGAAAAGCTCTACCCCCGACAGGTACGCCTTGCACCCGTCCATACTCATGATGTGGCCGCCAAATTGGTTTGTTTCGGAACTTGCGTCGCCTTGCACTTTTAGGTTTCTCGTCAGCAAGCCCACTTCGGCTCTTTCGTCCAAAGTCCAAGTTTTGGTGCCGTTGGTATAGGTTTGCAAACTACCATAGTGCAAGTATTGTAGTGGCTTGTCGAGCGATATTGTTTTACGGTCTGAAGAAATGGCCGTTATGGTTCTTTTTTCGGTTTGGGTGTAGTTTAGTTTTTTGTCCAAATCGTGTTCGCGACCCGTGGTAGTGATGATGATTTCTTCCCCTATGTTCCAATCTACTGCATCCTGAAGCACAATGCTTGTGGCATTTACCGCCGCCGTTTGGTTCAGCATTGTCCAGTTTACACGGTTTTGGCCATGCAGGCGCAGGGTACCGCCTCCCATTACGCCTATCATTTTGGTGCCCATACCCATTATATTGGCCGATTTGTCGGAACCAGTGAGCGTGATGACTCCCTTGCGGGTATAGGGATTCAATTCCGAGCCCCAATTGAAGGCACCGTGTACCATAATGTACCGCGCACTTACCGAAAGATCTTTGCTTTGGTCGGCATTCAGGGTGCCGTTTACCGAAATGCTCAACACTGTCGTATTCACATCCAACAACACCGTATTGCCCAATGAAATGGTCACATCGTCGTTGGGGCCAGGCACTACGCCACCGTTCCAAGTAGTAGTACTAGACCAGTTGCCCGATATTTTGGAAGAAATGGATGCGGCCTTGGCGAAATGTAAGGACGCAAAAAAGAGCGACAAGAAGAAAATCTTGAATTTCATTTTAGTTAGTTAGATTGTTTTTAGATAATTTTTTCGTGGCAAAATTATATTTTTTTACCACTATGCAAGTAAGATTTTGTATTTATAAAATATATTTTTTTCAGACGTTAAAAAATTTGCATTGTGAAAAAACGACCACTATATTTGTAGGTTTTTCCCTATAAAAAGGCCTATTTCAGCTTGGTGAACTTCTTTCGTTTTTTTGAACTCCTACGAAAAGAAGTGCTGATTAAATCTTGATTTTTCGTTAGCGAATATTCGTACTTCTTCTGATTATTTTCAACAGTACGTTGGCTCACTTATTCACCCTATCAATTTGATTT
>JBIKRJ010000061.1:0-11156 GCA_044349205.1 Cytophagales bacterium | reverse complement strand
TGCATTTAGCAGCTTGGGGATCGACAACCGCTTCTACCAGCGTTCTGGCACAAGCATTGCCCACTATGAGCTTCCAATCATAAAACAATCCATACCACCCACTTTGCCATGGTTGGTTGTATGTAAAGGAAAGATACCCATTGTAAGTATAAGGGAAAGCTGCACCTGAAGACTCATAATACAATTGATTAGACGTTCCAACGGCATCAACCAAATAATTACCTGGTGAAAGTACAAAGTCAAGATTGATTGTTTGTTTACCTGAAGCTAAACCGACTACTGTAGTGGTATATTTGACTACACCTCCTTGTCTAAAATTGATGGTAACATTCGTTCCGTTGTTGACTACATAAACCACTACACTTTTCAAAGTCAAGGTTTTTAAAACTGTGAACTGATATTGTTTGTCATTCGAAGGGTAATCTGTTACTCCTACAGTCCAAATCTGGCCTGTTCCTTGGCTCGTTTTTCCTATTGAAGTATTTACTCCGCCCAAGTCTTGTACATAAAATGTTTTGGTGGTTGTTACAAAGGGTTTGTAAATAAATGTAGTATCCAACGCAATACCACCCACTGGTACTTCATACCATCCATAATGGTTTGTACCCATGACTGTTAATTTTGCTTGTCCTGGAGAACAAATGGTGTCAGAAATAACCGAAAGCAATTTGGAGGAAATTACTACTGTATCGGAAACTGACGCACAACCATTGGCACTTACTGTCACAGAATATGCTCCACCACGGCTTACCACTATTCTTTGTGTAGTAGCTCCTGTATTCCACAGATAGGATGCATCCGTCACATTGGAATTACCAGCATCAAGCGTATCGGTTGCGGGATTGCACAGCTCTTTGTTCGGTCCTAGATTGACAACAAGTCCTCCGTTTACCACTACCGAATCACTCCAACTACATGCGCCAGCCGAATCTACAACAAGACTATAAGTTCCAGCAGAGTTAACAAGCAGGGTTGTGCCCGTCTGTCCTTGCACTAATGTATTATTTTTGTACCAAGCAAAGGTCTTGTTGGTATTGTTTGGCAATGAAGAGTTTAGTAATATGTTTGAATTGCCACAAATGCTCTGGACAGCACCCAAATTCGGTTTTGGACATTTGACCAATTCGTTGTCACCTGCAGCATGATGTGTCAATGTTTCGTAAAAAATATTCCAGTCTGAACTACCCTGTTGCATTTTGGGTAATACATTCGCCGTTTGTACCAATGCTAGTCCTTTTATGTTGTGGTAGTGGTTATACCCAATTTCAATTGTATTGTAAATACCTGTAGTGGTCACATCGCCATTGGTACAAACACCTTGCATACTGCCTGATGCAATTTGTTTGGCCATCAACTCCATAGCCCCTACTATTCGGGGTTGATATTGTTTGTATAGGTCAACTCCTTGGTGGTAAGCCACCTCGGCAGCAGACACCAGTGCTGCAAAGGCGAACTGGGCATGGTGATCAAAATCACGACAAGATTCTTGCATCAAGCCATTTACATTGGGGCTTGTATAATTAGGACTATACCATGAAGCACCTGGAAGCGCAATGGCTGTGGGTCCATCAGTTGTCAGATAGATAGAGGCGGGCACCCTTATCCCAAAACGATTTACAGCATAGTCAAACAATGCCGCATCCTCGCAAAACACGGCTATGTTGAAAGCAGCATCAATTTGGGTCAACTCTACATTACCATTCCAACCACTAGGCGATTGTAAAGAATTGTAAAATACCGTTTTGAACATGTTACTAATCGTGGTTCTATCTGCAACCGACATATATTCCCTGACCAATTCAGCTGCGGGACCTAACAAAGAACCCATCCAAGCTCCGTCTAGTTTGGATTGCCCATCGGCTGTGCTATATGGAGCCACAGTACCCCATGCCTTTAGAATAGCAACAGCTTGGTCTGCATACCTAGTATTGCCAGAATACCAATAAGCCAATGCATTGGCATAAGCACTTTTGGCAATGTCTCGCTGACCATTTTCGTTAGGAAGAGCTGGTACACCAGCTGCTGGTAATGCTATAGCTAAATTTACCATGGCATTGTATTGACTAAACCAAGGTTCTTTTTGTGCAGCAATCTGTTGTTTTACAAACAATAGCTGATGTAAAGATTCGTTTCCACCCGGGTGTGTAAAGACCTTTGTTTGTGAGTAGACAGAAACACTCGAGATGACTGACAGAAATAGTATTAAAAAGGCACAACTCGATTTTGTAGAGTACAAAAAGTTCATTCTCACAAATGGTATTAGTTAGATTTTTCAAAAAGCGAAGTCTAAATTTACAGACTTTTATCGAGAAAAAATATTATTTTTCAAATAATTTACCATCAGTTTACCAGTTTTTTCTGAAGCTCCTGGTTTACCTATAGTTTCTGCTAGATTTTCATAGTCCGATAATATTTCCTGCCTCGCCTCCCCACCTTTTATCACTTTTTTAAGTTCGGAAACCAAATTGGGTAAGTTCAAATCATTTTCTAATAGTGTTTTGACTATGATTTTGTCTGTAATCAAATTGACTAAAGCAATGTCGCGCACCTTAATCAGCCTTTTTCCAATCATATAGGAAATTTTGCCCACCTTATACACCACTACTTGTGGAACCTTGAACAAACCTGTTTCAAGCGTGGCTGTGCCTGATGCCACCACAGCAGCCTCGGCAATGGTCAATAAATCATAGGTTTGGTCGTAAACCACCGCAATGCCCGAATCTATGGCCTTTTGGTAATGGCTATTTGGCAATGATTTAACTCCTGCCACTACAAACTGATGCGAAGGAAATACTTTAGGCAAAGCACACATCAATTCCAGTAATGCATTTACTTCGCTTGGACGACTACCTGGAAGCAATGCCACTATAGGGCTGGAATTCAACTGATTATCTGAAATAAAATTGTGATTTGGGCTAAAAGAAGCGATGGCGTCCATAATAGGATTGCCCACATATTCTACCTCGTAATCAAATTGTTTATAGAAAGGAACTTCAAATGGCAAAATGACGAACATCTTGTCGACCAAACGCTTTATTTTGTGCGCGCGCCCCACGTTCCAAGCCCATATTTTTGGGGAAATGTAATAATATACCTTTATACCGTGCTTTGGGGCAAACTTGGCCATTCGCAGGTTGAAACCCGCAAAATCGATGAGAATTAAAACGTCGGGTTTAAAATTCAAAATATCATTTTCTGTGGCTTTAAATATTTTGTAAAGCGAGTAAAAATTGCTCAAGACATCAAAAAGACCGAAAAAATTTACTTTATGGAAATGCAAAAACAGCTGCAGTCCTTCCTTTTGCATCAGCTCCCCTCCTATTCCCCGCAATTTTGCTTGGCTATCTTCCTGCAAAATAGATTTTATGAGATTGGAACCGTGAAGGTCTCCCGATTTTTCGCCTGCTATGATATAGTAGTTCAAAGTTTAAGGTATAAAGTTTTGGGTTTGTTGTCCAAAGTTAAAAGTTTAACCTTTTTTACAATTCATTTTCTCATTTGCTGTTAATTAATGTCGGATAATTGTTAATTGCTTTTTGCCCTCTATTTTTGTCTTCTATGGAATTGCAAGTTTACAACACATTAAGTCGTAAAAAGGAAAAATTCGAACCTGTCAATCCGCCATTTGTGGGGATGTATGTATGTGGGCCTACCGTGTACGGACATGGCCATTTGGGACATGGCAGGGCTGCTGTTACGTTTGACGTGATTTTTCGTTATCTGAAACACTTGGGCTACAAAGTGCGGTACGTTCGAAATGTAACCGACGTGGGACATTTGGAAAACGATGCCGATGTAGGCGAAGATAAAATAGAAAAAAGGGCTAGACTCGAACGGCTAGAACCTATGGAGGTTGCCCAAAACTACCTGAACAGCTATCGAGAAGACATGCAAATGTTGAATGTACTTTCTCCAAGCATAGAGCCCCTTGCCACTGGTCATATTATTGAACAGCAAGAACTTATAAAAAAAATAATAGACAATGGATTTGCCTACGAGAGCAATGGCTCGGTGTATTTTGATGTAGAAAAATATGGCAAATCGGGCGACTATGGCAAACTGTCGGGGCGTGTATTGGACGAGATGATTTCAAATTCGCGAAAACTCGACGGTCAAGACGAAAAACATGGCGCATTAGACTTCGCCCTCTGGAAAAAAGCTTCTCCCGAACATATTATGCGCTGGTCGTCGCCTTGGGGAGAGGGCTTCCCCGGATGGCATATCGAATGTTCGGCCATGAGTCGTAAATACTTAGGCGATTATTTCGACATACACGGCGGCGGAATGGATCTTATGTTTCCCCACCACGAAGGTGAAATTGCCCAAAACAAGGCTGGTTACGGTCACGACTTGGCCAAATATTGGCTTCACAACAACATGGTTACCGTGAACGGCCAAAAAATGGGCAAATCGTTGGGTAATTTTATTACGTTAAAAGAAATTTTTTCGGGCAACCATGAAGTATTGGAAAAAGCTTATTCGCCCATGACGGTGCGCTTTTTTATTCTTCAAGCCCAATACCGCAGCACAGTCGACTTTTCGAATGAAGCCCTTAAAGCAGCAGGAAAAGCCTACAATCGCATCATGAATGGACTTAGAATACTGAAACAACTTTCATACTTTTCGCAGTCCGACACCAACGCCGAAGCCATCAAAAATATTCAAGAAGCATGCGATGGCTGCTATGCAGGCATGAACGACGACTTCAATACGGCGGTGACTATTTCGCACTTATTCAATCTATTAAGAAAAATAAATGCATACCAACTTAATCCTGCACAAGTAGGCGAATTGGATGAAAGTACTTTCAATCGTTTGAAAGATACCTATTGCTTGTTTGTCGAAGAAATTTTGGGTTTGGTAGATGAAAATCCATCCGACAAAGTCGCCTTGACCGAAGCGCTTCTCGAACTTTACAAAGAATACAAAGCAGAAAAGCAATATGCGAAAGTAGATCAAATACGCGCCTGGTTCAAAGAACAAAAATTGGCGATAAAAGATATGAAGACTAGCGTAAGCTGGGCTTATGAGGAATAGTAAAGTTCACCTTTTCGATTAGAGTCGTATTAAACCAAAACCGATGAATTTGTACAATAATATCTTTTAACTTTACAATTTAACAAAGTCTAACTAAACAAATAAAATTACAACCATGTTTATTTGTGATGAAACTCCAAAAAAGCCGAAAATTTATTGTTAGACTATCTGCGATACTCTCTATAACATCAATTTCTGTTCAAGCCCAAAATAATTGCCCTTCATTACCAAAAAGGGGTGAATTTGATACGCTCACATTCATTAAAACCGAAATTCCCACCGATCCCACCAAAGCTCCTGGAATATGGCTTGGTCAAGGCACTATTTTAAGAAATGGGATTGAAAAACGTCCTGCGTTCATCCCTTCCAATCGTCCTACTTGGGCCATTGCCATAGCACATGCATGGAACTACCACCGCAACATTATTAAAAGGGTAAACTATCCCAAAATTGGCTATTGGATGGCCACCTTGGTACAAGAAAGTGAATTGGGATGTGTAGATAATAACACTTGGGATGCACCCTACAAAGTATCTGCAAATCAGGCAAATGCCCTTGTTATTATGAACCATACTGGTTGTTACCAAATAGAAGGGCCAGGTTCAGCTTATGGCCAATTAAACCAAAATTACCCATTTGGGCGATTTCCAATCAGTTCCTATAAAGCTCTCATGGAAGGAAGAGATAACATGGAAACTAGTTCACTGGTTAAATCATACTTTGACGTTTACACTCCTTATGTATATAATTATTTTAAAGGTTGGAAACTATACGAAAGTATAGATTGTACAAAAGACCCTCTCGCTTACGAAAAATCATCTGCGGCGGGCTACAATGGTGGCATCAATGCCTTTGCTGGAGCTTCAGGATTTTTCAACAGGAGCCAAGACAACAACGCTTGTTGGACGGGTTTTCCTGCCACAACAGCCGGATATGGCGAAGATGTGGCCAAATGGATTTCTGTTCTTGAACAGATGACAAGCTATTGTCAATATCCTACTGGTAGCACTTTCGATAGTTATTACAATGTAGCCATCAAATGGTCGGATATTACCACTTATCTTACCATTATTAATAAAATTTATCCTGAAATCAATTTTGCCTCTCAGGTAACACCTAATGTTCAAAAAGCATTTGAAAAAATTGCGGGCTCTACAAGTGGCACAATACCATTCCAACAATTAGGTCCAGTAGTTGATCAAATTATATTGTCTCTTCCAGCAGAATATCCTCAAACAGTCGAGGGTTCCCCAATCGGCACCCTTAAATGTACTGGCAAAACCATACCCTATGGTCATTTTGAAATACTGAATGGCTCAAACAATTTTTGTTTAGGCAACTCTGTCACACTCAATTTGGTAGTTGACGGAGGAGGTGGCACTGCTACTACATTCAAATGGTACAAAGGTTCAGTGTCTCCTGCCAATCAAATTGCCACTACACAATCGGTTACCATTACACCTACCACTACTGGCACTTTTGTATATGCCGCCGAGATATGCAATGCCGACGGTTGCTACCAAGTGAACACCAACTCCTCTACTAGTGGTTGCTTGGATAGTCGAAACATTTTAGGCGTTCAAATAAAAGTCAACCAATGTTCTTCTTGTTCTACCGTAGTAAGTGCTACTTCTGTCAACACACCATGCAAAGGAATGGCCAAGGGGCAAATCAACCTTGCTATTACCAATCCACCTTCCAACTATAAAGTAAGTTACACGGGTACCACTCCTACCGGAAATTTCTCTGGTTCATTTAATTCAACTGGCTCTACCGCTTCTATCAAAAATGTGCGAGATGGCGCATACAATATCATAATCGAAGATTTGGCCAATGGTACTTGCAAAGCATATACCAACGTGATTGTGGGTTTTACAACGCTAATAAACGAATATGTTAAAGCTCAAATTACCTCTACTGCTGCTTGTAAAGCAAATTTACAAGCCGATATCGTCAAACTTCCAGCGCCTTGTCGATGGAAAGTTGAAGCTTTCGTACCTATATTTTTCCAATGGGAAAACTGGATGAACATAGGTGTCACCACCTCTTCTGGAGCAAGCTCACTTGAAAAGTGGACAAATTTCTATCCAAAACCTAGTGTATATGACCAATACTCCGATGCACAAGTATTCGAAGGTTACTACTATTTGGCCACTGGCGAAAGTATGACCATTAAAATGGCCGTCACGAATACTCCAGGTGCTTCACAACTTTATTCTTACAGAGTAAATATTTACGATGATGCCAACACATTGGTAAAAACATACAATGTTCCTGCCGGTTCAGCAAAAGGCGACCAACCTTATACTGTAGGAACTTACACAGTCACATGCCCTTATACACCACCAAATGCCTACAATTTCGCTTGGAATCCTACAATCAACAATCAAACCAATACTTCATCGAAAAGCACAGGAAACGTGAATGTTTCTTCAACAGATGATGTAGTGTACACTGTTACAGCTACCAATGCAACCAACCCACAGTGCGTATTGAACGATAGCGTAAAAGTTTTGAAAGACCCTTCATGTGTTCCTGCTTGTACCAAACCAACCGATGTCATCAGTTTAAATGCAACCAACTCTGTGCTATCGGGTTGTTCTCCCACCACAGGGAAAATCGAAACGAACACCCTCACAAACGGGCTTGCGTACCAATGGTATTACGATGGCGGAAGCGGTTACACAGCCTACACAGGTGCTGGAAACAGCGGAACTGTAAGTGGTAATAAAGTGACTTTGAGCTCACTTAGTCAAAATGGAAAGTACAAACTTCGGCTTGTTGGACTTGCAAGCGACATAAATACAAGTGCTTGCTACATAGAACAATCATTTACTGTTTCAATCACGCCCACCCCTTCAAAACCCAGTATTTCAGGCACTTCTACCTACTGCGAAACCAATTCTATTGCACTTTCAGCCAACAAAGGCAATGCCGCCGATGTGGTCACAAATTGGGATTGGAAAGTAGGGGCCACTACTCTTTCGGGCAGCACTTCTTCTTATTCTAAACCAAATGCAGTAATTGCCGATGGGGGTTCCTACACCCTTGTTGCCAAAAATGGCTCATGTCCTTCCACCGCCAGCGATCCCTTTGCTTTGAGCGTAACAGCCAATCCAACTTTCACCATTACCAATCCCTCAGCCCAATGTGGTGGTTCAGTCGATTTAGCCAACACCTATTCCAATCTCTCGGCAGGTACTATGAAGTATTATAGCGATGCCCTTGCTACTACTTTACTGGGAAGTTCGATAGTGAGTACGAATGGCTCTTATTACCTCCAATCCTCTTCTGGAATCTGCAAATCAACTATCCAAGCTGTTGTTGTTTCATTTAATAGTCAAGCAAATCCTCCTACTGTTCAGGCAGTTAGTTATTGTAAAGATGCGACTGCAACTGCTTTAACCGCAACTGGCACGAGTCTAAAATGGTATGCCGACAATCTAACCACTTCAAGCATACCCACTCCTACACCCAACACTGCAACTGTAGGCAGTACCGATTATTTTGTAAGCCAAACCGTTAGTGGATGTGAAAGCAACAGAAGTAAACTGACTGTCACGATAAACCCACTTCCAAACACCAATTTAACTTCAAGTGTTTCGCAGTGCGGCGGCACTTTAGATCTTTCTACGCTGAGCACAGCAACGGGCACAAAAAAGTTTTACACCGATACTCTTTCCTCTGAGCTAAGCAATACGGTAGTGAGCAATAGCGGTACCTATTATCTACAAGTTACCAGTGCATCGGGCTGTAAGTCCAAGTATGCCTCAGGAAAAATGAATGTGCAAATAAACACACCTCCTGCCGCTAACATTACCACATCGGGTAGCGGTTTAACTTATTGCCAAAATGCATCAGGCGTCACGCTTACAGCTTCCCAAGTTTCGGGTGCCAATTACGAATGGTTTAAAGATGGAGCAAGTCAAGGCGCTTCCACTACTAGCAATACATTCAGCAATGCTACCAAAGGCAGTTGGACAGTGAAAGTCACACTTACCTCGACCAACTGCAACAGTACTTCCACAAGTGCTACAGTAGTCGAAAATCCAAGGCCAATCATTACCAACAGCAGCCTTTCCCAAACAATTTGCTCGGGCAATGCTTCTACTGGAGTACCCTTGACAAGCGACATCACCAGTACTTTTGCGTGGACAAGTTCGGCAAGTGCTGGCACTATCACTGGATTTAGCGCAAGTGGTTCGGGGAATATTCCAACGCAAACCATCACAAATTCAGGCGCAACACAAGGAACAGTTACCTATCAAATTGTCCCCACAGCGAATGGATGCAATGGTGTTGCCACCAACTACATCATTAGAATAGACCCTAACCCTAGTGCCAATGTGTCTTCAACCATTATAGAAAATTGCAGCAGTACCCAAACATTGCCCGGCATACAGCCCGTATTTGGTACTGTTACGTGGAAAAAACTAAGTGGCAAAGGAACTATCGACAAGCCAGACAGCTACAACAGCAACTTAAGCGGCTTAAATCCTGGCGAAAGTGGCACTTTCCAAATGGAGGTCTCAAATGGTGTTTGCCCTGTGGCAAAATCAGCTGTCGTCACTGTGACTCGAACTGCAGACGAAAGTCCAAGTATCTCTCTTTCAGTTGATAAATCGCAGGTGTGCAAAGGAAGTCAGGTGGTTTTTACTGCCAACGCCAACGGTGGCAATACCGCAACGCGCACATTTACCTTTTTCGATGCCAAAACACCCACTGTTATTTTACAAGCACCCTCTACCAACAACAAGTACATTATCAATGCTTCAGCACCTATTTCTGTTCAGGTACAAATGACCGCCAATTCTGCCTGTTTGGCAACTGGCGCCAATGATACGCCCATTTCGGTTGCGGCAAGTGTGCAAGTGGACAACAATCCTCAAACTCCATCGGCTGGCACTGGCAAGTCCATTTGTGCCGACCAATTTACGCTTGAAGGCTCCGCCCCAGTCCCCGCTTCAGCAGTTGGCAAGTGGTCTTTGTTAAGTGGAAGCGGAACATTTGTAAATATTTCCTCTCCCAATACGGTGGTCAAAGACATAGCCGAAGGAGCTAACACCTATCGGTGGGAAGTAACAAATGGCCAATGCCCTCCTGTTTTTGCCGATGTCACCATTACTCGTTTTACCAACCCAACCATTGCCAATGCTGGTACAAATCAAACCCTATGCGAAAACAGTACGCTGAATTTGAATGCCAATCCTGCCAATGCCTCTAAAGGTGAAACGGGCAAATGGTCGGCCATTGGCCTTACTTTTGCAGATGCCACAAAACCCAACACCAGTATTGCAAATACAACAAAAGGAATTCATGTATTGGAGTGGAGTATTGGCAACGGTGTATGTCAAGATAGCAAAGACACCATGACCATTTATGTAGATGCCAAACCCAGCATTGCGGCTCTTACAGGGAATAGTATCATACAAACTTGTGCCAACCCTACCAACCTTTCAGCCAAAACTCCCACCATTGGTATGGGTACTTGGACAAAGATAAACTCAACTGAAAACGGGAATATTTCTTCAAGTGAGGAAGCCAATCCCTCGGCCTCTGTAAGTGGACTGGTAAACGGCTCCCAAGTCACTTTCCGCTGGACGGTAACCAACGGCACTTGCACCGACCCCAGCAACTACATTGACCAAAGCATCCAAAAACTTTCAGATCTTACAGCCGCCGAAATTTCACAAAACGGCAATAATCTCTCTGAAAACCAAGAATTAGAAGTCTGCCTTTCTTCCAATTCCTTCAGCCTTACCTCTTCCTCTCCTAATTTCGATGAGCAAGGTAGCTGGAAAGTGAACGGCACAAGCCTTGCCCTAGGCGATTCACAATCGACCAATCCTATCATTAGCCTGAACAATACAGGCAAGACTTTCCTCACTTGGTCTATGCAAAAACAACTGGGCGGAACTTGTCCAGCGTCTACCCGAACCATAATCGTATCAGTAATAGACAAACCCACTACTTCTGGTAGTGTATTGGGTGATATATCCGTTTGTGCCAATACTATCCGAGACTATAGCTATCCCTTGGAAAACAACGCTACCAGTTACTTATGGAGCATTCCTGCTGGCGCTTCCATCGTCAGTGGCAACACAAGCAATACCGTATCC
>JBIKRJ010000060.1:0-11192 GCA_044349205.1 Cytophagales bacterium | reverse complement strand
TACCCGACATAGCCAGTAAAGTGGCCGAAATATATGGCACCAGCACCGAAAAAGTGGCCGAAATAACCACTTCCAATGCTGAAAAACTTTTCAAGCTTCCTGGCGATTAGTTTGCTGAATTGAGGCGAAAATCTATCTTTGCAAACCCAAAATACTTAGGTGGTGGAACTGGTAGACACGTACGTTTGAGGGGCGTATGGCGCAAGCCTTGGGAGTTCGAGTCTCCTCCTAAGTACAAGAGCGGATGTATTCAAAATACCAATTGAATAGTCCGCTCTTTTTCTTGTACAACCACTTGATAATATGTTCCCATTGCAATCGTTAACTCAAAGTGGAAACAAGAGCATGTGAAATGGCTTGAATTCTGCCATCAAAACCTATCGCAAAGCGCAGAAAAACAGGTTTGTTAGCAATCGCAACAAAGGCTTAAAATTTGATTTTGGCTAAAGCAAATACAAATCCCAAAAACCAATAGGAATGCAACTTGCCCGCAAAGATCACGAAAAACAAATGAAACATTCTACCTCAATACCCTTCTATTTTTATTTCCTTGTTTAGGTCGCGCGCGTCTTGCAAGGGCAAGACAATTCTAAGTAAACCATCTTCAAAATAGGCTTTGATTTTTCCTTTGTCCACTACGCTGGGCAAGTCGAAATGTCGCAAAAAGACGGGTACAAAAAGGCTTTCTTGGCCTGTGCCTTGCAATGCAGCATGCAAATGGCGACTAATCGTAAGCTTGTTTTTGTGTAGGCGCACTTTGAAATCGGAACTGTGCACCCCAGCCGCCGAAACCAGTATCACCACTTCGTTTTCTTTGTTTTCGACCGCTAAAAAGGTTTCGCTGGTGCCGCCATTGATGGTATTGGCCACGTCGGCCTGGCGCAACAAGCTGTGCAAAAGTGTTTTATTTCCCAACCAGTTTTCCATTTTGTTCTTCATTTTGGTGTTGCAAATGCTCTTACAAAAAACATACAAAGCCAAAAAGCAAGAAATATTGTCAGAAAAATAGGAGTTCAAAAGTTTACTACAAGACAAAAAGTCCTACAAATGGCCTTCATCGGCAAAACTAAAGTAACCGCCATCTGCAAATATCAAATGATCTACGAGCGGGATGTCCAGCAAATCGCCTGCTTGTTTGATTTTCTTGGTCAGATCTAAATCTGAACTACTAGGCTTAAGATTGCCAGATGGATGATTGTGTGCGACAATAATTTTACTTGCCAGGTTTTCCATCGCTAGCTTATATACAATACGAGGGTCGGCCACGGTGCCACTCACTCCACCCTGCCCTACACGCTGCTTTTTCACCAACATATTGGATCTGTTCAGCAGTAAAACCCAAAATTCTTCATGGGGCAAATACAGCATATCGGGTTTCAATATGTCGTATGCATGTTTGGAACAGCTTACCAAGGGTTTCCGTGCCATGTCTTGTTCCTTTCTGCGCCTACCTAGTTCCAATGCACTCACAATCGTAACCGCCTTGGCCGTACCTATGCCTTTAAATTTTTGCAAGTCTTTGACCGTGAGAGATGATAGCTGATGCAAGTCGTGGTTTACAGAAGAAAGTATTTGGCGGCACACATCCACAGCACTCATCGAAACAGTGCCAGAGCCTATCAAAATCGCCATGAGTTCGGCATCGGTCAAGGCGCTGCAGCCTTTTTCAAGTAGTTTTTCGCGTGGGCGATCGTCTTCAGCCCAATCCAATATTTTCATAAAATACTATTCGAAAACAAAAATAGAAACCCAAGCCATACGAATAGCCGAAAAACCAAAAAGAAGCCAATTAGAGTATGTTTTTTCCATTTGTCGTTTCAAAGCCACTATTTTTTCTATATTTGCCCAATTTTGACCTCTGATGCAGAAACGCCTTATCATTAGTAGCACACTTCTTGCCATCACTATCGAAAGGCTTTGTCGCCAACTCATCGAAAACCACAATCATTTTAGCGAGACCGTACTCATAGGGCTACAACCCCAAGGAGCATTTTTGGCGCAGCGTATTTCGAAAAAACTGGAACAACTTTTAAACAAAGAAATACAACACGGCACGCTCGATATTTCCTTCAATCGCGATGATTACAGGCGCAGGGAAATCCCTTTCAATTCTTACCCTACTCAAATTTCTTTCCCCATAGAAGGGAAAAAAGTAGTCCTCATAGATGACGTACTCTTTACTGGCCGTTCGGTAAGGTCGGCATTGGAAGCCTTGGTCTCTTTTGGCAGACCGTCGAAAGTGGAATTTTTGACACTTGTGGACAGAAAACATGCTAGGCACGTGCCCATTGAGGCCGACTATGTAGGAAGAAAAGTAAATACATTGCCGACAGAAAGGGTGTCGGTAGAATTGAAAGAACAAGGTTTTGAACAAGACAATATTTGGCTGATAACTAAAAATGAATAGCAACAACCCGCAGCTCAGCACGAAACATTTATTGGGCATCAAAGACCTTACTGTCGAAGACATTCAGCTTATTTTACACACCGCTATACAATTCAAAGAGGTCATCAACCGTCCGCAAAAGAAAGTTCCTACACTGCGCGATGTGACTATAGCCAACGTATTTTTCGAAAACTCGACCCGAACCCGCATTTCGTTCGAACTGGCGCAAAAAAGACTTTCGGCCGACACCATCAATTTTGCAGCCTCGAACAGTTCGGTAAAAAAGGGTGAAACCCTACTCGATACTGTCAACAATATTTTGGCTATGAAGGTTGACATGGTGGTGATGCGGCACAGCAGCGTGGGCGCACCTCACTTTCTTTCCAAAATGGTGAAGGCCAACATTATCAATGCCGGCGATGGTACTCACGAACACCCTACCCAAGCCCTGCTCGATTGCTTTTCTATACAGGAGAAGCTAGGTGAGATAACGAATAAAAAGATATGCATATTTGGTGACATATTGCATTCCAGAGTCGCCTTGTCAAACATTTTTGCCCTTAAAAAACTAGGGGCTCGGGTGCGTGTTTGCGGACCATCTACCCTTATTCCCAAGTACATAGATTCGTTGGGAGTAGAAGTAAGCCACAATGTACGCGATTCTTTGAACTGGTGCGATGTGGCCAATGTGCTGCGCATACAGCTTGAAAGACAACAAATTAGCCACTTCCCTTCCTTGCGCGAATACGCCTTGTATTTTGGTATCAATAAAAAACTGCTCGACTCGCTGAACAAAGAAATTGTGATTATGCATCCCGGCCCTATAAATCGCGGGGTAGAGATTACGAGCGACGTGGCCGACAGCGCCCATTCCATTGTCTTAGACCAGGTGGAAAACGGGGTGGCAGTGCGCATGGCCGTACTTTACTTGCTGGCTTCGCGCACAAACTAGTCTCTAGCCACATTTGCGACAATAAAATTCCATGTGTAAAATGAAATAAATTAATGCCTTCTTTGTTTTTTATTTCGAGTAATTGTACGAAATTCGCACCTCATTTTATAAAAAGAATCATTGGCTATAGTACAAAGAGGAGGAAATTTCAGGGGTAGAAGGTTTATTCCTGAAGAGCCTTACAAGATAAACAAACTAATAAGTGCTGCTACGGTGCGTGTTGTAGGTGAAAACGTACAACAAGGTATTTACCCCATCGAGGAAGCAATCAAAATTGCCGAACAAGTTGGCCTAGACTTAGTAGAAGTTTCGCCAAATGCCGAGCCTCCCGTATGCCGAGTAGTCGATTATTCCAAATTCAAATACGAACAAAAGAAAAAACAAAAAGAACTCAAGGCCAAAACCCATAAAGTAACCGTAAAGGAGGTTCGTTTTGGTCCCAACACCGACGAACATGATTTTGAGTTCAAAGTAAAACATGCCATCAACTTCCTGAAAGATGGCGACAAAGTGAAAGCTTATGTTCACTTTGTGGGTCGTACCATTGTGTACAAAGAAAGAGGCGAACAGCTTTTGCAAAACTTCATCAAAGCTTTGGAAGATTATGCAAAAGTGGAACTGGCTCCTAAATTGGAGGGAAAAAGGATGTTTGTATTCCTTGTCCCCAAACCTGGTTTAAAGAAATAAAGTCGTAAATTCAAACATATGCCGAAGGTTAAAACCAAATCGTTAGCAAAAAAGAGGTTTTCGGTCACGGGTACGGGCAAAATAAAGCGCAAACATGCGTTCAAAAGTCACATCTTGACGAAAAAATCTACCAAGAGAAAGCGTAACTTGACGCATTCTGGCTTGGTCGACAAATCGGACGAGCGCAGAATAAAGCTAATGCTGAATCTGTAAAATGCTCTTAGGTTTCTAAATGTATGTTTCACCCGAAGTCTGGCATAAAAGATTCCTCTAAATAGGAAGCGCCATCCTTCAAAAAATCAATCAAAATGCCACGTTCAGTCAATCATGTAGCCTCAAGGGCTAGAAGAAAAAAAATCCTCAAAAGAACAAAGGGATACTACTTGTCGCGCCGCAATGTGTGGACAGTAGCCAAAAACACTTGGGAAAAAGGTTTATTGTATGCCTTCCGCGACCGCAAAGCCAAGAAAAGAGAATTCCGCTCCATTTGGATACAGCGTATCAATGCCGGTGCCAGAGAGCTGGGACTTACTTATTCGCAATTTATGGGCAAATTGAACCAGTCGGGTATTGCGCTTAACCGCAAAGCCTTGGCCGACTTGGCCGCCAACAATCCCGATGCTTTCAAAGCCATCGTAGAAAAACTGAAATAGACTTTTCTACACTATTGATATACAAATCCCGACTATACAGTCGGGATTTTTTTGTTTCAAAAGCCTCAAATAATTGTAACTTCAAGAGGATATTTGAATTATAGTGACATTTTTTAATTGATAAATAATGATTTACAGAAGATTTGGAAGGAAAAACTGGCAAGTAAGTGAAATTGGATATGGCATGTGGGGTGCAAGTGGTTGGAAAGGTTCCGACGACTCCCAATCAGAAAAATCACTGGACTTGGCAGTAGAAAAAGGGGTAAATTTTTTCGACACTGCTTGGGGCTATGGAGAAGGTCATAGCGAGCAGCTTTTGGGCAAACTTCTGAAAAGATTTCCCAATCAAAAACTTTATGCCGCCTCCAAAATTCCACCCAAAAACTTCAAATGGCCTTCCAAAAGAGACTACAAACTGGAAGATTGTTTCCCCTATGACCACATTAAAGAATATACCGAAAAGTCGCTGAAAAACCTGAAGCTCGAAAAAATCGACCTCATGCAATTCCATGTGTGGGAAGACGGTTGGGCAACCGACGAGCGTTGGCAAAAAGCCGTTTCGGAGCTTGTCGCAGAAGGAAAAGTAGATGCTTTTGGAGTAAGTGTAAATCGTTGGGAACCAGAAAACTGCCTTAATACTCTAAAAACAGGACTGATAGATTCGGTACAAGTCATTTACAACATTTTCGACCAAAACCCCGAAGAAAAGCTTTTTCCATTGTGCAAAGAACTGGACATTGCCATCATTGCCCGTGTCCCTTTTGATGAAGGAACGCTCACAGGTACGATCACCAAGGACACGAAATTTGAGGAAGGCGATTGGAGAGGTCTTTATTTCGTACCAGAAAACCTGATTCCCAGTGTGGAACGCGCCGACCGCCTGCGACCCTTAGTGCCTAGCAGTATGACCATGGCCGAACTTGCCTTGCGTTTTATCTTAGAAAACGATACCGTTTGCACCACTATTCCTGGAATGCGAAAAGAACGAAATGTATTGGCTAACACTAGCGTGAGTAATGGCAAACACCTGCCAGAAAGCCTTTTGAAAGAACTACGCTTTCACCGTTGGGACAGAGTGCCAACATCTTGGTCTCTATAATTTTCGCGATAGCGCTATGCACTATTTTAACAAGAAAAAATCTAAAAATCAAGGAGTAGACACTTATATAAAACAATATTTCTTTATATTTATTACTATATTCAAGCCCTCAAGCTCTTGTACCATTGGAGAAATGTGTAGTTTTTATTCCCACCTTATCGTGCTAAATTTGCAGTCCTTTAACCTAAAACGTTTTCATGGGACTTCAAGTAGGCATTGTTGGCTTGCCCAACGTGGGCAAATCAACTTTATTCAATGCTATTTCAACAGGCAAGGCTGAAGCTGCCAACTATCCTTTTTGCACTATCGAGCCCAATGTGGGCGTAGTCACCGTTCCCGACGAGCGGTTGGACAAACTAGCTGAACTGGTAAAACCCCAAAAAGTTGTACCCACAGTCATAGAGTTTGTGGACATAGCCGGACTGGTAGCAGGAGCAAGCAAAGGAGAAGGTTTGGGAAACCAATTTTTGGCCAATATTCGCGAGGTAGATGCCATTACCCACGTTATTCGCTGTTTCGATGACCCTAACATTGTGCATGTAAACGGCAAGGTAAATCCTGTAGCCGACAAAGAAATTATTGATACCGAACTGCAATTGAAAGATTTAGAGTCGGTTGAAAAGAAAATAGCCAAAACCGAACGAGCTGCCAAAGCAGGTGACGCCACTGCCAAAAAAGAATTGGAAATTTTGAAACAATACAAATCCCATTTGGAAGCCGGAAAGAATGCCCGCAACATTGGCTTCGACGAGGAGGATAAAAAAGCCGTGTACGACTTGCATTTGCTAACAGCCAAACCCGTCATTTATGCCGCCAATGTGTCGGAATCGGAAATAAATACCGGCAACAAATGGGTGGAAGAATTGAAAGATTCAGTCAAAGGCGAGAACGCACAGGTAGTCATGATTTGCGCCGCCCTAGAATCGCAGATAGCTGAAATTTCTGACACTGATGAACGCAAAATGTTTTTGGACGAATACGGTCTGAAAGAATCTGGTTTAGACAAGCTTATTAAAGCGGCCTACAGTCTATTGAACCTCTCTACCTATTTTACGGCGGGCGTGCAAGAAGTGCGTGCCTGGACCATTACCAAAGGTTGGAAAGCCCCAGCCGCGGCTGGAGTCATTCACACCGATTTCGAACGAGGCTTTATCAAAGCGGAAGTAATCAAATATGCCGATTATGTACAATACGGTTCCGAGTTGGCCTGCAAAGAAGTTGGAAAACTTTCGATTGAAGGCAAAGAATATGTGGTGAGCGACGGTGATGTAATGCACTTTAGGTTCAATGTATAGAAAATTTATGATTTCAGGAATTGATGAATTTATGATGGCTAATTATTCTTGCTAACATGAATTCATCAACTCATTAATTCTTTTATTTCCAATGACTTATACCGAATACAAATCTTCAAATTTCCCACAGATAGCAGCCGACATGCTGAAATTTTGGGAAGAAAATAATGTCTTCGAAAAATCGGTTGAGGAACGCGAGGGTGCACCTTCATTTACTTTCTTCGAAGGCCCCCCATCTGCCAACGGTACTCCAGGTATACACCATGTGATGGCTCGTACTATCAAAGACATTTTTTGCCGTTACAAAACCATGCAAGGTTTTCAGGTAAAGCGCAAAGGAGGTTGGGACACCCACGGACTGCCTGTCGAATTGCAAGTGGAAAAAGAACTGGGTATTACAAAAGAAGATATCGGGAAAAAAATCAGTATCGAAGAATACAACAAGAAGTGCCGCGAAACGGTAATGAAGTACAAAGACCAGTGGGACGACCTGACACGCAAAATGGGCTACTGGGTAGACTTGGAAAACCCATATATAACGTATGAAAATGAATACATAGAATCGTGCTGGTGGCTATTGAAAGAACTGTACAAAAAAGACTTGTTGTACAAAGGCTATACCATACAACCCTACTCGCCTGCCGCTGGCACGGGGCTTAGCTCTCACGAACTGAACCAACCTGGCACTTACAAAGATGTGAGGGATACGACTATTGTGGCACAGTTCAAGGTCGCACAGATTTCAGAGTCGAAGGTTCTGAGTACATTCTCTCTCAACTCTGAACTCTCAACTCTGAACTACTATTTCCTTGCTTGGACGACTACCCCTTGGACACTTCCTTCCAATTCGGCATTGGCGGTGGGTGAAAACATTACGTATGTTTTGGTCAAAACTTACAATCCCTATACGCATTTGCCTGTCATCGTTATTTTGGCACAAGATTTACTGGGTAAGTTTTTTTCTGAAAAAGCTAAAGAAATAGCTTACGCAAATTACAAGGCAGGCGACAAACTTATTCCTTTTGAAATCATTGGTGAAGCCAAAGGCAAAAACCTACTTGGTATCGAATATGAGCAACTTTTACCCTATGTAAAACCCGAAAAATCGGCTTTCAGGGTAATATCGGGCGATTTTGTAAGTACTGAAGACGGTACAGGCATCGTACACATTGCCCCTACTTTTGGTGCAGACGACTTTAGAGTGGCAAAACAAGCAGGTATTCCTGCCATTACCATCAAAAATGAACTGGGAGATGAGGTACCCTTGGTCGACAAGCAAGGCCGTTTTGTGAAAGAAGTGGCGGATGCAAAGTTTGGTTTTGGTGGCGAATACGTGAAAGAAAGTTACTTGAACGAAGAAGAAAAAGAAGTCGAACGCCAAAAACAAGAAAAATACCTGATTGAAAACGGCATAGTCCAAAAAGTGGACAAATATATAGCAGTTGACGACCGAATTGGGATAAAGCTGAAACTAGAAAACAAAGCTTTCAAGGTAGAAAAATACGAGCACACGTATCCTCACTGTTGGCGAACCGACAAACCGGTACTTTATTACCCTTTGGATTCTTGGTTTATTCGCACCACAGCCGTAAAAGACCGCTTGGTAGAACTGAACAAAAAGATAAACTGGAAACCAGAAAGCACAGGTACTGGGCGATTTGGCAATTGGCTTGAAAATTTGGTCGATTGGAACTTGTCACGCTCCCGCTATTGGGGAACTCCGCTACCCATTTGGGCTACCGAAGACCGCAAGGAAATGAAGTGTATTGGTTCTGTTCAGGAACTATCTGATGAAATAGAAAAATCAATCAAGGCCGGGTTGATGAAGGAAAATCCTTATAAACCAAACCCCCAGGCTGAGGTCTACGACCTCCATCGTCCTTATGTGGATTACATCATTTTAGTTTCAGACAGCGGCAAACCCATGACGCGAGAAACCGACCTCATCGATGTATGGTTCGATTCAGGTGCAATGCCCTACGCCCAGTGGCACTATCCATTTGAAAATAAAAACCTTGTTGACAATAGAACCTCCTATCCAGCCGACTTTATTTCGGAAGGTGTAGACCAAACCCGTGGGTGGTTTTTTACTCTGCATGCGATTGCAGGTATGCTTTTCGACGAAGTTGCCTTCAAAAATGTCGTTTCAACAGGACTTGTCCTGGACAAAAACGGCGAAAAAATGTCGAAACGGAAGGGCAATGTCATCAACCCTTTCGAAACTTTGGCAGCATATGGGCCCGATGCCACTCGCTGGTATATGGTAAGCAATGCCAACCCTTGGGACAACCTTAAATTTGATTTGGAAGGTGTGGTGGAAGTGCAACGCAAACTTTTTGGCACACTATACAACACCTACAATTTCTACGCCATTTATGCCAACCTGGACAAGTTCACGGCACACGAGAAAAGCTCTACTCCTGTCCATTTGCGCCCTGAGTTCGACCGCTGGATTTTGTCTGAATTACAACTACTCATCGAAACAGTATCGGAAAGTTATGCGCAATATGATGTAACTAGGGCCGCTCGTGCCATCGAAGAATTTGTGGACACCAATTTATCAAACTGGTATGTTCGACTCTCTCGCAAACGCTTTTGGAAAGGCGAATTCAACCCCGACAAACAAGCGGCCTATGAAACATTGCATGAATGTTTGATGGTAACTGCGCAACTCATGAGCCCAATTGCGCCATTCTTTGGCGAATGGCTTTACAAAAACTTGAAAGGTGAAAAATTATCGGTACACCTTACTTTGATACCAAAGGCAAAAAAAGAGATTGTAAACAAAGAACTGAGCGAAAGTATGCTATTGGCTCAAAAAACTTGTTCGCTCATTCATTCAGTACGCAAACTCCACAATTTGCGAGTACGCCAACCGCTTGCCAAAGTATATGTACATGCGGTAAACGAAACTCTTCTATCGCTTTTAGACAATGTTTCGGGCTTGATAAAAGACGAAACCAACATAAAAGAAGTGATTACCTACAATCCAAAAAGCGGATTAACTCTTTTCACCAAATCTGTTTTGCCCGACTTGAAAAAATTAGGCAAAGTTTTGGGACCTAAAATTGGGGAAGTCAAAAATATGCTCCAAAATCTTGGCCAAGAAGATATTCAAACACTTGAATCGAAAGGACTTGCCCTTACTTTCGGCGATGGAAGTCAACATCTATTCACAAAAGACGATGTGTTGATAAAAACTGCCGATGCTGTGGGAATGGCTTCAGCAAGCGATGGCGACATTACGGTGGCGGTAGATACCTTACTGACCAATGACCTGAAGAAAGAAGGCATCGCGCGCGATTTGGTAAACAGGGTGCAAAACTTGCGCAAAGACATGGGTCTTGAAGTACAAGACAAAATACGTATCGAGGTACAGAAACTTGACGATTTAGTCAATTCGGCTTTAGAAGCCAACAAAGAATACATTTGTACCGAAACCCAAGCATTAGAATTTCATTTGAAAGACAAAGTAGCCAACGCCTTTTCTGTCGACATGGATGAATTTAACTTAACGATGAAGGTAGAAAAGGTATAAAAACAGTCATAAGCTTGTTTAAAGGATTTGTGTACATTCGCATAAACAATTTTAATCCACTTTAACTCTACGCCATGAAAAAGCCATTCCTTTCCGTGTTACTTGTTGCCTGCTTTTTGGGTGCAATGGGTCAAAAAAAATTTGAATCCAAAAGAGAAAACATCAAAACACGCAATGCCAACCAACTATTTGCCAATTTCCCCGAATCGACAGACGATGCCCTCTGGAAATTGAACTACATGGAATTTACTCTGAAAAACCTGAGCAAGTTTTCAAAAGACAGCGTATTGGTTTTCAAATACAAAGTGGTGAGAAAAGAACCTAGCGAAAAAGTGAAAAAAGGCGAAATAAACACCGCTGTTAAAGAAGGAAAAAATCTTGAAATATATCTTGTTAGCTCTTCTTTGGGAGATGATTACGAAGCAGCTATACGCAACAATGTAAAACCGCAATTTGAAGCAAACAAAAACAAAGTGCTTATTCCAAAAGATCCTATGACATTGAAAGCCATGATTGACAAAATTGTGGTCTGGTGATTGTAAATGACAGATAAAACTTTATCCAAAAACTTCTAATTGACGA
>JBIKRJ010000254.1:0-3011 GCA_044349205.1 Cytophagales bacterium | reverse complement strand
GTCTTCAAGCACAATTTACGAGCGCGCCACTTCTTCTCAGGTTATTAGTGTAAAGTACAATGGTTTTTTATATACCCTCAACTCTGCAGTTTGGTGGTCGAAAGGAAATGCGCCTGATGTATCCACCTTCTATTGGACGAAAGGAGCTGCCTGCGCTGTGGTATGTGCTCGCACACCCGTGGTAGCCAATGTTTCAGTTTGTACAGGACTCGAGGAAACTGATATTTTTGATGATGTCAAAGTTTATCCTAACCCATTTTTTGATAAAATACACGTGACGATAATCAATTTTGAGTCAGAAGTATCAAATCTTAAATTGATTGGATTGGATGGTGCTGAAATTCAGACAATGTCAGAGAAAGTTGCTACGAACAAATATGTGATTAACACTACAGATTTGCCCAAAGGATTATACCTATTGCGAATCGAATCTGCAGGAAAAGTGAGGATTCTGAAAGTGAGTAAGTAATTTTTTCAGTTGTTGATTATGTATATTTTACATCTATAACAATACCCTCACAAATGCTAAACGTAACTTTTTCAAATCCTAATTTATAATTTCTAAAACTCCATAATGATGAAATTACGATTTCCCCGGTATACCAATTAGCTAAAACCTTTTCTTCTGTATTGAATAGATTTAAAAGTGACAGTTCCATATCATCACAACATTCTCTTTTTAATATTTTAAGTTTTTGTCCGTTTTGTTGAGGAGTTATTTCGCCATTTTTCATTTTTTTCTTAACTCTAATCTTCCAGCTCGAAATTTCTCTTCATTTTTTTTGCTCCTCTTCCCTCTATCTTAATTAGGTACAATTTTTTATCTGCGATTTTCCATTTACCCAAATAGCCTCTCCATGAAGCTGTGTTTACAGGATATGTTAGAATTTTTGGACTACTTTTTACTAAGTAATGTACAAAAGGATCACTTTCCATTTCGTAACTTTCACCTTCATAAATCAATATTTCACTACTTTTTCTGTCATAGTAATTTATTTTATTATTTGTCCAAATTAGATGATTTAATCTGCAGTTTTCTTTTCATTTTATTCAAGTCAAGTTCTTTAAAAATATATCGAACTGATTTTTGATTTTCAATTGGTTTTTGAGAATAGTATTTGATATAGTTTTGCTCATGTTCAGTTGTAATTAGATGATAAGTATTTTAATTTTTTGGGCAGTGTTTCGGTTGTAGATTTCAAGTCACTAATTTATGAAAAATTCCTATTGTATATAATCGTTCCCGATATTTTGTACTTCTTCAAATACTAGGTAGTTTTAGGGTCTGAATGGATAGTATTTGCTATTCATTATCTAACATAAATTCTAAACGTAGTACCAATCATGAGTGTAATTGAAGAAATCAAAGCCCGCCAAATTTTCGACTCGCGTGGCAATCCAACTGTAGAAGTAGATGTGTACACTGAAAACGGCTATTTGGGTCGTGCCGCTGTCCCTTCAGGTGCTTCTACCGGCAAACACGAGGCTGTAGAACTTCGCGATGGCGACAAAAATGCCTATATGGGCAAAAGTGTACTTAAAGCTGTACAAAACGTAAACGAAACCATTGCTGAAGAACTTATAGGAGCTTCCGTATTTGAGCAAAATCTGATTGACAAAATCATGTTGGAGCTTGATGGTACGCCCAACAAAGGCAAACTTGGCGCAAATGCTATTTTGGGTGTTTCTTTGGCAGTAGCTAAGGCGGCTGCTCAAGAGGCTGGTCAATCGTTGTATCGTTACATTGGCGGTGTGAATGCAAACACGCTTCCAGTACCTATGATGAATATCATTAATGGTGGTTCGCATGCCGACAATTCAATCGACTTCCAAGAATTTATGATTATGCCGGTAGGGGCTGAATCTTTCACCCATGCCATGAAAATGGGAACTGAAATATTCCACAACTTGGCCAAGGTGTTGAAAGAGAAGAAGTATTCTACAAACGTAGGGGATGAAGGTGGCTTTGCACCCAATATTCCTTCCAACGAAGAAGCGATAGAAACCATTTTGAAAGCGATTGAAAAAGCAGGTTACAAACCTGGCGAACAGGTGATGATTGCGATGGATGCTGCCGTGACCGAGTTTTATGACGAGGCAACTGGTTTATACCATTTTCATAAATCAAATGGCATGAAGAAAACTTCAGACGAAATGGTGTCTTACTGGACAGAATGGGTAAATAAATATCCAATTATATCTATTGAAGACGGCATGGCCGAAGACGATTGGGCAGGTTGGAATAAGCTTACCGATGCCATTGGCAAGAAAACGCAATTGGTAGGCGACGATTTGTTTGTAACCAATGTGAAGCGTTTGCAGGATGGTATCGACCAAGGGGTTGCCAATGCCATCTTAGTAAAAGTAAACCAAATTGGTTCTTTGACAGAAACCATCAATGCTGTTAACTTGGCTCATAAAAACAGCTACAAGTCCATTATGTCGCACCGTTCGGGCGAAACTGAAGACAATACCATTTCCGATTTGGCTGTGGCGTTGAATTGTGGTCAGATAAAAACAGGTTCATGTTCTCGTTCAGACCGTATGGCCAAATACAATCAATTGCTTCGTATTGAAGAAGAATTGGGCGAAAGTGCTGTATGGCCCGGTAAGAATCTTTAGTAAATATCACAAAAGCACATAAGAAAAGCCCCGCCAAATTTGGTGGGGCTTTTCTTATGTGATATTTTTTAAAAAGTGTGGCTTTAAACCTCCAAGTCCACGTTGTGCAATTCTTTCCAAGGTAGGCCGTAAGTATTCAAGTCGGCCATGAAAGGATCGGGGTTGAACTGCTCTACGTTCCATACCCCTGGTTTTTTCCATTTTCCTTCCAAAAACATTTTAGCACCTATCATGGCAGGTACTCCAGTAGTGTAACTGATACCCTGTGTACCTGTTTCCTTGTAAGCAGCTTCGTGACTACAGTTATTATATACATAATAGGTTTTTTCCTTCCCATCTTTGGTGCCTTTTATGCGACACCCGATGGAAGTCCAACCAGTGTAGTTATG
>JBIKRJ010000253.1:0-3017 GCA_044349205.1 Cytophagales bacterium | reverse complement strand
AGAGTGGCCTATGTAAAATTTGTCCAAAAAAGCGGAATGGAGGATGTAAAAAGTAAACATGAGATAAAAAAAGCCGACACATCATGTCGGCTTTTCGTGGGAGCTACAGGGTTCGAACCTGTGACCCTCCCGTTTGCGACGGGATGCCCTGAATTAGCTTCTGTATTCTGGATTTGCTTTTCCAGGCTTTTACCTCTCTTTCTCTCGCATAAGCCATCTCTTTGGTTTCGAAGGATTCGGCAAAAACAATTTTCCAGTCATGGGCTTTGCCAGTAAAGCCAGCATGTTTGGAATTGTGCCTTCGCAGACGTTCATCCAAAACATCGCCAGAGTGGCCTATGTAAAATTTGTCCAAAAAAGCGGAATGGAGGATGTAAAAAGTAAACATGAGATAAAAAAAGCCGACACATCATGTCGGCTTTTCGTGGGAGCTACAGGGTTCGAACCTGTGACCCCCTGCTTGTAAGGCAGGTGCTCTGAACCAGCTGAGCTAAGCTCCCAAAAGGGAGTGCAAATGTATGGGCTTTTTCTCTTTTTGCAAACCTCGCACCAAAATATTTGGTTGACCCTTTGTTTGCACCAATTTGTTTATTTGCCACTATCCACTTTCTCGTCATGTCATTTACCCAATTCTCTCTTTATCTTTACACTGCACAATTAGCACGTAATCCGATGAAGCTTTTTTCTTTCCGTATTCTGTTTCTTTGTTTTTTGGTTTCGGGTCAAAACACCGTTTTTGCCCAAAAGAAATACATCAGCCAAAAAAAATCTGAAAATGGCTATGCCTATGTCACCTTCACAAACGATCCCTTAAAAGCCCGTATTTACACGCTGAAAAATGGTTTGCGCGTGTATCTTTCCGTGTACAAGAACGAACCACGCATTCAAACCTACATAGCCGTGCGCGCCGGTAGTAAAAACGACCCCAGCACTGCCCAAGGTTTGGCCCACTACCTCGAACATATTCTTTTCAAAGGCACTACTCAGCTGGGTACACAAAATTGGATGGCCGAAAAACCTTTGCTTGGCAAAATCGAGGCATTGTACGAAACCTACCGTAAGAAAAGCGATACCTTGGCTCGTAGGCTTATTTACCATCAAATTGATTCCATTTCGGGCATTGCAGCTTCTTATGCCATTGCCAACGAATACGACAAAACCATGTCGGCCATTGGAGCTTCGGGTACCAACGCCTATACGTGGATGGAACAAACCGTGTATGTCAACGAAATTCCCTCCAACAATTTGGAAAAATGGGCGATTGTAGAAAGCAACCGTTTTCAAGAACTGGTGCCCCGCTTGTTTCATACCGAATTGGAAGCCGTGTACGAAGAAAAGAACCGAGGGCTCGACAACGATGCGACCAAAACTTGGGAGGCCATGTTTGCAGGCTTGTTTCAAAAGCACACCTATGGCACACAAACTACGATAGGTACGGTCGATCATTTGAAAAATCCGAGTATTACGGAAATAAAAAAATATTTCAATACCTATTATGTACCCAACAATATAGCCATTTGCTTGAGTGGCGATCTGAATCCCGACGAAACCATTCGAATGTTAGACCGCTATTTTGGCAAATGGAAACCCAAAACCGTACCTTCATTTCAAGCCCCTGTAGAAGAGCCCATAGCCAAACCGGTAGTGAAAAATATCGTAGGACCTACTGCCGAAAAAGTCACACTCGCTTTTCGTTTCCCTGGCGTGAAAACACGCGAATCGTTGGTGATGGAGTTTCTGAGTCAAATATTGTCCAACAGCCAAGCCGGGCTTATCGACCTGAATTTGAACCAAAAACAAAAAATAATGGGGGGTGCCGCATTCCCTATGCGATTGCGTGACTATTCTGCCTTGTTTCTTTCGGGTATGCCCCGCGAGGGACAGTCGCTAGAGGAGGTAAAAGCCCTTTTGCTTTCCCAAATCGATTCTATCAAACAGGGTAAATTTGGAGATTGGCTATTGCCCGCCATTGTCAACGACCTAAAAACCAACAACATGAAGGCATACGAGAAAAATTCTTCACGTGCCGATGCCTTCGTTTCGGCTTTCATTTTGGGTATGCCCTGGAAAGACTACATTTCTGAAATTGACCTTCAGTCTAAGATTACGAAACAAGAAATCATCGATTTTGCCAACAAGTATTTTCAAGAAAACTACGTGGTGGCCTACAAACGGATTGGTACCGATACCACTGTGAAAAAAATTGTGAAACCAGCCATTACACCAGTGGCCGTGAACCGCGATTCGGCCTCTATTTTTTACAACAGATTGATGAAAGAACCTTCGGGTATCATCAAGCCTGTGTTTGTCGATTACCAAAAAGACATTCAGCGGCTGCAATTGAAAAATGAAGTAGAGGTATTGTACAAGCAAAATGCCGAAAATGGCCTTTTTGATTTGTATTATGTGTTGGACATGGGTACCGATCACGACCTAAACTTGGGGCTGGCGGTAGAATATTTGAAGTTTTTGGGTAGCAAACGCTATTCTGCCGAACAGTTGAAACAAGAATTTTTCAAGCTTGGCTGTACCTATTCCGTTTTTGTTTCTTCCGACAGGGTGTATGTGTCTCTGAATGGTTTGCAAGAAAATTTCGATAAAGCCTTGGTCTTGTTCGAAGAATTGCTCGCTTCGCCACAAGCCGACGAGAAAGCACTTAGCGATTTGATAGACAGTATATTGAAGCAACGCGCCAACAACAAATTGAACAAAGGTGTCATTTTGCAACAAGCATTGGCCAGTTATGCCAAATATGGTTTGGACTCGCCTTTCAGGCATATTCTTTCGACCGAACAATTACGTGCACTAAAGCCTAATCAGCTTACACAACTCATTTCCAACCTTACTTCTTTCAAACACAGGGTGTTGTACTACGGTCCTGCCAATGGTATCGATTTGGTAGCCAAACTGAATACAATGCACAAAATACCCAGCACTTTTTTTCCTATTCCGCCCAAAAAAGAATTCAAGGAACTGCTTTTAGAACAAACCAAAACCTATTGGGTGAACTACGATAT
>JBIKRJ010000002.1:0-40716 GCA_044349205.1 Cytophagales bacterium | reverse complement strand
GCAAAGGAGCTAGCTTGTGAAACCATGCTGGGCGCTTATCATTTGGCAACGGATAGTCAAGTAGAATTCGACGAGTTGATAAAAGCGGTAGCATCGAAAGGTGGCACAACTGAAGCGGCTCTTCGAATCTTTGAAACAGAGCATGTGGCTTCTTCAATAGAAAAAGGGATTAGGAATGCCAAACTGAGAGCAGAGGAATTATCGGTCAAAAATTAGTTCACATAGACTAGGGTTTTCCACCTTTTGAGTCTAATTTAAAATCATTCTAAATAAATAGTTCTTTCTACTCATTTTCTTTGAAATTGAGTGTTTTAGCACACAGATGAGCTGTGAGAGTATGTAGGAGCAGTTTTGGGCGAATTATTTGTGTTTGTTTAGTTAGAATCCCATGTTAGATTTGCATGTGGTAAAAATCGGGTCATACAATTAAGGGCTTTTTATAACAGTTTATGAATTATAGCTTCACTTCTATCTTCAAGGTTTTTAGGCCGATATTAGTAGCCATTTTCTCCCTCCTTTTCTCCCTGCAAGTATTCTGTCAAGATGCGCCTGCTGCAGCAGGAAATGCCGAAATGGCGGCAAAAGGTCAGGCTTTGTTTGATAACAACTGTGCCTCGTGCCATGCTATGGATGAGGTAGTGGTTGGCCCAGCCCTTCGCAATGTACATACCAAACACAACCAGGCTTGGTTGTTGAAATGGATAAAAAATTCACAAGCCTTGGTTGCTTCAGGCGACAAACAAGCGGTGGCTATATATGAGCAATATGCCAAACAGGCTATGCCAAGCTTTGCTTTTTCTGACGATGAAGTTTTGTCGATTTTAGAATATATCAAGACCGCACCTGCAAAAGCTACCGCTGCAGCCCCCGCCGATGGCTCTACAACAGAAGAAGCGAAACCAAAAGAAGATGCTGGTTTCTTAAATATTCTTCTAATGGTATTTATTGCATTGCTTGCACTTATTGTCATAGTATTGGTTTTGATAATGTCTGTTTTGACTAAAATAATTAACCAAAAAGATAGACTTACTGAAGAGGATAAATATTTGATTGAACAGAAATTTGATATTCAGGCAGTTATTACAAGCAAGGCATTTAAGTTTTTTGTTGGATTTTTCTTTGTCTGCTTCATAGGTAAAGCAGGTTTGGATGGTTTGATGGATTTGGGAATGCAACAAGGATATGCGCCCAAACAGCCCATTCCATTTTCGCACAAAGTACACGCTGGTAAATACAAGATAGATTGTAACTATTGCCATACTGGAGTAAATAGAAGCAAATCTGCTAATATTCCTTCTGCCAATATTTGTATGAATTGTCACAATGCCATCAAAACAGATTCGCCCAAGCTAAGGGGACTCTTTGAGGCAGTTAGAAACAATAAGCCTATTGAATGGGTACGAGTACACAATCTTCCCGATTTGGCTTATTTTAACCATGCTCAACACGTGAAAGTGGGTGGCTTGGAATGTAAAACGTGCCACGGCCCTATCGAAGAGATGGAAGTGGTACAACAATATTCCCCACTTACCATGGGTTGGTGTATCAATTGCCACAGAGAGACTCCTGTTAACACAGAAGGCAATGGATACTACGATAAATTGGTTGTTTTGCACAAACAGACTTCCAAAGACCCCTTGAAGGTAAAAGATATTGGAGGTCTTGAGTGTTCAAAATGTCATTATTAATATAAGATTCAGTTTCTGTACCGAAGCACCTATGGAAAGCACTAAAACCTATTGGAAAGGTCTTGAAGAATTGAACAACCATCCGGAGTTCATTAAGAATTCGATTAAAGAATTTCCAGAGTTTTCTTCTAAAGAGTTAAATGTCAATAGCGACTCGATTGCCGAAGAAGGTAGCAACCGTCGTGATTTTTTAAAGTTTCTCGGTTTTAGCGTTGCTGCTGCATCGCTAGCCGCTTGCGAAACTCCTGTAAAAAAGGCTATTCCATACTTGATAAAGCCAGAGGATGTGGATCCTACCAATGCCAATTGGTACGCTTCAAGCTATGTAGATGGTGGCGATTACGCTAGCGTGGTGGTAAAAACGCGCGAAGGTCGCCCCATTAAAATCGAAGGAAACAAAAAATCTGCTGTTTCGGCTGGCGCCACGAGCGTAAGGGCTCAAGCTTCAGTTTTGGGATTGTACGACGGTGCAAGATTACGCTCATTCCAAGAAAAAGGAGCCGAAATATCATTTGAAGCTGCCGACAAGAAAATAATATCGAAATTACAAGAGGTGGTAGCCGCTGGCAAAGCAGTGTATGTAGTGACTTCTACCGTTTCTAGCCCTTCATTGAATGCGGCTATTTCAGCATTTGCTGCGAAATACTCGGCTAAAGTGGTTGCGGTTGATCCCGTTTCCGCTTATGGAATCTCAAAAGCAAACGAAATTAGCTTTGGTTCAGCTTTTATTCCATCTTATGATTTCAGCAAAGCCAAAACAATCGTAAGTATAGGAGCAGATTTCTTGGGTACATGGTTGTCTTCTTCCGAGTATGCCAAACAGTATTCCAAGACAAGAAAAATTTCTGAGAAAAACCCTGCAATGTCAAAGCACTTCCAGTTTGAGTCAATCATGTCTCTTACTGGAGCAAATGCCGATTACAGGACGATGATTAAACCCTCACAGGAAGGTTTGGTAGTAGCCAATTTATACAATTTGGTAGCGGGTAAACTTGGTGCGGCCTCGATTAGCACTACACAGCTTTCCGACTTGAGTAATTTGAAATTAGCCGCCGAAGAGCTCGTTAAAACTAAAGGTTTATCACTAGTAGTTTCTGGTTCAAATGATCCTGCCGTTCAAATTTTGGTGAATGCTATCAACAATTTGTTGGCTAGCTACGGTAGCACGATTGATACATCAAGAAAGTCTAATGTAAAATTGGGTAATGACGCTGCTTTCGCCGATTTTGTATCGAAGGTAAAAGGTGGTAGTGTAGGCGCCGTTTTATTCTACAATTCCAATCCTGTGTATGCCAGTGCTTTCGGAAAAGAATTGGCTTCTAGTCTTTCAAAAGTTGCGATGAAAGTATCGTTTTCTGATAGAATCGACGAAACATCCTCTTTGTGTGACTTTATTACTCCCGATCACCACTATTTGGAATCTTGGTCAGATGCCGAACCTAAAACAGGTTCTTACAGTTTGATTCAACCTACAATTACGCCTTTGTTCAAAACAAGGGCTGCTGTTGAAAGTTTTACGGCTTGGACAGGTTCTCCAGTAGATTCCTATACCTACCTTACCAGTTTTTGGAAAACTAATTTATTCCCCAAGCAATCAAAATATACTTCTTTCCAAGCCTTTTGGGACAAGTCATTGTATGATGGTGTATTTGAATTGCCTGCGAGTTCGTCAAATTTGTCTTTTTCTGGCGATGTATCCTCGGCTGCAAGTGCTGTTTCAAAACGCTACAAAGCCAAATCGGAAGGACTTGAACTAGTGGTGTATGAAAAAGTAGGTATGGGGCATGGTTCAAATGGTCTTGCCAACAACCCTTGGATTTTGGAGTTTCCAGATCCTATCACAAAGGCTACTTGGGAAAACTATCTTACCATACCTATTTCTCTTGCCAAAAAACTCAACATAAAAATGGAGTTTGGTAATACGCAACGAGTAACTCTAAAAGCCAATGGCGTTTCCTTGACTATTCCTGTATTGGTTCAGCCTGGTCAAGCACCTGATACTGTTGGTATTGCTGTGGGATTTGGCAGGGAAAAAGTGGGTAAAGCTGGTAACGGACTAGGCGTAAGCGCTTATCCTTTGATTGCAGTTGCAAATGGTTTCAGTAATTATTCTGTTACTAGTGGTGTAGAAGTTTTATCAACAGGCGAGAATTATAAGATAGCACAAACCCAATCCCATCAAACTATAATGGGTAGGGATATAGTACAAGAATCAACATTAGCTGAATACAAGAAAAACCCTGCTGCCGGAAGATATTTTCCTAAGGTTGCCACGGCCGATGGCCTAGTGTCTGCCACAGACTTGTCTATGTGGAAAATGCGTGAGCGTACTAACCATTCATGGGGTATGGTCATCGATTTGAATGCTTGTACTGGTTGTGGAAATTGTGTTCTGAGCTGTCAAGCAGAAAACAATGTTCCTGTTGTAGGTAAGCAAGAAATATTGAATAGCCGTGAAATGCATTGGATTCGTATCGATAGATATTATACCAGTGACATGACTCACGAAAAAGCAGAAGAGAACAAGATTGGCGCTATTGACATGTACAGGGACATGGAAGATCCTTCGGAAAATCCGAAAGTGGTGTTCCAGCCTATGATGTGCCAGCATTGCAATAATGCTCCTTGCGAAACTGTATGTCCTGTTGCTGCCACTACCCATAGTAGCGAAGGCTTAAATCAAATGACGTACAACCGTTGTATTGGCACTAGGTATTGTGCCAACAACTGCCCTTACAAAGTTCGTAGGTTCAATTGGTTTAGATATGCCGAAAACGAACTCTTCAATTTCAATGAAGATTTGGATTTGGGTAAAATGGTTCTTAATCCTGACGTAACTGTGCGCGCGCGTGGAGTGATGGAGAAATGTTCTTTGTGTGTTCAAAGAATCCAGGAAGGAAAATTGAATGCTAAAAAGAATAATAGAAGACCTGTTGACGGCGAAATTGAAACTGCTTGTTCGCAATCATGTCCTTCAGAAGCGATAGTTTTTGGAGATATGAATGACAAAGACAGTAAAATTTATCAATTAATGGAACAAGAGTATAACAAGCGTATGTACCATGTTTTGGAGGAAATCAACGTACGCCCCAACGTTTCCTATTTGACTAAAATTAGAAATACAGAAGCTTAATTATAATATTTTAGAAGGATGCAAGTTACATCTCACGTAAGAGCACCATTGGTAACAGGCGGTAAGAAACTACACGATGTTACAAATGATATATGCAAGCAAGTAGAAGGAAAGCCTACCAACCTATGGTATTTTGCTTTTGGTATTTCCGTTTTGGCATTAGGCTATGGTAGTTACTGTCTTTACAAAACTTGGACTGTTGGTTTAGGGGTTTGGGGATTGAATAGAACGGTAGGCTGGGCATGGGATATTACCAACTTTGTGTGGTGGGTAGGTATTGGTCATGCAGGAACCCTAATTTCAGCAGTTTTGTTGCTTTTCCGTCAGAAATGGAGGACTTCAATTAACCGTGCTGCAGAGGCGATGACGATTTTTGCGGTGTTTTGTGCAGGTAGCTTCATTTTGATGCATATGGGCAGAACTTGGTTGGCCAATTGGGCTCTTCCTTTGCCAAATACCTATGGCTCTTTGTGGGTAAACTTCAATTCTCCTCTGGTATGGGACGTTTTTGCGATTAGTACTTATTTGTCTGTTTCAATTCTGTTTTGGTATGTTGGACTTATCCCCGACCTTGCCACCATTCGCGAAAGAGCTACGGGTATTTCGCGCAAAGTATATGGTATCCTTAGTTTCAATTGGAGTGGTGGGGCCAAAGATTGGCAACGCTACGAACAAGTGAGTTTGATTTTGGCAGGTGTTTCCACTCCTCTTGTATTGTCGGTTCACACAATAGTAAGTATGGACTTTGCAACCTCTGTTATTCCGGGTTGGCACACTACTATATTCCCACCTTATTTTGTTGCAGGTGCTATTTTTTCTGGTTTTGCAATGGTACTTACCTTGATGTTGGTCACAAGGAAGGTGTTTAAATTGGAAGATTATGTGACCATAACCCACATCGAGTCAATGAACAAAATCATCACTTTGACTGGATCAATTGTGGGTGTTGCTTACATCACAGAATTCTTTATTGCGTGGTATTCGGGTGTTGAATACGAAGGTTATTGTTTTATCAATCGTGCGACTGGACCTTATTGGTGGGCTTATTGGTCTATGATGACATGTAATGTGATTTCCCCACAGTTGTTTTGGATTAGGAAAATACGTCGAAATATAGCCGCTACCTTTGTCATCAGTATTATTGTAAATATTGGAATGTGGTTTGAAAGGTTTGTAATTATCGTAAGTTCTTTACATAGAGACTACCTTCCTTCAAGTTGGACAATGTTTTATCCGACTATGTACGACATCGGTGATTACATTTTCTCATTTGGTCTGTTCTTTACCTTCTTCTTCTTATTTGCCAAGTTTTTACCAGTGATAAACATGGCTGAAGTGAAGTCGGTACTTAAATCATCATCTGCTAAAAAGTAAATTACTAGTCGCGTTATGTCAGGACAAAACAAATACATAGTAGGCATATTTGACGATGAAGATGTGCTGGTTCATTCAGTAGAGCATATTCGTCATGAAGGTGTAAAGATTCATGAAGTTTTTTCACCGTTTCCTATACACGGATTGGACAGGGCTTTAGGTTATGAAAGAAGCCGAATCGACATTGTGGCCTTTTTGTTTGGAACACTTGGCTTTTGTTTGGGTGTCACCATGATTTATTCGATGATGGCGGTAGATTGGCCTATGAACATTGGTGGTAAGCCAAATGCTGCACCTCCTATTTTCATACCGGTGACTTTTGAATGTACAGTTTTACTCACGGCTTATGGCATGACACTTACATTTTTTGTCATCGCCAAATTGATACCTGGTTTTACACCCAAAATGTTTGACCCAAGAAGTACTGACGATAAGTTTGTGGTAGCAATCGATTTGGGTAAAAACCATCATTCGCAGGAAAAAATCAATAAAATCCTGAAAGATAATGGAGCTTCCGAAGTTTTTGAAAAAGAGTTATAAAAGTGATTTCTTGTAAAATGAAAAACATAGTCTTATTCTTCACTATTTGTGCTGTAACTTTTTTTTCTTGCAAAAGGGGCACTCAAGATACAGGTAGGGAATATGCTTCTCAAATGTATGTTTCCGATGCATATGAACCACTTACACAAGTGGTTGACAGAAAGTACGGAGATGATTATAGCTCCAATCCTCACAACCCACATGGTATGAACATGAGGGTTCCAGCAAAAAACACAATCAAAAGAGATGCTTACAATCCCAACAAAGATTTAATTGATGAGCAACCGTCATTATATCACTTTCACAAAGACAGTTTTGAATTGGCAGGTAGAGTTTTACTCAATCCTATTGATTCCTCTGCTCAGGTTTTGGAAGAAGGAAAAGTATTGTATACAAGATATTGCCAACATTGTCATGGAGAAACTGGCCAAGGAGATGGCCCTGTAGGTCAGCTTTACAAAGGTGTTCCATCTTATTCTAAAGGTAGGGTGAAAGAAGACAAACCTGGTCATATTTTCCATACCATCACTTTTGGCAGAAATAGAATGTGGCCACACGCTTCTCAACTTAGTGTGGAGGAACGTTGGAAAGTAGTACATTATGTACAAACACTTCAAAATCAATAGTTTTATTCTAATAAAAAGGTAACAAAATGGGAGTTCACGTTGAACATCATGTAGATTTAGAAGAAAAATTTGTTTTTTCACCTAAACTAAAAAAGAACTTACTACTCATTATTTTGAGCGGTGTATTGCTTTTCGGTTTAGGCATAGTATTGCTTTTGAACGGTCAAGGACATGCAGCAGAAGGTCATCATGAAGCCGGTGCTGCTGTTCACGGTGGCGAACACGTTTTTCATTGGACACAAAGATTGTTTGCCACTTTGTGGGTTAACAATCTCTTTTTTACTGGCATAGCTGTTATAAGTGTTTTCTTTTGTGCTTACAACTATGTTGCCTATGCAGGCTGGTCTTCTGCCATCATTAGAATTCCACAATCTTTTGGCTATTTTCTTCCTGTTGCCGCTGTTATGATGTTTGGTGTTTTTATTTTCGGTCACCACGATTTGTTTCATTGGACTCACGAAGGATTGACAAACAAGTTTTTGGAAGATGGAAAGACATTAAATCCAAGCTATGACAAGATTTTAGCTGGGAAGGCGGGATATTTAAATCTTCCTTTTTATTTTGGAAGAATGGCAGCTTATTTCATTCTTTGGTTTGTATTGTTCAAAGCCATGCGAAATCAATCTCTGAAAGAGGATTTGAATGGTGGTACGGAACATTACAACAAAAGCATTGTGTTGGGAGCTACATTTCTATTAATTTTTGGAGTTACTTCTTCAACATCTGCTTGGGATTGGGTGATGTCAATCGACCCGCATTGGTTTAGTACAATGTTTGGTTGGTATGTATTGGCTAGCTGGCATGTAAGTGGTTTAGCCGCAATCACGCTTGTGGTATTGCTGTTGAAAGAAAATGGCTATTTGAAAATTGTTAATGACAGCCATTTGCACGATTTGGGTAAATTTATGTTTGCGTTCAGTATATTTTGGACATACGTTTGGTTTGCGCAGTTTCTCTTAATTTTTTATGCGAATATTCCAGAGGAAACCAACTATTTCATCGATCGTTTGAGCCGTTTTGGCGGTGCATACTATGGTCTTTTCTTTGTGAACATATTTATCAACTTCGTATTCCCATTCATTGGTTTAATGACGAGAGAATCGAAGAGATTAACAATTTTCTTGAAAATTGTTTGTATAGGATTGTTGTTTGGCCATTGGTTAGATTTTTATCTGATGGTGATGCCAGGTACTACAAAAGGAAATAGTGGTTTTGGTGCACTTGAAATTGGCTCTATCCTTATATATCTTGGAATTTTTGGCTACGTAGTAGCAAACTTTTTATCAAAAGCCTTGTTAATACCTAAGAATCATCCAATGCTTGAGGAGAGTATTCAACACGATATTTAATTAAGAAAATAATCTACCTATGACCACCTTTCTTATAATTACAGGAGTTCTGCTATTACTAGCAATCCTTTTCATGCTATTTAGAACCCAAGTACTAATTAACGTATTAAAAGGTTCCTATAATCAACGTGTTGATAAGTCTAATAAAGTACACGGTTACTTGTTTGTGGCATTTATGATTTTCATGTTTGTTGGGATGTTTGCATATCATGAAGTGGCTAAGAAGTATTACTTACCAGAACCCGCTTCTATTCATGGTGTTGAAACAGATAATTTGTTTTGGATATCTATGGTGATTATTTTGATTGCATTTTTTCTTACCAACGTTTTACTCTTTGTTTTCCCTCTGAAATATCATTACAGAGAAGACAGAAAGGCTTATTTTTATCCAGACAACCACACTCTTGAAAGAGTTTGGACAATCATTCCCGCCATAGTGCTAGTGGTTCTTCTATTTTCGGGTTTAAAAATTTGGACAAATATTACACAAGAAGCCCCTTCTAATTCCAATGTTGTAGAAGTAATGGGCAAACAGTTTGCCTGGCAAGTAAGATATCCTGGTGTTGATGGCAAACTTGGTCAACAGAGCTTCAAACGTATTGATGCAAATAACGAATTTGGAATAAAAGTGGAAGACAAAAACAGTCAAGATGATTTTATTCCCAGAGAATTGCATTTTCAAAAAGGTAAACCAGTTCTTTTGAAAATACGCGCTAGAGATGTGATTCATAGTGTCTTTTTGCCACACTTCAGAGTTAAGATGGATGCAGTTCCTGGAATGCCTACAAGTTTTTGGTTTACTCCTACTATTTCTACATCCGAAATGCGCGAAAAAACGGGTAATGCTGAATTTAATTACGAATTAGCTTGTACAGAAGTATGTGGAAGAGGCCATTTCGCAATGCGTTTCATCGTTGTGGTGGACGAGCCTGAAGAATATGTGAAATGGTTAGCTTCTCAAAAATCATGGAAATCGCAAAATGAAGATTATTTTGCTGAATCGCTGAAAAAGTATTCGCCAAGTGCTAAAACTGAAACAACAAATCAGAACAAAGAACTTTCCTCATTATAAATAGTTAGATTATGGCAACTGTTGACCTAAAAGTTCATTCTCACGACGTTCATGCACACGACGAGCATGAACACCATGAACAGAGTTTCATCAGAAATTATATCTTTTCAGAAGATCACAAGGTAATAGCAAAACAGTTCTTAATTTCTGGAATGTTTTGGGCTATTTTGGGTGGTGGCATGTCTATGCTGTTTAGATTGCAGTTAGGTTTCCCCGATGCAAATTTAGATTGGTTGAAGCCCCTCTTAGGTGAGTGGATTGAAAATGGCAAAATGAATCCAGAGTTTTATCTTGCATTGGTCACCATGCATGGTACTATCATGGTATTCTTTGTACTGACTGCGGGTTTGAGTGGTACATTCAGTAACTTTTTAATACCGCTTCAAATTGGTGCTAGAGACATGGCATCAGGATTTTTGAACATGCTTTCATACTGGTTCTTCTTTGCATCAAGTGTTATCATGTTTGTTTCCATTTTCATCGAAACAGGGCCTGCAAGTGGTGGTTGGGTTATCTATCCTCCCCTTAGTGCGTTACCACAAGCTATGTCTGGTTCTGGCTTGGGTATGACTCTTTGGCTGTGTAGTATGTCCCTATTTATTGTGTCAAGCCTATTAGGAAGCATAAATTATATTACAACTGTTATCAACCTAAGAACTAAGGGTATGTCATTCTTAAGACTCCCTTTAACAGTTTGGGCATTCCTGATAACGGCTATCATTGGTGTACTTTCATTTCCAGTTTTGTTTTCAGCTGCTTTGCTCTTGATTTTTGACAGGAGTTTTGGCACTAGTTTCTATTTGTCTGAAATCTATGTAGCTGGTGAAGCGTTGCACAACATGGGTGGTAGTCCCATATTATTTCAACACTTGTTTTGGTTTTTGGGACACCCTGAAGTATACATTGTGTTGCTTCCTGCCTTAGGGATCACTTCCGAGATAATAGCCACCAATTCTAGAAAACCTATTTTTGGTTACAAGGCTATGATTGGTTCTATCCTAGGCATAGCTTTTCTCTCTTTCATTGTTTGGGCACACCACATGTTTGTAACAGGAATGAACCCTTTCTTGGGCTCCATATTCATGTTGCTTACATTAGTAATTGCAGTTCCTTCGGCTGTTAAAGCATTTAATTATATTGCGACTCTGTGGCGTGGTAACATTGTATTCACACCTGCTATGTTGTTTTCTATAGGTTTGGTATCTTACTTTATTTCGGGTGGGTTGACTGGTTTGATTTTGGGAAATGCCGCCTTGGATATTCAGTTGCATGACACCTATTTTGTAGTTGCACACTTTCACTTGGTAATGGGTACTGCCTCATTCTTTGGAATGGTGGCAGGTATTTATCACTGGTTCCCAAAAATGTTTGGCAGAATGATGGATGCAAGTTTAGGTTACATACATTTTTGGGTAACCTTCATAGGTGCCTATCTAGTATTCTTCCCAATGCACTACATTGGTATTGCAGGATTTCCAAGAAGATACTATTCACATACTGGTTTTGATTCTTTCAGCACCTTTACAGATTTGAATCAATTTATAAGTGTAGCAGCTTTCTTAACCTTTGGTGCACAGTTTTTATTCCTTTTCAACTTTATATATAGTATCTTCAAAGGGAGAAAGGCAAGCGAAAACCCATGGCATTCTAATACGCTAGAATGGACTACACCAGTTAATCCTGGACATGGTAATTGGCCTGGCGAAATTCCAAGTGTTTACCGTTGGCCTTACGATTACAGCAAAGATGGTGCAGATGACGATTTTATCCCTCAGAATGTTCCTTTGTCTGCTACGCTCAACTCCAATCTAGAACATGAAAAGGAGTTGTTGAAAGAGGAGCAGAATGACATTGCCTCTTCAAATGCCCACTAATACGGTAAAGCGTTTTAGAAAGCTTGTTCTGCTCTCGCTTGTACTTCTGTACTTAGTTATTTTGGCCGGAGCTATTGTAAGAAGTACAGGTTCTGGAATGGGTTGTCCCGATTGGCCTAAATGTTTTGGACAATGGGTACCACCGACAGAAGTAAACCAACTTCCATCCAACTATAAAGAAATATTTAAAGTGGGAACCCATCACATAGCCGATTTTAATGTGTTCAAAACATGGATTGAATATATAAATAGATTGTTGGGTGTTTTGGTAGGGTTCTCTATTTTTGGCACTTTAGTTTATTCGTTTCGTTTCGTTACCAAACAGCGATTTTTCTTTCTTTTTTCCTTTTTGATTTTTATACTCACATGTTTTCAAGGTTGGATAGGGGCTAAAGTTGTCGCAACCAATCTCTCCAAATACATGATTACAATACACATGCTGATTGCTTTGTTGATTGTTTCGCTTACTTTGTTCCTTTTCAGGTCAGTTCAAACATTATCCCAATTAAAGTTGGAAAGAAAGTACAGTTATCTGCTTTTATTGTTTTCGGTTTTGACTTTTGTTCAAATTTTGATGGGCACACAAGTAAGGCAAGAGATTGATACCATTGCATTGAAATACAATGAATTGAATAGAGAGAACTGGATAGGAGAACTGGGAAATGTATTTATGCTTCATCGGATTTTAGCCATTTCTATCATTGTGTTTAATGCTTTACTATTTTACAAACTATTCAGGACATACGGGTTGGCACACCAAATTGCAAAGCTGTACACTGTAGTAATGTTTTTGTTAGTCATGGAATATGCATTTGGAGTTTCGATGGTTTGGTTTTCAATTCCATTCTACACACAACCATTTCATCTATTTCTCGCGACGCTTGTATTTGGAATTCAGTTCTATACATGGCTATTAGTAAAATTTCCTTCTCGTGCATCGTCTCATCAAATGGCAGTTGTAGTTTAAAATGTTGTCGATTTCCTCAAATACTAACCTACTTCAAGACATAAGAAGCTTCAGCGATTTAATGAAATTTCGCTTGTCGTTTTTTGTCGTTTTTTCGGGAGTTGTAGGGTTTAGTTTGGCCACTTTAGATTTTGATTTTCATGTGTTGCTGTGGTTTGCATTGGGGTCTTTCTTAGTGACAGGTTCCGCAAATGCCATCAATCAGCTATTGGAAGAAGAGTACGACGTCAAAATGAAGCGCACCATGTCGCGCCCATTGCCTAGTGGAAGACTAAACGGAGTGCAAGCGGGTATTTTTGCCATAGTTGCGTTTTTGATTGGCAGTTTCATTCTTATGTTCAAGGTGAACTTATATACATGCATTCTCTCTGCCACCTCTTTGTTTTTATATGCATTCGTGTACACACCATTAAAAAGGGTAGGGCCAATCGCCGTTTTTGTTGGTGCGATTCCGGGGGCCTTACCACCATTAATTGGTTGGGTTGCTGCCACTAATTCGATAAATTTATTTGCACTAATTCTTTTTGCTATTCAATTTGTGTGGCAGTTCCCTCATTTTTGGGCGATTGCTTGGGTGTTGGACGAGGATTATAAAAAAGCAGGCTTTAGATTGTTGCCTTCAGATGGAGGTAAAAACCTTAACACCGCTTTCCAAATCATGGTTTACACTCTTTTTTTGATTCCTCTTGGATTGTTGCCTACTTATTTCGGCCTTACTGGAATAAATTCAGCAGTAGTTACCACTTGTGCCGGGGTGTTGTTTTTGGCTCAAACATTCCATTTGATGAAAGATTGTTCTAACGATAAAGCTGCCAAACAAATTATGTTTGGTTCTTTTATCTATTTGCTGGTGATTCAAATTGTATTTATGATTGATAGAGTATGAGCAAGAGAGATGAAATAGAATCAGTTGAGGACAACGGGGTTTCTTTGTCTATGAATCCCAAGAAGTTTATTCTTTGGCTATTCATAGTGAGCATAGTGATGATTTTCGTTTCGCTTACAAGCGCTTATATAGTGCGTCAAGCCGAAGGAAATTGGAAAATATTCGAACTTCCCTCCATATTTCTTTATAGTACCTTTGTGCTGTTACTGAGTAGCGCTACTGTGCATTGGGGGTATGTAAATGCAAAAAATGACGAATTACAAAAACTCAAGATTGCAATTGGGGCTTCCTTGTTCTTGGGAATTTTGTTTTTGTGGATGCAAATAGAAGGTTGGAAAGAATTGGTTAGCAACAAGATATTCTTTTCATTTTCAAATCCTTCAGAGGCCTTTTTGTATGTGCTGACAGGTTTGCACGCATTTCACCTTATTTCGGGTTTAATTTTTATAATAATTGTATTAATTTCGGCCTTTAAACAGAACATTCATGCCAAAAATCTTGCGCAATATGAAATGTGTGCGACGTATTGGCATTTTTTGGACGGACTTTGGTTGTATTTGTATATTTTCTTAATGATAAATAGATAATTTTCTATGGCACAAGCAGTTGCATTGGATGACAAATCTCTTTGGAAAGGTGGAATAGAACCACTAAAGGCAAGTTATGGCAAATTGATGATGTGGTTTTTCCTCTTGTCAGATACTTTTACTTTTTCTGCTCTGCTCATAACCTACGGAATGATTCGCTTTGCGCATCATGGAGCTCCCGAAGCTTCAAGGGTAATGGTAGATGGACATGAAAAGTTTATCTTCTCAACTGAGTATTGGCCAGTGCCCGAGCACGTTTTCACTCACTTTCCACTTACTCACGCGCATTTGCCGCTTGTTTTTGTGGGTTTAATGACATTCATCCTCATCATGAGTAGCGTTACGATGGTTCTTGCCGTGGAAGCTGGTCACCGTATGGACAAACTTGCTGTTCAAAAATGGATGTTATGGACTATACTTGGCGGTATTGCCTTTGTAAGCTGCCAAGCATGGGAGTGGTCAATCTTTATTGGAGGTTCCGAAAATGGCTTGACTTTAGCCGACGGCACGAAGGTGTTTGGAGCTAATTTGATGCGTAACGAATATGGTCCACCTGCATTCGCCGATTTGTTTTTCTTCATCACAGGTTTCCACGGTACTCACGTATTTAGTGGTGTGGTGTTGAACATTATCATTTTTTTTAATGTGGCAAACGGACTCTATGAAAAGCGAGGACATTACGAAATGGTAGAAAAAGTAGGTTTATATTGGCACTTTGTAGATTTGGTTTGGGTATTTGTTTTCACTTTCTTCTATTTAGTATAATAAAAAACAACTATAAAATTATTAGAGATGGCGTCTAGTTCTGTAGGTCAGTTTGTACCTGAAACATCACCGGAATCAGTTAAGCAAAGAGGAGCAATTTGGAGGACATTTTGGGTAATGTTTGGCATTACCGTTTTAGAGTTTATTCTTGCTTTTGCCAAAGGTCCTTTCCACATCAATCATTTGTTTGTAGTAATTGTGTTTATCTCGCTTACACTATTAAAAGCCTTTTACATTGTAGCGGAGTTTATGCACCTCCGTCACGAAGTAAAAATGCTTATTTTAGCTATCGCTCTTCCAGTGATTTTTATTTTGTGGTTTATCATTTCTATGCTGTACGAAGGTAATGCAGTATTGATGGTTAGATAAAAAAATGGGTATGTCAAAAAGAACGGGGATGTTGCTGCTTTTGCTTGCCGTCCCCGTTTTTGTTTATCTATTCTTGAAATTTTTTGGGAATAACCATTACAAACTACCCACTTTTTTTCCGCGCGATATAATTGAAAGTGAATCTGATGGTCAACTGAGTTACGATACTGTTTTTCACAAAGTTCCTTTTTTTGCATTTCCATCTAGTAACGGAGACACCATTTCTAGTAAAACAACCGAAGGCAAGATATATATAGCCGACTTTTTTTTCACGAGTTGCCCCGGTATATGCAAACAAATGTCATCTCAGCTAAAAAGGGTCCAAGAATCCATCCTTGACAATCCTGAGGTGCTAATATTGTCACATTCAGTAGATCCAGAAAACGATTCAATAAGTGTTTTAAAAGCGTATGCCGAAAAACACAAGGCAATAAATCGAAAATGGTATTTCTTGACTGGCGAAAAAAACAAAATATTTGATCTTGCACAGAAGGGGTATTTCATTTCTGCCTTGGAAGATAGTACCTCAAATGATGCCGATCGTTTTATACATAGCGATAAATTTATCTTGGTTGACAAACAAAAACACATTCGCGGCTATTATAATGGTACCGACCCCAAAGAAGTGGATAGGTTGATTTTGGAAATAGACGTCTTATTACAAGAACAATAAAACAATGGAAAGTAACACTTTGCAAGAAAAACAGAATGTGTATTTGGGAATAATTGCGGCGCTTTCGGTAGCAATTCCTGTAGTGGTGGCTATTCTTCTTTTTCTTCCTCAAACAGGCAAATTGGGCGATTTGGATGTTTCTTTTTTACCTCATTTAAATGCAGTGCTAAATTCTGCCACCGCTTTAGCACTCATACTAGGATTGTATTTTGTAAAAAATGGTCAAATACAATACCACAGAGCCTCTATGTCTTCGGCTGTCGGATTGTCTTCATTGTTTCTGGTTTCTTATGTCATATACCATTACCAGGCGCCTCATACCTCCTTTGGCGGACATGGGTTCATTAGATCTGTGTATTTCTTTATTTTGATTACCCACATCATTTTGGCGGCAGTAGTGGTGCCTTTTGTGTTGCTAAGTATCTACTTTGCTATTTCGCTGCAAATTGACAAACATAAAAAATTGGTTAAATGGACTTTCCCCATTTGGCTATATGTAGCAATATCAGGAGTTGTAGTATATTGGATGATTAAACCTTATTACCAAACTTTATGACCATGAATCTTAGGTATATAGTATTCCTAATCGCATTCTTTTCAATTACCTTATCAACCAATGTAGTGTATGCGCAATGTGCCATGTGCAAAGCAACCGTCGAAAAAGGGGAGACCCCCAAGGCCTCGTTGCAACAAAGAGCTAGGGGTCTAAACAACGGCATTCTTTACATGATGGTAGTACCCTATTTGTTAGCAGGTTTGATAGGGTTTCTTTGGTATAAAAGCAGCAAAAAAGAACGTGAAAGAAAGAACGAGATTCAGCGCATTATTAGGAGAAAGATGTCCACAATGCAAGGAGGGCAAAATATTTAGGTATCAGGCTTACAACATTTTTCGCTATCACGAGACAAATATCCATTGTCCGAACTGTGGATTTAGATTTGAGCGGGAGCCAGCTTTTTTTACTGGAGCCATGTATTTCAGTTATTTTTTCAATGTCGCCATCATACTTGGAATTGGGCTCACGGTATTTGTAGTGGGGAACAATCCACCTTTGTGGTACTATTTTGCAAGTATATTTCCGGTCATTTTGCTGTTGCTGCCAGCCATTTTCCGCTACTCGCGCACACTCATGCTTTATTTTTTTGGAGGAGTGTGATGTTACATGTGCACCCAGCCTTGTGCTTTCAAATCCACTATGTTGCCACTTCTAGTCACTAGCTTTTTACCGTTTTCGATATTAGACATGTAACCAATGGTGGAAATTTCGGGATGGTTTTTGATTTTTTCGTAGTCGGGCTGAGAAATGGTGAACAAAAGTTCATAGTCTTCACCTCCGTTTAATGCAGCCATTGTGGGGTCTAATTGCAATTCGGCCAAGGTCTGTTCCGTGCGCGAATCGATAGGAATTTTGTCTTCGAAAATGGCACAACCCGTTCCCGCAGCTTTACACAAATGAAAAATTTCCGAGGCTAAACCATCCGAAATATCAATCATAGAGGTAGGGTGCAACCCGATTTCTTTCAGTTCATGTACTAAGTCCACACGAGCTTTAGGTCTTAGCAGCCTTTCCACCACATAATCATATTGTTCTAGTTCGGGTTGCATATCGGGATTTTCTAGAAAAACTTGTTTTTCCCGTTCCAAAATTTGCAATCCGGCATACGCACCTCCCAAGTCGCCCGTCACACAAATAATATCATTGACCGATGCCCCTTTTCTATACACCACCTCTTCTTTTTTGGCAGTACCCAATATAGTGACTGAAATCACTAATCCAATTTTGGAAGAAGTGGTATCTCCGCCAATCAAATCGATATTAAAATCTTCACAGGCTATCTTCATTCCCTCATAAAGGGCCTCAATGTCTTCCACTTTAAATACATTGCTAACTCCCAGTCCTATCAGCACTTGTTTTGGAGTGCCAAACATGGCCGCAATGTCCGAGACATTGACAGCAATAGCTTTGTAGCCCAAATGTTTTAAAGGGGTATAATGCAAGTCGAAATGAATGCCTTCCAAAAGCATGTCTTTGCTCACAAGCGTCACCAAACCGTTATTTTGTTCTATAACAGCAGCATCGTCTCCAATACCTGTAATAGTTTCTTTTTGAGAGAGTTGTATGTCTTTGGCAAGATGGTCGATAAGACCAAACTCACCCAATTCTTTCAATTCAGTTCTATGGTTCATAAGAGGTATAAGCTTTCAAAGGTAAGAAATTGTGTTAGGAATTAGCGGAGAAACTTAAGCCATGTATATGTACTAATAGACTATCTTCTTTGTTTTAAATTAAATTTTGATATTGGTTGAAAATAAAAAAGTAATCTTGACATAAATTTAGGTTGAAGATATATCTATGCTCTACCTATCGCCCTCTTTGACTTACGATGTCGAATAATTATTTTTGCTTATTGAAGAGGAAGTTTTAGTCTTTATAAACAACTCAAAATATATAACCTCATTATTTATGAAAAAGCGACTTTGCTTATCTAAATTTTTATTTTTTTCTGTCTTTATAGTTTTTTTTCAGTGCAGCAAAAAATCGAGTGATCCTGTTCCTGCCAACCAAGATTCAAATCCTACGACACCTCCTGTTTTGCCTTCTGGGCTTTCTTTTAAGCAGCCTGCTGAGGGTGGAGATGGTATCGTGCGTACCAATCCTACCGATATTAATTTGTTGGGAACTTCAACAGGGGAAAAAGTTTCTTCACCTGAAAATGCTCGTAACGGGATGGACGCTTCTTCTACAACGAATTTAAATAACTTGTTGGGTAGTGGAACTGGTCAATTGCGAATTTCGGAGTTTAAAAAATCGACATTGGGTTGGAAGCAATCCTCTTCAGACACTGCAAGTATCTATTATTTTAGTCCTGAAAGGAATGGGGTGTATTACCGCTACAATATTTCTACAAAGAAATGGAATTGGGGTACATGGGCCATAAACAAAACGGCCTCTATAGTAGCATTTAACTTTGACAAATTTGATGATTGTGCTTTTGTTTTTAATGTGCAAAAAGTTGACAGCACAAGACTAGATGTGAAACTGATAGGTGACAGTAATAAAGATAGAAAAATAGATACTTCAGCAGTTATAACATTTTATGCTTACGATTCTACCCGACTGAATAAATTTCCAGGCACAGCCAAGCCTGTTACAGGCAACACGGTAACCGATGTAGATGGATATACCTATCCCACGGTCACAATAGGGACACAGGAATGGATGGCTGAAAACTTGCGTACCACCAAATACAACAATGGGACTACGATACCAAAAGTTACATCTGATGTTGATTGGTATAAAGTTGTGTACAACAACGATACTTTGCCAATGATGTGTTGGTACAATAATGATAGTGCAATTGCAGTAGGGAAAAAGCATGGAGCACTTTATAATTTTTATGTAGTGAAAACCGGTAAAATATGCCCTACGGGTTGGCATGTACCCACCGATAACGAATGGTCTACACTTGAAATTTACCTCGCCAAAAATGGTTACAATTTCGATGGAACCTCTTCTACACTTGATATTCGACCAACAGATCGCAAATTCGGGAAAGCATTGGCTAGCGATTCGGGTTGGAGTCTTTCAACATCGCTTGGTGCCATTGGAAATACTGATTATCCAAATTCAAGAAACAAAACAGGATTTAGCGCCCTTCCTGGAGGTAGTAGAAGTGGAAATGGAACTTTCGGAGGTTCTGGCACAGTTGGTTATTGGTGGAGTGCCACTATTAATACCCCGTTTTTAAACTCATGGTCTCGCAGTTTGGATTACAGAGTTGTGGACACAGATGCAAGAACTTCTGGTGTAATTGGTAGTGGTTTTTCTGTTCGTTGTGTGAAAGACTGATTTCCAACTATTATAATCTTCTAAAACCTAACTATTGTTCAGCCAATTTAGATGGCAATCTTGGAGCCAAAGTGGCTTGGATAGAACTAATATATGAAAACATATTTATAATTTATACTCATTTTGCAATTCAATTTTTCTGCCATTTCTGTTACTTTTGCCATTCTACTTAGAAAAATAACTTAGGCATGAAGATATTAGTAATTCCCGGCGATGGAATAGGACAAGAAGTAACCACATGGGGCAAAAAAATAATAGAAAAAATAGCCCAAAAATATGGTCATGCCGTTTCGTTTGAAGAAGGTTTGATGGGTCATATGGCCATTGAAGCCACAGGCAATCCATTACCAGATGAAACCCTTTCAAAAGCGAATAATTCGGACGCAATTCTTTTCGGTGCTATAGGTCACATCAAATACGACAACGACCCAAGTGCCAAAGTACGTCCCGAACAAGGGCTTTTGAAAATTAGAAAAGAGCTGGGCTTGTATGCCAATCTGCGTCCCATCAAATTGTTTGACGAGTTGTTGGGCGCTTCCAGTCTGAAGCCTGAAGTGCTTCGTGGTTCCGATATACTTTTTTTCCGCGAACTGACCGGCGATGTGTACTTTGGAGAGAAGAAACGCAGCAGCGATGGCAATACGGCCTCCGATTTGATGATTTACAGCCGTTACGAAGTAGAGCGTATTGCCGAAAAGGCATTTAAAGCCGCGCAGGCTCGTAGCAAAAGACTGTGTTCTGTTGATAAGGCCAATGTGTTGGAAAGCAGTCGTTTGTGGCGCGAAACGGTACAGGAAGTGGCTAAACACTACCCTGACGTAGAGACTGAGCATATGTTTATAGACAATGCGGCCATGCAGTTAATCAAAGACCCTAAACGTTTCGACGTGGTGCTTACTGCCAATTTGTTTGGCGACATACTCACCGACGAGGCTTCACAAATTGCAGGAAGTATGGGCATGTTGGCCTCGGCTTCGGTAGGCGACAAAGTGGGACTTTATGAACCTATTCACGGTTCTGCTCATGATATAGCTGGAAAAGGGCTGGCAAATCCGCTTGCCTCTATCCTTTCGGCAGCTTTGATGTTTGAAATTTCTTTTGGATTAAAATCTGAAGCCAATGCGATTGTAGATGCTGTGGCCGCTACTTTGAAAGCTGGTTTCCGTACTAAAGACATCGCCGATGCTTCTACATTGGGCAATAAACTTCTTGGTACCGATGCCATGGGCGAGGAAGTTTTGTCCCGTATCTAACGTTTTGTCATGAATATACTTTTGATAGGTTCAGGGGGGCGCGAACATGCTTTGGCGTGGAAATTGGTTCAAAGCCCAAAATGCCACAAATTGTTTTTGGCTCCTGGTAATCCAGGAACAGAAAATCTCGGGATAAATACGGGTATTGGTGTAGAAGATTTTTCTGCTATAGAAAATCTTGTGCTGAAGGAAAAGATTGGCATGGTGGTAGTGGGCCCTGAAGTACCTTTGGTTATGGGCATCAAAGATCATCTTTTGACAAATCCTGCTTTGGGCGGTCTAAACATTGTAGGCCCAGACAAATTGGGGGCACAGCTAGAAGGTAGTAAAGATTTTTCTAAGCAATTCATGCAGAAATATGGCATACCCACGGCCTCGTCTCGCACCTTTACTCAAGCTAACTTGCAAGAGGGAATTGACTATGTTTCTAGCCATTCTTTGCCTGTAGTGCTGAAAGCCGATGGACTGGCCGCCGGCAAAGGGGTAATCATTGCCCAAAGCAACAAGGAGGCGGTAGCTACCCTCAAAGAAATGATTCAAGAAAAGAAATTTGGCGATTCAAGTACAAAAGTAGTTGTTGAACAATTTTTGACAGGAATTGAGCTCTCTGTTTTTGCCCTTTGCGATGGGGAAAATTACCTTCTTTTGCCCGAAGCGAAAGACTACAAGCGTATTGGCGAAGGCGATACCGGGCTAAACACAGGGGGAATGGGAGCGGTGTCGCCTGTATCTTTTGCTGATGAAAAATTCATGCAAAAAGTAGAAGAGCGGATTGTAAAACCCACCGTAGCCGGATTGAAAAAAGAAGGAATCGATTACGCGGGTTTTATCTTTTTTGGGTTGATAAAAGTGGGCGAAGAACCATTTACCATTGAATACAACGCACGTATGGGCGACCCCGAAACGGAGGCTGTCATTCCAAGAATAAAGAGCGATTTGGTCGAGATTTTTGAAGCAGTTGGTTCCAAAACACTTCATAAGACTAAACTTGAAATAGACCCACGCACCACCACTACCGTGGTGCTTGTGTCGGGTGGGTACCCCGAAGACTATGAAAAAGGTTTTCCGATTTCAGGCATAGAAAATACCAAAGATGTGTTGGTTTTCCATGCGGGTACTTCAAAAAAAGATGGAGTACTCGTCAATACGGGTGGTCGTGTTATTGCTTTAACTGCCTTTGGTTCACACATTGAGGAGGCGCTTGCCAAAGCTAATTTCGCCGCCGAAACGATTCAATGGCAGAAAAAAAACTACAGGAAAGATATAGGCTTGGATTTGCTGAAGAAATGGTAAAAATCTTTACAGATGGCGCTTGCAGTGGCAATCCCGGAAGAGGAGGTTATGGTGTTATATTGGAATTCAATGGTTTGCGCAAGGAAATTTCGGAAGGTTACGACCACACCACCAATAACCGAATGGAATTGTGGGCAGTAATTGCCGGATTGGAGGCATTAAAAAAGATAAATCTTGAGATTACGATATATTCCGATTCCAAATACGTGGTGGATGCAGTTTCGAAAGGTTGGCTTTGGAAATGGGAGAAAAGTGGTTTCAAAGACAAAAAAAACGTAGATTTATGGAAGCGTTTTATTCCCTTGTTTAGAAGAAACAAGGTTAAATTTGTTTGGCTAAAGGGACACGCTGGACATCCTGAAAACGAAAGATGCGATAGATTGGCAGTGGCAGCCCTTCAGCAACCTGTTTTGAAAAAAGATCCTTGGCCCGAAAGTTTGGTAGAAATCTGATTTTGATTGTGGCTGTCTTGAAATTTTGTAATGCCTAAAAAACATAAAATACTATTTTTGCACCCATATTTGATACCATGATACAGCGCATTCAATCTCTTTTTCTGTTGGGAGTCGTAGTAACGATGGTAAGTTTTTGCTTTACCGATATTTGGGTGAAGGTAAATGAGGAAACAGATGATGAAATCGTTTTTTCTCCTATTTCCTTAACGGTTATTAAAGCTTCAAAATCAGCTAACCAGCTAGCCAACATCAATGTAAGCGAAACTAGCACCGTTTACATTGTTATTTTGTCGGGCATAGTATGTTTTTTGGCTATCCTTTCTCTATTTACTTTCAAAAAGAGGGTTCGTCAAATGAAATACGGATTTCTAAATGCGGTTTTTTTGGTGATTCTTTTGCTTTTGCTCTATTTTCACATTGACCAAGCCGACAAGATATTGCCGCATCCTACTTATGGCGACTATAAACTGGGATTTTTCCTCCCTATAATTGCCTTGTTCTTCAATATTTTTGCTAATTTTTTTATCAAGCGCGACGAAGATGCCGTTCGTTCGGCCAACAGGTTCAGATCTTAGCTTTTATTCTTTAAACTCTTTTATTTGTAGAAGAGAGTCCAAATCCACACTTTTTCCTTGTGCTGATTTGTGAATGGTTTTTAATACTTCTGCCATATTTTTTCCAAAAGCCAATGCCATAATGGGAATGTCGTTTTCGTTGTGCCCATTTATAGAATGGTAAGCCTTTAGCCCAAAGTGGTTTTTATAATTTCCAATGGAAGTTTTGTATCCCTTACCAAATAAAGGCAAACAAGCTGCAAAGGTTCCATCGGTATATTTCCAAATGATAAGTTCGTTATTTAGGGGTTTTATTTGGTGAATGGATGAATAAGTTTGTGAGTTAGCCCAAGTGGCTCCCACATTGTACTTGTAAAACACATTTGCTTTTTGGAATTGGGGAATACTGTCGAAAAAAATCCCCACAAAATCTTTTGCTTTTTGGGTATGAAAATTATTTGGGCTCAAATAAAAAAGAATGCTGTTGCCCTTTTCCGATACTTTGGCCGTGATTTCCACATGGTCTTTGAAATTGTGTAAAAACTCAAAAACATAGTTCGAGTCGGTTTTAATTTCTCTAGTTTCATGGTATTTCAAAAGTGTGTTTTCTAGTAAGGGCTCACCACCACTTATCCTTTCTTTTCCGTTCCAAGAAATATTTATTTTGTTGAAATGAACCTTCAACAAAAGATTAGATTTTTTTTCACAGCCCAACAGTACTAGCGCCAATAAACCAAATGCTCCAAATCGTTTTACTTTCTTCATTTTGTGTTCAAGGAATAAAATTTCAGAAATATAGAAAGAAATTGAAAATTTGAAAGGCGAAAATCTAGTCATCTGCTTCAATTTTTTCAAAGAAATTTAAAAGCAGTCTTTACATTTGCCCGTTGATTTTAATTGAAGTTCATGATAAGTGGAAAAAAGATAGTGATAGTGATGCCGGCTTACAATGCCGAATCGACGCTAGAACGCACATACCGAGAAATTCCTTTCGACATTGTAGACGAGGTTATTCTGGTCGATGATTTTTCGCGCGACCATACATTTCAAAAAGCGAAAGAATTGGGAATAAACACTGTGATACGTCACGCAGCCAATACTGGCTACGGCGGCAATCAAAAAACCTGTTACAAAGCAGCACTTGAAAATGGCGCCGACATAGTCGTTATGCTACATCCAGATTATCAGTACACGCCATTGTTGATAGAGGCAATGGTGTACCCCATTGCCAGGGGTTTGTACGATGTGATGTTGGGTTCGCGCATTTTGGGCAAAGGGGCGCTTTCTGGAGGCATGCCTATGTACAAGTACATTTCGAACCGTTTCCTGACCTTTTTTCAAAATGTACTCATGTCTCAGAAACTGTCAGAGTACCATACAGGTTACAGAGCTTTTTCTAAAAAAGTTTTGGAGACGCTGCCTTTGCATCAAAATAACGACGATTTTGTTTTTGACAACGAAATGTTGGGGCAAATCAGTTTTGTAGGTTTCAATATGGGCGAGGTTTCTTGCCCTACCAAATATTTTCCCGATGCCAGCAGCATCAATTTCAAGCGAAGCGTGAAATATGGGCTTGGCGTGTTGCGAGTTTCTATCAGTTACCGACTTCAAGTATTGGGCATCGCCCAATTTGAAATTTTCAAGGGATTGAAAAGAAAAAGGGCTTGAAAATTCTCATTCAAGCCCTTTTTTTATGCTTTCGGGAATTAATTACGAATAGCTGTTTAGCATTACAGGCATCACAAGCATTAGCAAATCTTCGTTGGTATTTTGTGTGGTTGGAGTAATAACTCCCGCGCGGTTGGGCGCAGAAAGGTTTACCGTCACATCGTGGGCATCCATCGTATTGAGCACTTCCAACAAAAACTTAGCGTTGAACCCAATTTCCATGTCTTCGCCTACAAAATCGCAAGCAAGCCTTTCGTTAGCTTCGTTGCTAAAATCGATATCTTCGGCCGAAATATGTAGTTCACTTCCTGCCATTTTCAAGCGTACTTGGTGAGTGGTTTTGTTGGCATATATCGAAGTGATTTTCAATGAGTTCAAAAATTCGTTTCGGTTTATGTTTAGTTTGTTTGGGTTGTTGACCGGAATAGCGTTTTCGTAATCGGGGAAACGTTCGTCCAAAAGTCTGCATATCATTTTGGTATTGCCAAAACTGAAATAGGCATTTGAAGTGTTGAATTCCAACACTACTAAAGTGTTGTCAGACGTCAGGGATGATTTCAGTAAAGTGAGTGCCTTTTTTGGAATTAATATTGAAGTGTTGGCATCTGAAGCAATGTCAACACGGCGATAACGTACAAGGCGATGGCCATCGGTAGCCACGAAAGTTACGTTGGTGTCGTTCATGCTAATGTAAACACCAGTCATGGCAGGGCGCAATTCGTCGTTGCTTGCTGCGAAAAGGGTCATATTGATAGCCCTCAACAAAATATCCGAAGGAATTTCCAAGGCATCGCCGCCGCTAATCACGGGTGCTTTTGGAAAGTCGGTGGCGTTTTCGCCCGAAAGTTTGTATTTACCTCTGTCAGAACTTATTTCAATACTGTATGTTTCTTCGTCGATTGTAAAGGTAAGCGGTTGTTCAGGAAGGTTTTTTAATGTGTCGATGAGTATTTTGGCTGGCACGCAGATGCTACCCGATTTTTTAGATTCTACTTCCATTTCTGTAATCATGGAGGTTTGCATATCGGAAGCCGTAATCGTGAGTGTCGATTCTTTTACTTCAAACAAAAAATTCTCCAGAATGGGGACAATGGGGTTTGAAGCGATAACGCCACTTATGCTGGAGAGCTGTTTTAAAAGTGAGGAAGAAGATATGATGAATCTCATCGGATTTTATTGTTTTTTTTGGTGTATAGATTGACTGACAAAGTTATGCAATAAAAAAAAATATCCTACTCAAATAAACGAGTGATTGGACTTGTATAGAAGCCTCAAAGAGAAATTTTCAGCAAGTTTCGCAATGAGGTCTTGTTTTGTAGGTTGGATAGGCCCACAACTTGACCGTTGTTAATTCTGGCATAGCAATTTCCTGCTTTTGATCCTTGTCCAATTTCTATTTTGTTCACCAGATTGCCTGCTTTGTCAAAGGTGTGAAGTTCGATTTCGGAATTGAAATTGGGGAACTGTACATTTTCCAACTGCATGGTTGAAAGATAATTCAAGATTTGGATGGCCTCTCCCATTCCGTCGAACTGTGTGTTTCGCTTCCAAATACCGTCTTTTTTTGAAAAAATTAGGGTGTCGCCCTGAGCTATTACCCACATTTTTTTGACCGCTACAGCATTCCAGCCCATCTCTTTTTTACCTGTTTGGGACGAAATTCTGTCCGATTTTTGCTGATACAACAAATAACTAAGTATTCCCGATAAAAGGAACAAAGACACGATGATGATTTTGATTGGGTTCAACGGGATGTTATTCAAAGGGTTTTATTCACCTATCATTACAAATGCGCCCCAATAGATAGGTTCGGGAAAATCGATTTTTAGTTTGGCTTGGGCTTCACGAAAAGCCTTACGTTTGTCGTGACTTTTTACCCATTCACTGTAAAAGTTTACCATCAGTTCTTTGGTGGCTTGGTCACTTACTTTCCACAAACTCATGATAACAGATTTGGCGCCAGCCGTTTGCAGGGCTCTTTGCAAGCCATATACGCCTTCACCATTTTTCACTTCGCCCAAGCCGGTTTCGCAGGCCGAAAGTATGACAAGGTCTGTGCCCGAAAGGTTAATGTTTAAGGCTTCGTAAGCCGTTAGAATGCCGTCCTCAAATTTTTCAGAGTTTTTAACGGCACTCAATTCTTGTTCCAATGTTTCATCGGTGTATGCATTTCCGGCGCCCATCAGCATAATACCGCTACGCATGAGTGGATTTTCTTTGAAAGATTCAAACACCATGGTATCCGAAAGCAAGCTATCGTCTTCCTCTTCGGTATCGGGCATAAAATAGCCGTGGGTGGCTATATGCAAGATGGAAGGGTTTTCAATTGTTTTCAAATTGGCTTCGTCGGCCTCTTTTCCCATGAAAACATCGTGTGGCTCGTTGTTGGCAGAAAATATTTTGGAAACTTCTTCTATTTCAATTTTGGTGCCGGGCAAGTCCACAATTTTTCCGCCACGCATGATGTCTTGAAAATCGTGATGCCCCCTTGTTCTGTGCAGCACGTGGTGGGTTTCGGCATCTTTGCTTTTTTGGGCTGTAAGACCTGTTTTTTGCGAATGGTAATAATCGGGATAGCCCATTAGGATAGTTTTCCCATTTGTTTTTTCAGTATTCGTTTTCAGACGCAGTATGTCTTTGGTATTGCTTAGTAAATGAATGTCTTGTTCCTCAAAAACAGTTTTATGGGTTTCGGGATGTATGAGGGTGTTGATGTTGATTTGGTTGAAAACCCCATCGCAGGAAATGTATATTTTGTTGATGTTTTGTAGGTGTTTCGAAGCCTTAATGGGTTCCCAAAAATGCAGATAAGACAATTCGTCGGGCATATTGTGCTGAATAGCATTTCGGTAATAGCGTAGCAATTTCCCTTCTAAATCTTTCCCGTTTTTTAGCACCACTAGGGCAGGCCTTTTTTTGGTGTTTTTGGTTATGATAAGGGCGGCATAATAAATATCGTGATTGAATTTGCCTCCTGAATCGGGTTCAAATTCTTGCACCCTTATGATTTCCACGCTTGCCTCGTCGGCTGCCAGCGATTTTTGGATGTCGTCCCATTTGTATTCCTGCAATGCATTTACTCCTTTTGTCTTGTTCAGTTCAATGCGCAAAGAGATTTCTTTTTCAAGCGAATTGGCTTTTTCTTCAAGTGAGTCTAACAATTGTTCGTTTTCTTCCGATTCATCTTCCTCAACCAATTTGTACAACTTAGATAAATGTTCTTTCAAGCGCACCCAATTTTTGTGCTTTCCAAGCAGTTTATGGTCGTTTGTTTGCATCACTTGTTTCCGTATTCCCTGGCTAGTATGAAAAAGCAATGCTTTTGTGGCCAATTGGTTGTTGTACATGTTTTTTGTCAGGTTGGGGTTGTCTTTCAAGTGCGAAATGATGTATGAATTGTATTTGTCGAAAAACAACCGAATGTCGTGATAGAAAAAGCTTTTTTCTTGTTCGCTCAAAAAAGCAAAATAGCGGTTGAACTGGTTAATGTAATTAGTCGTGCTTCTTTCGAAATAGTTTTCAGCCAAATAGTTTTTCCCACTAGCCCAATACAAGAAACTTAGGTCATTGATGGTTTGTATGTAGAAGGGGGTGGAGTTTTCCAAGTATTCTTTGATTACATCCAAGCTTCTTCTGTGTAGGTCGATAGCTTCGTCATACTTTCCCAAGCGATAATGGTGCATGGCCAATTCTGCTTCAATTTTACTATTGATTATGTGTTTTTCTTCCGAATGAAATTCCAGTTGGTCGAGTACAAGTTTGTACAGGCTGTCGGCCTTGGCATGCTGTAGCGTAAAAGAGTAATATTTGGCAAGCAAACTTTTGGCTAGAAGTGTTTTGGGGTGTCGTGGTCCGTAATAGTGCGAGAATGATTCATTTGCAGCAAAAACATGAGGTTTGGCATTGTGGCCATATCCAGTTTCCAAGAAAATAATTCCCAAATAAAAATCGGCTTTGGCTATGTAGGGGTGCTCGTTGCCATAGGTTTTTTGGTTTATGCTTATAAGTTCGTTGAAAATGTCGACTGCTTTTTTGTAGTTGTGTAGTTTGGTGTACAATTCGCCCATACCCAACAAAAGCATTGAACGACTTTCGGAAGACACGTCGGGATGTTTGTGATAAATGAATCGTGCTTTGCGAAACAAGGCTTCAGCTGCCGTGTAGTATCCTTGGTTGCAGTAAAGTTGCCCTTGGTACACCAAATTGCTTGCCATCGCCAGACTTTTTGGATTTTCCTTTTCGTAAATGTCGTGAGCTGATTTCAGGAAGTTCTCGGCAGCCTCGTATTCGTCTTTGTCCATGCATATCCTGCCTTGCAATTCGATACTGCGGGCATGTTGTGAAGAATGTTTCCCCCAATGTCGGCTTATGAGCTCCAGGTCGTTTTGCAAAACTTTTTCTGCCACCGTGACATTGCCCACTTCATGAAACAATTCAGCAATCAGAAAAAGGGTTTCTTCGTATTCAAGCGATTTTTCGTTCAAAACCTTTTTTTGCAGAGCAAAACACTTGAAATAATCTTCTTTCGATTTGATGTAGTCTCCTTTCAGGAAATGCTTTTTCCCAGTAGCAGCCAAAGAATCGGCAGTAGTACGTATAGCTTCAGTAGTTTGTGCTAAACTACACCTCGCTATCATTCCCCAAAGCATTATGACTACACGCAATTTCATGTCTATGGATTTGGCTTGCGTGAAAAGTAGAAGGTGATTTTTGAAAAGCGTGATTTGACGTTGTTTTTTAGATTTTGGCCATTTGCATAGCCAGAATTGTAATAGGGTGTCAAATTAGCTTTGTAGCAGCTGTCGAATTTGGGCAATGCAACAGGATTGTAGATATCTTCAAAAGCTTTTACGAGGCCTCTTCTAAGTCCAATTCCAAAAGGATTGAGTGTGATGTCCGTGTCGAGAGTGGCATTTTTATAGCCAAGGAAAGGCCCAAAAGCCTGCGCAAATTCAGCGCCGCCGTATGTATCGTCGCCTGTACTGCAAAATGCATTCGAAATAAGAGGGTAAAAGTCTAATCGCATATTTACAGTGCCATACAAATAGGCCCAATCGTACACAGCTTTTGGTTCAGAAGTTTCGAATAGTAGTGAGTCCTCGTTTAGTATCACAATGTTGTAATAACGCGGAGAGTTGCCGTCAAATTCATAAATTCCTTTGTCGAAGTAAATTTTTTTGCCATCGTCTATCAATTGCCACAATCCCTTGTTACCATTGGGATTTGTAGCAGGGTTTTGGTTTCCAATCAGTGCGAAATATATTCCCAATCGATGGCTTACAGAAGAATATGTCCCATCGTTGTTTAGGGTAAATTGGGCATCCATGTTATCGAAACTATTTTGTTTGACAAGCGGTTTGGAGTCAAAATAAAAATTGGTGACTTCCGAAGTGCCATTTAGTAGGTCATAAAATTTGATTTTATCTACATACCAAGTACCCTCTATTGTGGTTTTTTCATTTTTATACAAAATTTTCTCTTCTTTTCTGCAAGCAGAAAAGACCAGCACGAAACTGATAGGCAAAACAATTGAAATATACTTGTTGTATTTGCTCATATTTTTCAAAGTTCTAAGCTTATTCCCAAGCTGGCTCTTACAGGGTCTTGTGGAGTGAAGCCCATTCCTTCTTCGTTTCCGGCAAAAACATTGTAATACTTGGTGTTGGTCAGGTTGTTTACTTTTGCCGATAAGCGAAATTTATATTGCGCCTTGTTTATTAACAAATAGTGGGCATAAAGATGCAAAACAGTGTAGGCATCGTTGGTAAAATAGGCATTGCTGATAGGTTCTTGTTGGGAGCTGAGCGATTGGTCACGGTATAGCAGCTTTGGTGTAATTGCCCAACGTTTTGTGGTAATTTCTACTCCACCTTTGGCCGTATTTTGTGCGGTAAGTAGCAGAGGGCCATTGTTTATGTTTCCATCTATGTAGCTGTAGGAGGCAAACCAACTGAAGTTGATGTTCGAAATTTTGTGCATAAAGTTTGCTTTAAAAGTTCCGCCGTACATTTCAGATGTGCCCCTGTTCAATGAGGTTTCTAGTTTAGATGCTTTGATGTTGGAAGGTGCCAAATTGTTGGTAGCGGTGCCAAAAAAATCAATCAAGTTTTCCACACGCGTGTAAAATCCATTGATGCCTATGGAAAAGTTGCTTGTAAACATGTAAGAAGTATTGGCTTCCAGCTCACGCAGTTTTTCGGGCTTTAGGTTGGCATTGGGTACTCGAAAATAGTCGGCTACAAGCACCCTGCTGTTGGGGTCGTAGGAATAAAAAGCTCCCGCTTGTTGGTAGGCCTTTTGGGGCGAAGGAGCAAGGTAGGCTTCGCCGTATAACACTTTAAACCTGAACTTTTTGTTGGGTAAGAAAACGAGTCCAGCTCTTGGGTTGAAACTCCCACCAAAACGGGTGTTGTAATCGTAGCGCATACCCAAGGTTATTTCCCATATTTTCCACGGGTTAAACTGAAACTGTGCAAAACCGCCATAGTTTTGGTACTTCAAATTGTAAAAATTTTGTTTTATAGCCAATGAATCGTTGAATACAGCCTTGTCGCTAACTGCTATGGGTTTGTAACCTGCTGCACCTATGAAGTAAATTTCTTGTAATTGTCCGGGTTGGTTTTTGTCAAAAGGCTTTTGAGATAGGCCAGTGCGTGGCAAGGCCGACAGGTTTTCGTACAAAACTCCTGCTACTAGCGACACACGGCTCGAAAACTCATAGTTGAACTGTTCCTCTACACGCGAGCTCTGTCCAAACGAGTAGATGTAGCCTCGTTGCCATCTTGAAGAGGCATTGGCAAAATGACTTTCGGGGTTTGTTTCATAATTGCTTTGCATAAAACTACTTTGCAAGCCCCATTTTTTATTGAAAGAAGTAAAACTATGTTTTCCATACACCACTTCTTGGGTTTGTCCCACAAAACTTGAGGCATCGTACAGGGTAAACCGAGGGTCGATACCGTAGGCCGAACTGTGGCTTTCGTAATGGCGTACATAGCCAATATTGAAATTGGAATAGCTCAAATCGGCATTGAAAAAATGCGAGCGGGTGGGCATACCAAACTGTACCGAAAGCGGGTTGCCATTGTAGCTCCCACCCGCACTGTATTGAAAGGCTTGCAACGTATTGATGCGTTGGTAAAAGGGCGATTCTACGATGATGCCATTTTTTTCGGTGTAGTTGTTGTACCATTTAAACTGTTCGGGGTTTGTTTTTTGGTAGTTGGGTTCGTCAGAAGCGTACATGTTGCCCGAAATAGAAAAAGCCAGTTTGCCTACTTTTGTTCCAGCTGTAAATGAATTGTTGCTGCTGTTGTACATGCCATACGAACTGCTGGTTTCCACCTCTCGGTATTCATTTGTTTCTTGAGAACGGGTAATGATATTGACGATTCCGCTAAACGCATCGACCCCGTACAAAGCCGAAGCTGGGCCTAAAATTACTTCCACCCTTTTGGCATTGTTCAACGAAAAATTACTACCCAGCGTGTAGCTGTCGCCTGTAGCAGGGGTAATGCGTACCCCGTTCAGCAATATCAAAAACTTCTCATTGCCCGATATGCCCCTGAAGGTAAAGATGTTTCGAAATTCGGGGTTAGAATTGCGTTGTACTTCTATTTCGGGCACATCTTCCAATAGTTCCGAAAGGTTGGTATATCCTCTTGCCCGTATTTGTTCTTGGCTAAACACGTACGCAGTAGCAGGTGCATCGGAAAGGCTCTGTTTTCTTTTAGACGCCGATACCATCCCAATGTTAAGCAGTTCTTCAAGCGATACATCAAAGAGCTCGTACACGGCTTCTTCCTTTGCATTTTGTGCTTGGGTGTGAAAAGGGAGAACAACAAAAAAAGAAATAGCGCACAAAATAAGCAACATGAAGCGACTCATTTTTGACATAACCCCCCAAAAATCAACTATTGACATGCTTTAGTGTGGCTAAAAAAGTGGGCGTAAAAATATTCACAATTTAATGAATTGTTTGCATTAAGCCTACTTTGTTCGTTTTTGATTTTTGCAAGTATTTTACTATGTTTGTTTAAGTTCCTTAAACAATACTATGAAAAATTCTTTCGTCTATTTCAAATTTACATTTTTTGCTATTTTTCTTTTGGTTTTAACTACTACCTGTAGCAAAAAGAGTTCAGACAATCCAACCCCTGCAACCAGTGGCGGGGGGGGTACTTCTGGCGAAGCAAAACCAACCCCACCCGATTTGAGTAATCGTACTAGCACAAACAGAGAAAGTGGCTCAGGCATTCCTTTATCTGTTCCTGTGCAGGTCGTTACTCCGAGTGGATCATCCGTAACTGTTGAGAACCAACAGCAACAACGTTTGAACGGAGGTTCAACAACCGGTTTAGACAACCTTCTTGGCTTAGGTGCAGGGCAGCTTAGAATGCAACAAGATACCGTTAGGTCATGGTTTGGCTGGTATTTGGCAGATATGACTGTGAACGGGAAGTCCTTCACAAGTCAGCAAATTGCCGACAATGGTTACAAGACAGCCATTATGTTCAACTGCGATGCCTCTGGTTATTATTGGCAATACAAGTTCAAGGACAAGATTTGGACTTGGGGTACTTGGGGAATCGATGATTCAACTAAGTACATTGCTTTTGACTTTGATAGTAGTGCACTTCGTACACCAAACAGAATCTGGGAAATTGTCAAGGCCAGTTCTACCCGAATGGTGGTTAGTGGTATATACGATTTCAACAACGATAGAGAGCCAGATAAAGTAACGATGGGTTGGAACGCCTACCATTTGAGCAAAGATAAATTCAGCGGACAGGCACAATTGGATAACAGTGCGAGCATACTTTTAGGAAATTGGATATTCGAGAAGGATTCTAGTACCCTAGCCATTAGCAGCGATGGCAGGTGGCGTGTGGGTGCGAATCCTGCCTATGGAGACCCTGGTTATTCGTATGGCAACTGGGCGGTTGAAAGTGTAGCTGGTACTTCAAACCAGTTTCTTATCTATGCCTCGTCTTATGATGCTGATTCTGCAGGTTTGAATCCTCAACTTGTTACCGAGACCTACCGGGCAACCGTTTCAAAATTTCAACAAATTGTACAAATGGAAATGAAGCTTGAAAATACTAGCGATCCAGCAGATATAGAATCTGTAGGGACAATATTTATTCTTTTCAAGCAATAAATAGGAGAAAATTTATGTATTCAAAAAAGCGGGCTACAGCTTGCTTTTTTGTTTTATGTCCATACGACCATTATCTTGGAACTTTAATCTGAATACCATTTTAAAAAATGAATAGAACATTTTTTTTCATATTTCTGACTTTCTTTTTAGTTGGAGGATTTTCTGTTTTTGCCCAGAAAAAAATGCAGCGGAAACTTGACAAGATAGAGCGGAAGTTCCAAGCAGGCAAAATCAAAAAGGCATACAAGAAAAACGAGGCATTCATTCGAAAAATGCTGAGAAGCGGCAAGAAAGATTTTGGCTTTGGCGCTACTGCTTACTTGAACCAAGGCAAATTGCTTTTGCACATGGGGCGGCACATACAATATGAAAAAAGCTTGAAAGAAGCCACAGGTGTAATAAAAAGGGTGTACAACGATACGGGTAGGGTGGCTTACGAAACCTATTTGGGCATTGCCGAAACCTATTATCAATACGGGCATTACCGAAAAAGTCTTGAGTCGCTCAATCAAGCCAAGACCATTTACGACAAATCGAAGGAACAAAATGCGGGATTTCTGCCCGCCAAATCCTTGCTTTTGGCAAGAATCGATGTGCAAATGGGCTATTTGAACAAAGCCGATAGCATCGTAACCAATTGGTTGCCAAAACTGGAAAACCGTATAGTGCGATCGGAAAAAGGAACCGATGCTAAAGGCAGAACCAAAAATATAAAGGTGAATTCGTCCGATTTTAAGTCAAGAAAACAGGCCTACGCATGGGCTACCAGCACCAAAGCCGACATCGCCCTACAAAGGGGTTTTAATGGCGCAGCTGATTCCTTGTACAAGCTCAGCAATCAATGGGTTGACAAAAACTTAGGCAGCAGCAACCCCGTCAAGATGCAGAATTTACAGTCTATTGCCAATATAGAAGAATCGAAAGGAAACCTGCGTACTGCTACGGCCTACAATGTAGCGGCTTTGAGTGCCGTGAAAAATAGGCTGGATATTTACTACTTCCAGGGCTTCGATCGCATGATATACAGTAGGGCGATTAAAGACAATTTTTCCATGATGTACCACAAAAGTTTGGCGACATACGAGCGCAAAACCAGTTTTTACTACGACAAAGAAAATGTGTTTTTTGCCAACAAGGAATTGCTGGAAGAATGGATAAATGCCAAAAAATTTGACCATAATTTTGTAAAAGAGCGTCTTAATGAACTGATGAGCAATGGTTTGTATATTCCATTGTATTCATCCGCTCGTATCAAAGCCCAAGAAATACACGTGTTGTTGGATGTGCGCGAAGGTTGGTTAAAGCCCGCCGAAGACACCCTCATGAACATACTTAAGGTAATGAAGGAACTTTACGGCGATCAAACTCCAGCCTATCACCGCCGCAAGCTTGACCTTGCCGACTTCTACTTGCGCAAAACCAACAACCTAAAGAAAGCCGAAGAGATTTACCTGCAAAGTTTTATGGGAGTGGTAAGCAAGGAAATGTCACCAAGACATGAAAAATATGTACAGTATTTAGACAACATTGGAGTACTGTATGCCTTGTGGGAAAACTTTGTGAAATCGTCTGAATACCTGCAAATGGCTGAAAAACAAGCCAAAATAAATTTTACAGACAAAAGTCCCAAATATGCTTTGATATTGGGCGATTTGGTGAATGTGTACCTGGAATTGGGTAAATACACGCAAGCCAAACAAATGTTTGAACAAGCCGAATCAGTGTTGGATGCGGGAAACATCGACGATTACTCACCTTCCTATGCCCTTGCCTACCAAAATATAGCCGAAGGCTACAGCACTTTTGGGTATTTCGACAAGTCCCTGAAGAACTTACGATCTGCCGAAAAAATCGTGAATCATAATGCTAAGAAGGGGTATAACATGGCCGAAAATTCAAGTATCGACGATTTGGGCGCCTACTATTTGCAAATTGGTAAATACCGCGAAGCTGAAAGAATTTTGAAACAATCTATTGCCGAAAAAGAAAAATTGAAAAGCAAAGAAGCCGCCGAACTCATTAAACCGCTCAATCTTTTGGGCTTGAAGCATTATCTCACAGGTGATTACGGCCAAGCCGAAGCCCAGTTGAATCGTGCCGTAAAACTTAGTATCAAACAATCTGGCGATACTACTTTACGCTATGCTGAAAGTTTGAAGACTCTTCGTAAGCTTCATTCAGCCTTTGGCGATTATCAAAAAGCCGAGGCTGAGTGCAAAAAACAAATAGATATTATTACACGCATTCAAGGATATGACAATATCAATTTGGCCGATGCCCTAGTCGATTTGGCCATCATACGCTACAATCTAGGCAGTGATGCCAACGATTCGCGCAAAATGCTTTTCGAATCCAATTCCATTCTGAAAAAACAGCTTGGTTCCGACAACCCCTCTTACATCAACGGACTGAAAACGTTGGCCTTCTTTCAAATGGAAACCAACCAGCTAGCCTCTGCCGATAGCCTCATTGCAGCATCTGAAAAATATTGGGAAACCAAACTGGGCAAAAACAATGTCTATACTCCCGAACTTGACCTTATGTGGGGTGACCTGTATCGAAAACAACGAAAATATGCGCAAGCTTTAAATAAATACGAAGATGCGCTTAGTCTATACAAAAGCAAATTCAGTTCGCAACACCCCGATTATGTGAAAACCCTTAGCCGTATTGCCAAAACCTATTATGCCAAAGGCGATTACAAAAACTCACTGACTACCTTGAACGTGGCCACGCAAGGTTATCACGATTTTATATTAAAATATTTCCCTGTATTGAGTTTCGGCGAGAAGAGCAAATACTGGGAGACTATTAAAGGCGACTTTGAGTTTTTCAATTCGTTGGCTCTGAAAATGAAAGACAATCACCCCGATTTGATAGGCCAAATGTACGATTATGTCTTGGCTACCAAGGCCTTGCTCTTGAGCAATTCTATCAAGGTGCGTCAAAGGATATTGAGTAGTGGCAACCCCGAACTCATTGGCAAGTTCAATGTATGGAACGATAAAAAAGAATTGTACACCCAAATAATTTCCTATTCGCAAGAACAATCAAAAGTGGCCAATGTAGATCCGATAAAATTGGAAAAAGAAATAAATGATTTGGAAAAAGAACTGAGTGCCACTTCAGAGGAATTTTCCAAAAGCTTTGAAAACAGGGTGTACCATTGGAAAGATGTGCGCAAATCCTTGAAAGAAAAGGAAGCCGCCATCGAAATAGTGCGTTTTCGATTCTATGCCAATGGTTTTACTGACTCCATCATATATGCTGCACTAATAGTCACCGACCAAACCAGCGGCAACCCCGATTTTGTGCTGCTGCCAAACGGTAATATGCTTGAGAAAAAATACATCAAATACTACCGAAACACCATTAAATACAAAAATGAAGACCACCTGTCGTACGATGTTTTTTGGAAACCAATCGAATCGCAACTGAAAGGTATTCACACCATTTACCTTTCTAGCGAGGGAGTGTATAACCAACTGAATGTAGAAACCCTGCAAGACGACAACGATAAATACCTGATAGACAAATACGACATTTTACTTGTGAGCAATACCAAAGATTTGGCCTTGGCTCGTATTTATGAGAAGAAAAAAATCAAGAAAAACCTTTCCAACAACATTTCGCTTGTGGGTAATCCGCAGTTCTATTTGGAAAATTCAAAAGTTTCTGCCCGTACCATTCCCCAGCTGCAAGGCGCCGAACAAGAAGCCAAAGGTATTGCCGATTTGTTTACTGCCAACAAGTGGCAAAATGTACTGCTAACCGATCATCACGCCGACGAAGACAAACTGAAAAACATGGAAGGTCCTCGTATTTTGCATGTGGCCACACATGGTTATTTCCAACCCGACCAAACTAGTTCTATGGCGCAAGACGAAAATTCGATGTTGAAGAAAAACGAACTAAACCCGCTGTTCCGTTCGGGCATATTGCTTACAGGTGCTGGCGAACTCTTGGATAACCATTTTACTGCGGGCAATGTAAACGGCCAAACAGGTATTCTTACCGCCTACGAAGCCATGAACATGAACTTGGACAATACCGAACTGGTGACTTTAAGTGCCTGTGAAACAGGCCTTGGCGATGTACAAATAGGCGAGGGGGTGGCCGGTTTGCAGCGTTCGTTCTTGGTGGCAGGTGCCGACAATGTCGTAATGAGCCTTTTCAAAGTAGATGATGAAGTGACCGAAAAACTAATGCTCATTTTCTATGAAAAATGGCTTCGTACCGGCGACAAGCGCAGGTCTTTCATCGAAGCCAAAAAAGAAATCAAAGCCGATTTTCCCGAGTCAGTCTATTGGGGTTCTTTTATTATGATTGGAGTGAATTAGAAACATGGCATTAATCAAACCAGTAAAAGGCATTCACCCCCGATTTGGTGAAAATTGTTTTTTTGCAGAGAATGCTACCATTTTAGGTGATGTGCAAGCTGGCGATAATTGTACATTTTGGTTTCAAAGTGTTGTGCGAGGCGATGTTCATTATATTAAAATTGGAAATAATGTAAATGTTCAAGATGGAGCTATTTTACATTGTACTTATCTGAAACACCCTTTGAATATTGGTAATAATGTTTCTATTGGTCATCGAGCGATTGTACATGGTTGTACAGTTGAAGATAATGTCCTGATTGGAATGGGTGCTATTTTGATGGACAATGTATATGTTGAAAAAAATAGCCTAATAGCAGCTGGTGCAGTTGTTTTAGAAAACACACGTATTGAAAGTGGTACTATTTATGCTGGTATTCCTGCAAAAAAAGTGAAAGAATTAAGTCCAGAACATTTCAAAGACATCAATGAGCGAATCGCAAATAACTATGTGATGTATGCCTCGTGGTTTCAGGAGTAAAACTTCAGAATATAAAACGAAACAACAATTACCACTTATCAAAAAATTAGAACATGAACAAACAGCAACCTAAAATCAGCATAATACTTACGATAATCGCCATGCTTTATGCCCTTAACGGCTATTCGCAAAACACCAATCTTGATAGTTTACTGAACGCAAACCAATGGAATGCGCTATTCCCAAAACGTGCGGGTATAGCAGGAGGGCATCCACAAGGCTATAAAACAGATTTTTATTCTTTTAATAATCTAAAACAAGCCGCTGCCGAAATGTCGGATTATCTAGTCAAGATTAGAGTGAAAAATGGTCTATCTAGCCAATTGATTACCATTACAAGGAAATCTACTAACACCACCTATAATTATTCCGATGTTGGAGCATCGTGGTATTCAAGTTCTATTCCAGAAACTATTGTCACCATAGATTTTGAAGATTTTGCAAACACTAGTTCTGACTATAACAACAAAAGGGAATTGGCTGCTTTCTTGGCCAATATTTCAAAAGAATCGACTGGCGGTTGGACAATGCCAGTGGGTGGTGGCCAAAGTGGTGACTACGCTAAGTGGGGCTTATATTTTGTGTATGAAGTGGGATATAACAGTACAAATGCGGCAGGAGCTTATGCGGTGGCCAGTTCCGAATTTCCTGCGAATCCTTCGGTAGGCTATTATGGAAGAGGCCCCATGCAATTGTCATATAATTTCAACTATGGGCAGTTGAGCAAATTCTTATTTAACGATAAAAATGTACTTCTGAACGACCCCGATTCGATTCAACGAAATGGCGTTTTGGCATTCAAATCTGGCATTTGGTTTTGGATGATGCCGCAATGCCCAAAACCCTCTTGTCATCAAGTGATGCACGACTTATGGACACCAAGTGCTGGCTACACTTCCAGTAAAATGTATAAAAAGGGTTTTGCCCATACAAATAACATCATCAATGGGGCGCTTGAATGCAGGTCAACCTCCACTACTCTTTTTACTGACAAGGTGGTTTTGCGTTCCGAACTCTATAAATACTATTTGAATATTTTAGGATTCAATAGTAGTCAGATTTCGTTGGAAAACACGAGCGATTATTCCACTTTATGCTATGAATCTTCCACAAACGTGATGCAAAATTATAGCAACTGCTCTCTTAGTGTAACGACCAACACACCGAGTGTTCAAGAAATCGACACTCAAAACACAACCATTTTTCCGAACCCTGCTAAAGATGTGGTTGAAGTGACTCATTTCAGGAAAATTGACAAAGCTGAATTAGTAAACACAGTTGGTCAAGTAGTAAAAGTATCTATGCATCACTCGAACCAAATCGAGTTAAATACTTCCGACTTATCACCTGGTTATTTCATCATTAGACTGTATTCAGAAAGCGCTATTTATACCAAAAGCCTAGTCGTGAGGTAAGCAGTGTTAAGAGTGACAGGTTGGTGGCGAAGAACAATTGATCTGCTTCTATTTTGAAGACTATGTTTCTAAAATCTACCAAAGGATGCCTTCGCTTGAAGCGAAGTCATCCTTGAAATAGGATTCATATTTTGCCAGTGAATTTTAAAGTTTTGGAATGGTCAGTGGGAGCTGCATAAAAAGATTGGGAATATGTCGACGAGGTTGGAATAAAGGGCACTTCGACAGGCTCAGTGACCGCTACTTCGACAAGCTCAGTGACCTTTTTTGGCGGGGTCACTTCGATGCACTCAGTGATCTTTTTG